>NZ_JBEZND010000116.1:0-1112 GCF_040706415.1 Streptomyces sp. NPDC048106 | reverse complement strand
GGCGCGACGATCGGCACCGGCGCCTCACCGTTGCGCCCGTACATCGCCTGGAGCAGGTCCGCCTGCTCGGTCTTGGTCGGCAGCCCGGTCGAGGGGCCGCCGCGCTGGATGTCCACCACCAGCAGCGGCAGCTCCAGCGAGACCGCGAGCCCGACCGTCTCGCTCTTCAGCGCCACGCCCGGCCCCGAGGTGGTCGTCACCGCGAGCGAGCCGCCGAACGCCGCGCCCAGTGCCGCGCCGATGCCCGCGATCTCGTCCTCGGCCTGGAAGGTGCGCACGCCGAAGTTCTTGTGCTTGCTCAGTTCGTGCAGGATGTCCGAGGCCGGCGTGATCGGGTACGAGCCCAGGAACAGCGGCAGGTCCGCCTGGCGGGAGGCGCTGATCAGGCCGTAGGCCAGGGCGAGGTTGCCGGAGATGTTGCGGTAGGTGCCCACCGGGAAGGCCTTGGCGGCCGGGGCGACCTCGTAGGAGACGGCGAAGTCCTCCGTGGTCTCGCCGAAGTTCCAGCCCGCACGGAACGCGGCGATGTTCGCCGCCATGATCTCCGGCTTCTTCGCGAACTTCGACGCCAGGAACTTCTCCGTGCCCTCGGTGGGCCGGTGGTACATCCAGCTCAGCAGGCCCAGGGCGAACATGTTCTTGCTGCGCTCGGCCTCCTTGCGGGAGAGGTCGAAGTCCTTGAGCGCCTCCACCGTCAGGGTGGTCAGCGGCACCGGGTGGAGGCCGTAGCCGTCGAGCGAGCCGTCCTCCAGCGGTGAGGCGTCGTAGCCCACTTTCTGCAGGGCGCGTTTGGTGAACTCGTCGGTGTTCACGATGATCTCGGCGCCCCGCGGCAGATCGCCGATGTTGGCCTTCAGCGCGGCCGGGTTCATCGCGACGAGGACGTTCGGCGCGTCGCCCGGGGTGAGGATGTCGTGGTCGGCGAAGTGGAGCTGGAAGGAGGAGACGCCGGGCAGGGTGCCGGCGGGGGCGCGGATCTCGGCGGGGAAGTTCGGCAGGGTGGAGAGGTCGTTGCCGAAGGAAGCGGTCTCCGAGGTGAACCGGTCCCCGGTGAGCTGCATGCCGTCACCCGAGTCCCCCGCGAACCGGATGATCACCCGGTCCAGGCGGCG
>NZ_JBEZND010000115.1:0-1135 GCF_040706415.1 Streptomyces sp. NPDC048106 | reverse complement strand
CTTGCCGGAGTAGTTCTTCCGGTTCTCCATCCCCGTGCGCCGTCGGGTGCGAATCAGCGTGCCGTCCAGCAGCACGACTCCGCCGCCCTTTCGGACGGTCTTCTTCAGGGCTCGGTCCAGGCGCGGGGCGCGGGCGGCCAGCAGGCCGACGGTCTCGCGAACCCACCGGGTCACGGTGGTGCGATGTATGCCGTTGCCGCCGGCCAGGTCGCCGGGCCGCTGGTCACAGCGCAGTACCGCCAGCACGAGTGAGGCGATCTTCCCCGGAGGCAGGGCCCGCCACCGGGAACGGATCTTCTTCAAGTGGCCGCGTATCAGGTCGGCGAGGTAGTTCAGGGTGGCGCTCGACAGCGGCAGGCGGGCGGTGTAGACAAGGCCGTCAGGGCCCTCGACGGTGCTGTTGGCTTTCTTCACACCAAAACCAACTGCCGCCGGGGGCCCGCCGGTTACGCCCTGCCGACGGCAGGCCGCGACATCGTCAACTGCGTGCGGTGAAGCGGCCGTCGGGCCGTTTGTGCAGCCAGCCGCGGTCGGCGAGCTTGGTCATCTTCGCGCGCAAGGGCTCCAGCTTGCCGCGCACCGAGGCGTCCAGGCCCAGCCGTTCGCCGACTGCACCCTGACCTGTACCGGGCCGTCGGCGTCCCGCGCGATGGCCAGGATCTTGCGGTAGTCCTCGGGCAGCGCGGCCTCGTCAGGGTTCTCGCTGCGGTGCGGAATCAGCAGCACCGCCCGCCCCGCCACCCGGACTGGGGACGGGGATGCAGCTGCGGCCCGGTCCTGCTCGGCCAGCCGGTTCAGGACCCGCTCGGCGACCTGCAGTTCTTCCCGCTCGACCTGGGCCTCGTGCAGCTGCTTGGTCAACTCCTAGACGAGTGCGTCCAGTTCGCCCTGACGGGCCGTGATCCGCTCCAGCTCCTGCATCCCCCACGCCCTCTCATGGTCTCCGGCCGTACCGGCCTGGTGACGGATCGTAGGAGCGGCCTGGTGATCAGCGCAGCAGGACCTGGCAACGGCTCCGGTCGACAAGTCAGACGATCTTCACGAGGGACACCGGCCGACGACCAGCGCGAGTACCCCGATCGCCCCGCACACCAGATCCGTGACCTGCGACTTCACGATGCACGGGTCTCAGTGG
>NZ_JBEZND010000114.1:0-1198 GCF_040706415.1 Streptomyces sp. NPDC048106 | reverse complement strand
GTGCCCTTGCCCTCGGCGTCCGACTTCTCCATGTGCGGTTCCAGGTGCGC
This sequence comes from Streptomyces sp. NPDC048106, assembly GCF_040706415.1. NCBI lineage: Bacteria > Bacillati > Actinomycetota > Actinomycetes > Kitasatosporales > Streptomycetaceae > Streptomyces > Streptomyces sp. NPDC048106. The sequence continues at coordinate 1,148 of NZ_JBEZND010000114.1, read as the reverse complement.
GACCGCGGCCTTCATCACCTCGGCGGACTGCAGCACGAACGGCAGCTGCATCTGCCCCGAACCGAACAGCTCACCGACGGTCTTCATCCCGTCCAGCAGCGTCTCGTTCACGATGTCCAGCGCCGGACGCTCCCGAAGGGCGCTGTCCAGGTCGGCCTCCAGACCGTTGCGCTCCCCGTCGATGATCCGCCGCTTCAGCCGCTCCTCCAGCGGCAGCGCGGCCAGCTCCTCGGCCTTGCCCGCCTTCAGCGACTTCGCCGTCGCCCCCTCGAACAACCGCATCAGCTTCTGCAGCGGGTCGTAGCCCTCGGCGCGGCGGTCGTAGACCAGATCGAGCGCGGTCCGCACCTCCTCCTCGCTGAACCGCGCGATCGGCAGGATCTTCGAGGCGTGCACGATCGCCGAGTCAAGCCCCGCCTTCACACACTCGTCCAGGAAGACGGAGTTCAGCAGGATCCGCGCGGCCGGGTTCAGACCGAAGGAGATGTTCGACAGACCGAGGGTGGTCTGCACCGCCGGGTGCCGCTTCTTCAGCTCGCGGATCGCCTCGATGGTGGCGATGCCGTCCTTGCGGGACTCCTCCTGACCCGTGCAGATCGTGAAGGTCAGGGTGTCGATGAGGATGTCCTCCTCCCGGATGCCCCAGTTCCCCGTCAGATCCGCGATCAGCCGTTCGGCGATCTCGACCTTCTTCTCCGGGGTACGGGCCTGGCCCTCCTCGTCGATCGTCAGCGCGATCAGCGCCGCCCCGTGCTCCCGCGCCAGCCTGGTGACCTTCACGAACCGCGACTCCGGGCCGTCGCCGTCCTCGTAGTTCACCGAGTTGATCACCGCACGGCCACCCAGCCGCTCCAGACCGGCCTGAAGGACCTCCACCTCCGTGGAGTCCAGCACGATCGGCAGCGTCGACGCCGTCGCCAGCCGCCCCGCCAGCTCCACCATGTCCGCCACACCATCCCGGCCGACATAGTCCACACACAGATCGAGCATGTGCGCGCCCTCGCGGATCTGCTCGCGCGCCATCTCCACACAGTCGTCCCAGCGGCCCTCCAGCATGGCCTCACGGAACTTCTTCGACCCGTTCGCGTTCGTCCGCTCACCGATCGCCAGATAGGAGGTGTCCTGCCGGAACGGCACCGACTGGTACA
>NZ_JBEZND010000113.1:0-1240 GCF_040706415.1 Streptomyces sp. NPDC048106 | reverse complement strand
ACTCCGAGAAGTACCAACTACGGCCCCGCGACTGGGAGTCCGCCGCCCGCGAGGGCCGCACCATCGCACCGCTCATCACCCGCCTCAACACCGTCCGCCGCGAGCACCCGGCGCTCCAGCGCCTGCGCAACCTCCGCTTCCACCAGACCGACAACGACGCCGTGCTCGCCTACAGCAAGAGCACGGGGACGGACACGGTCATCGTGGTCGTCAATCTCGACCCGCATCACGCCCAGGAGGCCACGGTCGAGTTGGACATGCCGCGACTCGGCCTGGACTGGCACGCCGACCTGTCCGTCCACGACGAACTGACGGGCGAGACGTACCGGTGGGGCAGGACCAACTTCGTGCGCCTCACGCCGGGCCGGACGCCGGCGCATGTGCTCCACGTCCAGCGACCGGCGCACCGGAACGAAGGGGCCGCAGCGTCATGACCGTCAACGAACCCGTACTGGACACCTTCGAGGACACCCCGGCCCGGGACCGGGACCCGCAGTGGTTCAAGCGTGCCGTCTTCTACGAGGTCCTGGTCCGCTCCTTCCAGGACAGCGACGGGGACGGCGTCGGCGACCTCAAGGGCCTGACCGCCAAGCTCGACTACCTCCAGTGGCTCGGCGTCGACTGCCTGTGGCTCCCACCGTTCTTCAAGTCACCCTTGAGAGACGGCGGTTACGACGTCTCCGACTACACCGCCGTACTCCCCGAGTTCGGCGACCTCGCCGACTTCGTGGAGTTCGTGGACGCCGCCCACCAGCGCGGCATGCGCGTGATCATCGACTTTGTCATGAACCACACCAGCGACCAGCACGCGTGGTTCCAGGAGTCGCGCAAGGACCCCGACGGCCCCTACGGGGACTACTACGTCTGGGCCGACGACGACAAACGGTACGAGGACGCGCGGATCATCTTCGTGGACACGGAGGCGTCCAACTGGACGTACGACCCGGTACGCAAGCAGTACTACTTCCACCGCTTCTTCTCCCACCAGCCGGACCTCAACTACGAGAACCCGGCGGTGCAGGAGGAGATCCTGGCCGCCCTGCGCTTCTGGCTGGACCTGGGCATCGACGGCTACCGGCTGGACGCGGTCCCCTACCTCTACGCGGCCGAGGGCACCAACTGCGAGAACCTGCCCGCCACCCACCAGTTCCTGAAGCGGGTGCGCAAGGAGATCGACACCCAGTACCCGGACACCGTGCTGCTGGCGGAGGCCAACCAGTGGCCCGAGGACGTGGTCGAC
>NZ_JBEZND010000112.1:0-1297 GCF_040706415.1 Streptomyces sp. NPDC048106 | reverse complement strand
CGTCGAACACGTCCTCGTCGTGCGCCGCACCGGCCAGGACGTCGCCTTCGACGACACCCGCGACGTGTGGTGGCACGACCTCGTCGCCCGCCAGTCCCCCCACCACACCCCCGAACCCTTCGAGGCCGAACACCCCCTGTTCATCCTCTACACCTCCGGCACCACCGGAAAACCCAAGGGCATCCTGCACACCTCCGGCGGCTACCTCACCCAGGTCGCCTACACCCACTGGGCCGTCTTCGACCTCAAGCCCGAGACCGACGTCTTCTGGTGCACCGCCGACGTCGGCTGGGTCACCGGCCACTCCTACATCGTCTACGGCCCCCTCGCCAACGGCGCCACCCAGGTCATGTACGAGGGCACCCCCGACACCCCCCACCAGGGACGCTTCTGGGAAATCATCCAGAAGTACAAGGTCTCCATCCTCTACACCGCCCCCACCGCCATCCGCACCTTCATGAAGTGGGGCGACGACATCCCCGCCGCCCACGACCTCAGCAGCCTGCGCATCCTCGGCTCCGTCGGCGAACCCATCAACCCCGAAGCCTGGATCTGGTACCGCAAACACATCGGCGCCGACCGCACCCCCGTCGTCGACACCTGGTGGCAGACCGAGACCGGCGCCATGATGATCTCCCCCCTCCCCGGCGTCACCCACACCAAACCCGGCTCCGCCCAGCGCCCCCTGCCCGGCATCAGCGCCACCGTCGTCGACGACGAAGCCAACGAAGTACCCGACGGCGGCGGCGGCTACCTCGTCCTCACCGAACCCTGGCCCTCCATGCTCCGCACCATCTGGGGCGACGACCAGCGCTTCAAGGACACCTACTGGTCCCGCTTCCAGGACAAGTACTTCGCCGGCGACGGCGCCAAGAAGGACGACGACGGCGACATCTGGCTCCTCGGCCGCGTCGACGACGTCATGCTCGTCTCCGGCCACAACATCTCCACCACCGAAGTCGAGTCCGCCCTCGTCTCCCACCCCGCCGTCGCCGAAGCCGCCGTCGTCGGCGCCACCGACGAAACCACCGGACAAGCCATCGTCGCCTTCGTCATCCTGCGCGGCACCGCCTCCGAGGACGACACCCTCACCACCCAGCTCCGCGACCACGTCGGCGCCACCCTCGGCCCCATCGCCAAACCCAAGCGCATCCTCCCCGTCGCCGAACTCCCCAAGACCCGCTCCGGCAAGATCATGCGCCGCCTCCTGCGCGACGTCGCCGAAAACCGCCAACTCGGCGACGTCACCACCCTCACCGACGCCGGCGTCATGGACCTCATCCAGAACAAACTCCCC
>NZ_JBEZND010000111.1:0-1460 GCF_040706415.1 Streptomyces sp. NPDC048106 | reverse complement strand
AATCCCGGGGCGGGCCCGGAGCCCACGCAGAGCATGGTTCCCGTGCCCACGGGCAGCGGTACGCCGGCCCCCTCGGCCAGCGCCACCACCGGCGTTCCCGACAGCGGCAGCGGCGGCGGTACCACGAGCTCCTCGGACCCCTCGGGGACGGGCGGGGCGGGCAAGACCATCAACAACGCGTACACCACGGGGTACACCTGGTTCGACAACACCCCGCGGGGCAGCGCCCAGATCTCGGCCCCCGTCCTGCACAAGGAGGCCGGCGGCACCGGGACCTACGCAGACCCGATCACGCTCGCGGTCGGGCACAGCACAGCGGGCGGCAAGGACACGCTGGACTACCCCGCCGGCACCCGGTTCTACATGCCGCGGGTGCGCCGGTACTTCATCGTGGAGGACGCCTGCGGTGACGGCGGCAGCCCGCAGAACGGCCCCTGCCACAGCCTGGAGACGGCGCCCGAGGGCGCGACCACCTGGCTCGACATGTACGTCGGCGGGGACAGCGGCGACAACGAGTCCGCGGTGCAGGACTGCACCGACAAGGTGACCGGGCTGACCACCGTGGTGCAGGACCCCGGGCCCAACCTCCCGGTCGTCGAGGGACCCCTGTTCCAGAACGGGAAGTGCACCGAACTGTACTGATGCCGGTCCGCTCGTACGCGGCAGGGCCCGATGCCAGTGGCGTCGGGCCCTGCCTTCGTTCGTGGGGCGGCGGATCAGCCGTGGGAGACGGTCAGCGCGGAGAACGCGACCTTGGCCCCGTTCGTGCCGCTGTCCGAGGCGGACTGGTTGTAGGCCCCGGCCTTGAAGTACTGCTTGTACGACGTGAAGGAGCCGGCGATCGGGTAGTGGGTGGTGCTCCCGTCGACCGTCAGGTCGATGGTGTCACCGCCGGAGACGCCGATGGTGTAGCTCCACTGCTCACCGAGCGCGACGTGTCCCACCGTGTGCCGGGTCTGGCCGCCATCAGGGGAGTTCTCGGTGCCCAGCACGATGTCGCCGTTCGCCTGGTAGTACAGCTCCAGCAGCGGCTTGGTGGACGAGCCGCCGGACCCCAGGTGGATCTGGCCCACGCACACGCTGGACGGCACGGACAGCACACGCAGGGTCGCGCTCATCCGGTGGGTGCCCTCCAGCGACCATTCGGCGTTCTCGCGCAGTTCCGAGCGTGGGTACGTGGAGTTGGGCGTGGTGACGCCCTTCTCGGGCGACCAGAAGACCAGGGAGCCGTCGCTGTCGGTGAAGAAGTAGGGGTCCTCGTGGCCGCCCTGGAGTTCGGCGGCGGAGACGGTGGTCGGGGAGCCGGGCGAGCCGACCGGTTCCTGGAGCTGCCAGATCGACAGGTCGATACCGCTGCCGGGAGCGGCCTCGGGCTTCGCGGTGGCACCGGCGGTGGGCATCGGGGTGGGCGAGCCGCTGCCGGGCGTCACCAGGCGGGTGAGCGGCGGCGCACCGACGGC
>NZ_JBEZND010000110.1:0-1491 GCF_040706415.1 Streptomyces sp. NPDC048106 | reverse complement strand
ACTCCGAGAAGTACCAACTACGGCCCCGCGACTGGGAGTCCGCCGCCCGCGAGGGCCGCACCATCGCACCGCTCATCACCCGCCTCAACACCGTCAGAAGGCGGAGCCCCGCCCTGCGGCAACTGCGTGACCTGCACTTCCACCATGCCGACAAGGACGCGGTGATCGCCTACTCCAAGCGCGCGGGACCGAACACGGTTCTGGTCGTCGCCAACCTCGACCCCCACCACACCCAGGAGGCCACGGTCTCGTTGGACATGCCGCGACTCGGCCTGGACTGGCACGAGTCGGTGCCGGTGCGCGACGAGCTGACCGGCGAGACCTACCACTGGGGCAGGGCCAACTACGTGCGCCTGGAACCGGGTCTGAGGCCCGCGCACGTCTTCACCGTCCTGCGACCGTCCACCCCGCAGACCGGAGGGTCACCCACCATATGAGCGTCAACGAGCCCGTCCCGGACACCTTCGCGGACACCCCGGCCCGGGACCGGGACCCGGACTGGTTCAAGCGTGCCGTCTTCTACGAGGTCCTGGTCCGCTCCTTCCAGGACAGCGACGGGGACGGCGTCGGCGACCTCAAGGGCCTGACCGCCAAGCTCGACTACCTCCAGTGGCTCGGCGTCGACTGCCTGTGGCTCCCGCCGTTCTTCAAGTCGCCCTTGAGAGACGGCGGTTACGACGTCTCCGACTACACCGCCGTGCTCCCCGAGTTCGGCGACCTCGCCGACTTCGTGGAGTTCGTGGACGCCGCCCACCAGCGCGGCATGCGCGTGATCATCGACTTCGTCATGAACCACACCAGCGACCAGCACCCGTGGTTCCAGGAGTCCAGGCGGGATCCGGACGGACCGTACGGCGACTACTACGTCTGGGCCGACGACGACAAGCAGTACAGGGACGCCCGCATCATCTTCGTGGACACCGAGGCGTCCAACTGGACGTACGACCCGGTACGCAAGCAGTACTACTGGCACCGCTTCTTCTCGCACCAGCCGGACCTCAACTACGAGAACCCGGCGGTGCGGGAGGAGATGCTCTCCGCGCTGAAGTTCTGGCTGGACCTCGGCATCGACGGGTTCCGGCTGGACGCGGTGCCGTACCTGTACCAGCGCGAGGGCACCAACTGCGAGAACCTGCCCGCCACCCACGAGTTCCTGAAGCGGGTGCGCAAGGAGATCGACACCCAGTACCCGGACACCGTGCTGCTGGCGGAGGCCAACCAGTGGCCCGAGGACGTGGTCGACTACTTCGGGGACTACCCGAGCGGCGGCGACGAGTGCCACATGGCGTTCCACTTCCCCGTCATGCCGCGCATCTTCATGGCCGTCCGGCGCGAGTCGCGCCACCCCGTCTCGGAGATCCTCGCCAAGACCCCCGCGATCCCCTCCGGCTGCCAGTGGGGCATCTTCCTGCGCAACCACGACGAGCTGACCCTGGAGATGGTCACCGACGAGGAACGCGACTACATGTGGGCCGAGTACGCCAAGGACCC
>NZ_JBEZND010000108.1:0-1938 GCF_040706415.1 Streptomyces sp. NPDC048106 | reverse complement strand
GCATCTCCCGCCTGCACAACCTCGTCCTTGCCGGGTGACGCAGAAACCACCAGGTCACCCGGCACATCAAAGATCATTTACGGGACAGCCCTTAGGCCGTGTCCTGTTGCCGCTGGTGGACCAGGAGCCATGGCGGCATGCTCGTCGCCACGAGAATCTGCGGGCCTGGGGCATCGACACGGCGGCCGGCGAGCGGCTGATCGAGATATTCGCGGCCCTGGCGGTCCATGCTGTCGCAGCCGACACTTCCTTATCCGCCGCAGAATTAGATGATCTGCCTCTGAGGGCCGTGGCCGACGCGGCGACCGGCAAGCGTGACTACGAACTGCTCGCCAGGCTTCCGAACACCTTCGCCGACGAGCGTGACGGACACGGCGTCAACGTCTTCCGCCTGCACATCTACAGTGGCGGGCAGTACAGCCACCGAATCACCCAACTGAGCACGGAACTGCGCCATGCGCTGCTCGTCCTCGCTGAACGGGCACCGATACGGTCATCCACGTGCGGGGACGTCTTCCGCCGTGCGGCCGAGGCTGGGCTGCACACGCTGATCGAGTAACCGACGGCGGGCCAGGCAGACCGCCCGGCCCCCGCGTCTCCCGGCCGTCAGCCGGCGTGAAACTCGCGGGCGTGGCCGCCGCGCCACTCCATCCACTGCGGGTCGTCCCAGATGGCCTCGGGGCCGGCGACACCAGCGCCCGGAGCCGAGGGTCTCGCACGGTGACTCTCCGGCCGCCCGAAAGGGAAGGCCGGTGCACGCCGATCGGCGCACCGCTCACGCCTCCCGGCGCGCTCCGGGCCGGGCGGGCGAGCGAGCAGACTTCGGGGCGGTCAGGAAGTGCCGCCGGTCCAGTCCCAGCGGTCCGGGTCACCGGAGCGCGGGTCGTACAGGGCCCGGCCGCCGGCGCCGAACTGCCCCAGCTCGGCGGCGGGCGCGACCCCGGTGTCGACCTCGTCCTGCGTCCAGCCGGTGATGTCGAGCAACAGGCCGTCCAGCGATCCGCCGGCGAGTTCCGCGTAGGTCCGATGCGGGCGCGGGCCGGCGTCGGCGTCGGCGCCGCAGACCCGGCGGCATAGCCGCTGCTCGTCATCACGGTCCATCCGCTGGGACTTACGCAGCGGCTGCGTCGGTTCGGTCACGTCGTCCTGGTCCTGGTCGTGCCCGCCCACGCCCCCGTGGTCCTACGGGCCGGCATTCGTTTGAAGGGCAGGGGCGGTTCACCGGGTGCCTAGTTCGGCGAGGCGTTTTCGGGTCTGGATGAGGCCGCTGGGATCGGCTGCCTTGCCCAGGGCAAGGCACTGGGTGAAAGCATCCCGGGCCTCGTCGTCGTGGCCGGCGGCCAGCAGGGCGTTGCCGAGGTGCACCAGGGCGCGGCTTTCCACGGCTGTGTGCCGCTGGTACGGCAGAGTTGCAGGGCGGTGTGGAGGTGGTTGGTGGCCTTGGGCCAGTTCTTGAGGAAGATGTGGGCGCGGCCGATGGACATCTCCAGGTCCGCGCGGACCAAGTGGGCGATATGCGGTTCGATGCGGTCGCCGGCCTCTTCCAGGAAGGCGAGCGTGCGCAGGTGCTGCCCGATCGACTCTTCGTACCGGCCCGCTTCGACAAGGGCCAGACCGTGGCCCTGCATGGCGCTCAGGGTGCCGTGGAGATCCCCGGCGGCCTCGAAGAGTGCGGCCGCATCGCGGTTGTGACGTGCCGCGGCGGGGTGTTCGCCGAGCAGTCGCACAGCAGCAGGGCCCAGGCGTGGGAGTTGAGCTGGGTGGCTTCCAGGAGGGGGTCACCCAGAGTCTGGGCGCTGTGGGCGGCGATATTGAAGACCTCGGGCCAGTGTCCCCAGAAGCTCCACTGAGACCCGTGCATCGTGAAGTCGCAGGTCACGGATCTGGTGTGCGGGGCGATCGGGGTACTCGCGCTGGTCGTCGGCCGGTGTCCCTCGT
>NZ_JBEZND010000107.1:0-2119 GCF_040706415.1 Streptomyces sp. NPDC048106 | reverse complement strand
TGACGTTGATCGCCGGGAACAGCAGGACCCCGTCACGCTGCATCTCGTACAGCCGGTGCACACCCGTCGTGGTCTCCTCCGTGACACCACGGATCCCGGAGGCCACGGCGGTCCAGTCGAGGCGGCAGCGTTCCAACAGGGCGCGGATGACGGCGAGTTCCCCGTTGTCGGCGGGCGGGAGGTCACCGGTCTTCTGGTACTCGACGCCCTGGTGGACGAGGAGGGTGGCGTCGCCGCCGTCGTCCAGGATCATGTTCGGGCCGCCGGTGGGACTGTCGGGCCAGGCCAGCGCCTGCTCGGTACACCACCAGTACTCCTCCAGGGTCTCGCCCTTCCACGCGAAGACCGGGATGCCCGCGGCGGCGATGGCGGCGGCCGCGTGGTCCTGGGTGGAGAAGATGTTGCAGGAGGCCCAGCGGACCCGGGCGCCCAGGGCGACGAGCGTCTCGATCAACACGGCGGTCTGCACGGTCATGTGCAGGGAGCCGGTGATACGGGCGCCGGCGAGCGGCCGCGTCCCGGCGTATTCCTCGCGGATCGCCATCAGGCCGGGCATCTCGTGCTCGGCGAGGGTGATCTCCTTGCGGCCGAACTCGGCCAGCGAGAGGTCCGCGACCTTGAAGTCGGGGCTGTCAGTGGACACGTGGGCTCCTCGATGCGTGGATGGTGCGGTGGATGTCCAGGGCCGCTGCCGAGCGGTTGAGGGTGATGTAGTGCAGGCCGGGTGCCCCTTCGGCGAGGAGGCGGTCGGCCATCGCGACGGCGTGGTCCACGCCGATGCGGTGCGCGGTGGCGGGGTCGTCGCGGGCCGCTTCCAGGCGGTGGGCGAGGTCCTCCGGGAAGGCGGCCGCGCTGAGTTCGGCGAAGCGGCTGATCTGGCGTACGTCGGTCGCGGGCATGATCTCCGGGATGATCGGGATGTCGCAGCCGGCGGCGGCGACCCGGTCCCTGAGCCGGAGATAGTCCTCGACGCGGAAGAACATCTGCGTGACGGCGTAGTCCGCGCCCGCCCTGCATTTGGCGACGAAGTGCCGCAGATCGCTCGCGGGGTCGGGGGAGCGCGGGTGGCCCTCGGGGAAGGCGGCGACGCCGATGGTGAAGTCGCCGAGCGAACGCAGCAGTTCGACCAGTTGGCAGGCGTGGGTGAAGCCGTCCGGGTGCGGGACCCAGGGCCCCCGGGGGTCGCCGGGCGGGTCGCCGCGCAGCGCGAGCACGTTGGTGATCCCCGCGTCCGCGTAGCAGCCGATGATGTGCCGCAGCTCGGCCACCGAGTGCCCCACGGCCGTCAGATGGGCCGCCGGACGCAGGGTGGTCTCGGCGGCGATCCGCCGGGTGAGGGCCACCGTACGGTCCCGGGACGAGCCGCCCGCCCCGTAGGTGACCGACACGAAGTCCGGCCGGAGCGCCTCGACTTTGCGCACCGCGTTCCACAGCGCACGCTCTCCCGCCGGCGTCCTGGGCGGGAAGAACTCGAAGGAGAAGGTGGTCATGCGCGCCGCCCGGCGTTGAAATAGCCCGCCTCGGGATGGTGGACGACGATCGCGTCCGTCGACTGTTCGGGGTGGAGCTGGAACTCCTCCGACAGGTGGACGCCGATCCGCTCGGGCTCCAGCAGCGTGGCGATCTTGGCGCGGTCCTCCAGATCGGGGCACGCCGGATACCCGGCGTCGGCCTCGAAGAGCCTGGCCGTCTCCTCGCCGACGCGGGAGCCGACGGTGACGACCTGGAAGCCGACGACGTCGGTCTCGCCGGACTCCTCCGGGCGGAAGAAGTCGGCCAGGCAGAGCCTTCGGCCGCGGCTCTGCCGGGGGAACGTGAAGCGGGTGAGTTCCGCTCCGTGCTCGTCCAGGACGATGAGGTCGTCGTCCTTGGACACGCAGGGGAAGTAGCCGTGGACCACGGCCGCTTCGAGGAGACCTCGGGTGCGCAGGAGGTCGAGCCACCTGCGCAGGCGAGGCCGGCCCTCGGTCTCGATCGTGTCGCGGTCGAGCCCCCACTGGCCCTTGAACAGCGCGCCCTCGTCCAGCCAGCTCGCGTACTCCTTGAGCTGGATGCCCTTGACGACGCGGGTGCCCCAGAACGGCGGGGTGGGCACGGGGTTGTCGGTGGCCACGTCGGA
>NZ_JBEZND010000106.1:0-2468 GCF_040706415.1 Streptomyces sp. NPDC048106 | reverse complement strand
CTGACCGCGGAGCGTTTCGTCGCGGACCCGTTCGGGGCTCCTGGCTCACGCATGTACCGGACCGGGGACCTGGTGCGGTGGAACGCGGCCGGGGAGATCGAGTACCTGGGGCGGATCGATGACCAGGTGAAGGTGCGTGGTTTCCGGATTGAGCTGGGGGAGATCGAGTCCGTTCTGGCCGCGCATCCGGAGGTCGCCCAGGTCGCGGTGATCGTGCGTGAGGACCGGCCCGGCGACAAGCGGCTCGTCGGTTATGTCGTGCCGACCGCTGACGCGGTGCTCGAACCGCAGGCGCTGCGGGCCCATGCAGCGGAGTCGGTGCCGGAGTACATGGTGCCCTCCGCGGTTCTCGTTCTCGACGCGTTGCCGTTGACGCCGAACGGGAAGCTGGACCGGCGTGCGCTGCCCGCGCCTGAGTTCTCCGCCGGCGCGGAGGGCCGTGCTCCGCGGAGTCCGCAGGAGGAGGTCCTGTGCCAGGTCTTCGCGGAGGTGCTCGGCGTTGAGCGGGTGTCCATTGACGACAACTTCTTTGAGTTGGGCGGGCATTCGCTGTTGGCGGTGTCGTTGGTGGAGCGGTTGCGTGAGCGTGGGTTGTCGGTGCCGGTGCGGTCGTTGTTCGTGACGCCGTCGGTTGCCGGTCTCGTGGCCGGCCTGGGTTCGGCGGACGGTGGCGTCTCCGGTGGGTCGGTCGTCGTCCCCGAGAACGGGATCGTTGAGGGCGCGGCGGCGATCACCCCGGAGATGCTTCCCCTGGCGGGCCTGTCCCAGGAGGAGATCGACCGGATCGTGGCCCGGGTGCCCGGCGGTGTGGGGAACGTCGCGGACGTGTATCCCCTGGCGCCGTTGCAGGAGGGCATCCTCTTCCACCACCTGATGAGCGCCGCCTCGGGCGAGGACGCCTACGTCCTGCCGATGGCGTTGGGTTTTGACTCACGGGCGCGGTTGGACGAGTTCGTCGGCGTGCTGCAGAAGGTCGTGGACCGGCACGACATCCTGCGCACGGCTGTGATGTGGGAGGGGCTGCGCGAGCCGGTCCAGGTCGTCTGGCGGCACGCTGAAATCCCCGTACGTGACGCCCACTTGACGGACATCGCGGACGGTGACGTGCAGGGTGTGGTGGATGGGCTGCTGTCGACGTGTGGTTCGCTGATGGACGTCACCGTGGCCCCGCTCGTCCACGTGACCGTGGCGGACGTGCCCGGTACGAGCCGGTGCGTGGCTCTGGTGCAGGTGCATCACCTGATCCAGGACCACACCGCGGTGGACGTCCTCTTCGCGGAAGTCCAGGCGTTCCTGGACGGGCGTGAGGGGGAGTTGGCGGCGCCGCTGCCGTTCCGGAACTTCGTCGCGCAGGCGAGGCTGGGCATCCCGGTGGCCGAGCACGAGGATTTCTTCGGCCGGCTGCTGGGTGACGTGGACGAGCCGACGGCACCGTTCGCGGTGATGGATGTGCGAGGGGACGGCACGGGGGTGGCCGAATCCTCCGTGGTTCTCGATGCGGCGACGGCTGTCGCTGTGCGTGAGGCGGCGCGTCGTCTGGGTGTGAGTGCGGCGACGGTGTTGCATGTGATGTTCGCCCGGGTGGTCGCGGCCGTGGCGGGGCGTGAGGATGTTGTGTTCGGCACGGTGTTGTTCGGGCGGATGCAGGCGGGTGCGGGCGCGGACCGCATTCCGGGTCTGTTCATCAACACCCTGCCCGTCCGCCTCGATACGAGCCGTGGCGGCGTATTGGACGCGGTTCACTCGATGCAGGGCGACCTGGCCGAGTTGCTGGTGCACGAGCACGCTCCGCTCGCCCTCGCCCAGCGGATGAGCGGGGTCTTGGCCGAAGCGCCGTTGTTCACCGCGTTGTTCAACTACCGGCACAGTGTGGGTGCGGCGGATGCCGGTATGGAGGTGGAGGGGATCGAGGTTCTCTTCGCGCAGGAGCGGACCAACTACCCGCTGACGGTGTCGGTGGACGACACGGGAGACGGGTTCGTCTTCACCGTCCAGTGTGTCGCCCCGATCGACCCCGACCTCGTGCTGTCGCTGATGGACACCGCCACCAGCCACCTGACCCAGGCCCTGGACGAAGCCCCCGACACGCCCCTGCACACCCTCCCCGTCCTCAACGACACCTACCTGGGTCAGGTCCTGGGCGATGGGGGCCGAGCCGGCCGCGAGGCCCCGGGTGGGGTACTGCCGGTGTTGTTCGAGGAGCAGGTGGCTCGGACGCCGGATGCGGTGGCGGTCGTGTTCGAGGACGTGAGGTTGACCTATGGCGAGGTGAACGAGCGGGCGAACCGGCTGGCGCGGTTGCTGGTTGAGCAGGGGGCGGGTCCGGAGCGGTTCGTCGCCGTCGCCCTGCCCCGCTCCGCCGACCTGGTCATCGCACTACTGGCGGTGTTGAAGACGGGGGCGGCGTATGTGCCGATCGACCCGGACTATCCGGCCGATCGCATCGCCTACATCCTGGACGACGCCCG
>NZ_JBEZND010000105.1:0-2698 GCF_040706415.1 Streptomyces sp. NPDC048106 | reverse complement strand
GTCGCGGATCCGTTCGGGGTGCCGGGTTCGCGGATGTATCGCACGGGGGATTTGGTGCGGTGGAGTGGTGTCGGGCAGTTGGAGTATCTGGGGCGCATTGATGATCAGGTGAAGGTGCGTGGGTTCCGGATCGAGTTGGGGGAGATCGAGTCGGTTCTGGTCGCGCATTCTGGTGTTGATCAGGCTGCGGTGGTGGTGCGTGAGGATCGGCCGGGTGACAAGCGGCTGGTCGGGTATGTGGTGGCGGGTCGTGGTGTGGTGCTTGAGCCGCAGGCGTTGCGGTCGTTTGTGGGGGAGTCGGTGCCGGATTACATGGTGCCGGCGGCGGTGATGGTGCTGGAGGCACTCCCCCTGACCCCGAACGGGAAGCTGGACCGGCGTGCTCTGCCCGCGCCCGAGTTCACTGCCGGCGCGGAGGGCCGTGCCCCGCGGAACCCGCAGGAGGAGGTCCTGTGCCAGGTTTTCGCTGAGGTGCTCGGCGTTGAGCGGGTGTCGATTGACGACAACTTCTTTGAGTTGGGCGGGCATTCGCTGTTGGCGGTGTCGTTGGTGGAGCGGTTGCGTGAGCGTGGGTTGTCGGTGCCGGTGCGGTCGTTGTTCGTGACGCCGTCGGTTGCCGGTCTCGCGGCCGGCCTGGGCTCGGCGGATGCCGGTGGCTCGGGTGGGTCTGTGGTGGTCCCGGAGAACGGGATCGTTGAGGGCGCGGAGGCGATCACCCCGGAGATGGTGCCGTTGGCGGGCCTGTCCCAGGAGGAGATCGACCGGATCGTGGCCCGGGTGCCCGGTGGTGTGGGGAACGTCGCGGACGTGTATCCCCTGGCACCGTTGCAGGAGGGCATCCTCTTCCACCACCTGATGGGTGCTTCCTCGGGCGAGGACGCCTACGTCCTGCCGATGGCGTTGGGTTTTGACTCCCGGGCGCGGTTGGACGAGTTCGTCGGCGTGCTGCAGAAGGTCGTGGACCGGCACGACATCCTGCGTACGGCTGTGATGTGGGAGGGGCTGCGCGAGCCGGTCCAGGTCGTCTGGCGGCACGCCGAAATCCCTGTGCGCGACGCCTCGTTGGAGGGTCTCGCGGACGGTGACGTGCAGGGTGTGGTGGATGGGCTGCTGGCGACGTGTGGTTCGCTGATGGACGTCACCGTGGCTCCGCTCGTCCATGTGACCGTGGCGGACGTGCCCGGTACGAGCCGGTGCGTGGCCCTGGTGCAGGTGCATCACCTGATCCAGGACCACACCGCGGTGGACGTCCTCTTCGCCGAGGTGCAGGCGTTCCTCATGGGGCGCGAGGCAGAGCTGCCAACACCTCTGCCGTTCCGGAACTTCGTCGCGCAGGCGAGGTTGGGCATCCCGGTGGCCGAGCACGAGGAGTTCTTCGGCTGGCTGCTGGGTGACGTGGACGAGCCGACGGCACCGTTCGGGATCGTGGACGTGCGTGGAGACGGCACCGCGGTCGCGGAGTCCCGTGCGGAGGTGGGGGACGAGACCGCCCGTCGGCTGCGTGAGGTAGCGCGGGGTCTGGGTGTGAGTGCGGCGACGGTGCTGCATGTGATGTTCGCCCGGGTGGTCGCGGCCGTGGCGGGGCGTGAGGACGTGGTGTTCGGCACGGTGCTGTTCGGGCGGATGCAGGCGGGTGCGGGCGCGGACCGCATTCCGGGGCTGTTCATCAACACCCTGCCCGTCCGCCTCGACACCAGCCGTGGCGGCGTATTGGACGCGGTTCACTCGATGCAGGGCGACCTGGCCGAGTTGCTGGTGCACGAGCACGCTCCGCTCGCCCTCGCCCAGCGGATGAGCGGGGTCTCGGCCGAAGCGCCGTTGTTCACCGCGCTGTTCAACTACCGGCACAGCGTCGGTGAGTCGGACGCCGCTATGGAGGTGGAGGGGATCGAGATCCTCTTCGCACAGGAACGGACGAACTATCCGTTGGCGGTGTCGGTGGACGACACCGGTGACGGGTTTGCCTTCACCGTCCAGTGTGTCGCCCCGATCGATCCCGACCTCGTGCTGTCGCTGATGGACACCGCCACCAGCCACCTGATCCAGGCCCTGGACGAGGCCCCCGGCACATCCCTCCACACCCTCCCCGTCCTCGACCAGAACCGCCTGGACCAAGTCCTCAACGACGGGAATGACACTCGACGGGAGATTCCGGACCGGGTGCTGCCGGTGTTGTTCGAGGAGCAGGTCGCGAAGACGCCGGACGCGGCGGCGGTCGTGTTCGAGGGTGTGGAGCTGTCGTATCGCGAGGTGAACGAGCGGGCGAACCGGCTCGCGCGGCTGCTGGTCGAGCGGGGTGCGGGTCCGGAACGGTTCGTAGCCGTCGCCCTGCCCCGCTCCGCCGATCTGGTCATCGCACTGCTGGCGGTGCTGAAGACCGGGGCGGCGTATGTGCCGATCGACGCCGGCTATCCGGCTGACCGCATCGCGTACATCCTCGACGATGCTGATCCGATGTGTGTGGTCACGGGCTTCGGCGCGCAAGAGGTTCTGCCGAAGGAGACTCCCCAAGTCCGCCTGGACGAGCCGGAGATGGTGGCTCGGCTGGCCGCAATGGGCCACGAGAATGTTTCCGACGTGGATCGTGTGGCGCCGTTGGGTGGGGGTGTTCCGGCGTATGTGATTTATACGTCGGGTTCGACGGGTCGGCCGAAGGGTGTGGTGGTTGAGCATCGGTCGGTTGTGGATTATGTGCTGT
>NZ_JBEZND010000104.1:1515-2763 GCF_040706415.1 Streptomyces sp. NPDC048106 | reverse complement strand
GGGAGGGGAGTGAAATAGTACCTGAAACCGTGTGCCTACAAGCCGTGGGAGCGTCGGATGCAGCTTGCTGTATCTCGTGACTGCGTGCCTTTTGAAGAATGAGCCTGCGAGTTTGCGGTGTGTTGCGAGGTTAACCCGTGTGGGGAAGCCGTAGCGAAAGCGAGTCCGAATAGGGCGTTTGAGTAGCACGCTCAAGACCCGAAGCGGAGTGATCTAGCCATGGGCAGGTTGAAGCGGAGGTAAGACTTCGTGGAGGACCGAACCCACCAGGGTTGAAAACCTGGGGGATGACCTGTGGTTAGGGGTGAAAGGCCAATCAAACTCCGTGATAGCTGGTTCTCCCCGAAATGCATTTAGGTGCAGCGTCGTGTGTTTCTTGCCGGAGGTAGAGCACTGGATAGGCGATGGGCCCTACCGGGTTACTGACCTTAGCCAAACTCCGAATGCCGGTAAGTGAGAGCGCGGCAGTGAGACTGTGGGGGATAAGCTCCATGGTCGAGAGGGAAACAGCCCAGAGCATCGACTAAGGCCCCTAAGCGTACGCTAAGTGGGAAAGGATGTGGAGTCGCACAGACAACCAGGAGGTTGGCTTAGAAGCAGCCACCCTTGAAAGAGTGCGTAATAGCTCACTGGTCTAGTGATTCCGCGCCGACAATGTAGCGGGGCTCAAGCGTACCGCCGAAGTCGTGTCATTGCAGCATATAGCCCTAACGGGTGTTGTGATGGGTAGGGGAGCGTCGTCTGCCGGGTGAAGCAGCACCGGAAGGTAGTTGTGGACGGTTGACGAGTGAGAATGCAGGCATGAGTAGCGATTCACACGTGAGAAACGTGTGCGCCGATTGACTAAGGGTTCCTGGGTCAAGCTGATCTGCCCAGGGTAAGTCGGGACCTAAGGCGAGGCCGACAGGCGTAGTCGATGGATAACCGGTTGATATTCCGGTACCCGCTGTGAAGCGTCAAACATCGAGCATCGTGATGCTAAGGCCGTGAAGCCGCCCTGATCTCTTCGGAGTTGAGGGGAGTGGTGGAGCCGCTGAACCAAGCGGTTAGTAGGTGAGTGATGGGGTGACGCAGGAAGGTAGTCCATCCCGGGCGGTGGTTGTCCCGGGGTAAGGGTGTAGCCCGAGTGGTAGGCAAATCCGCCACTCATCAAGGGTGAGACCTGATGCCGAGCCGATTGTGGTGAAGTGGATGATCCTATGCTGTCGAGAAAAGCCTCTAGCGAGTTTCATGGCGGCCCGTACCCTA
>NZ_JBEZND010000104.1:0-1420 GCF_040706415.1 Streptomyces sp. NPDC048106 | reverse complement strand
ATCAAGGGTGAGACCTGATGCCGAGCCGATTGTGGTGAAGTGGATGATCCTATGCTGTCGAGAAAAGCCTCTAGCGAGTTTCATGGCGGCCCGTACCCTAAACCGACTCAGGTGGTCAGGTAGAGAATACCGAGGCGTTCGGGTGAACTATGGTTAAGGAACTCGGCAAAATGCCCCCGTAACTTCGGGAGAAGGGGGGCCACGCCTGGTGAGGGGATTTACTCCTTGAGCTGGGGGTGGCCGCAGAGACCAGCGAGAAGCGACTGTTTACTAAAAACACAGGTCCGTGCGAAGCCGTAAGGCGATGTATACGGACTGACGCCTGCCCGGTGCTGGAACGTTAAGGGGACCGGTTAGCTTCACTTCGGTGGGGCGAAGCTGAGAACTTAAGCGCCAGTAAACGGCGGTGGTAACTATAACCATCCTAAGGTAGCGAAATTCCTTGTCGGGTAAGTTCCGACCTGCACGAATGGCGTAACGACTTCTCGACTGTCTCAACCATAGGCCCGGTGAAATTGCACTACGAGTAAAGATGCTCGTTTCGCGCAGCAGGACGGAAAGACCCCGGGACCTTTACTACAGTTTGATATTGGTGTTCGGTTCGGCTTGTGTAGGATAGCTGGGAGACTTTGAAGCGGCCACGCCAGTGGTTGTGGAGTCGTCGTTGAAATACCAGTCTGGTCGTGCTGGATGTCTAACCTGGGTCCGTGATCCGGATCAGGGACAGTGTCTGATGGGTAGTTTAACTGGGGCGGTTGCCTCCTAAAGGGTAACGGAGGCGCCCAAAGGTTCCCTCAGCCTGGTTGGTAATCAGGTGTTGAGTGTAAGTGCACAAGGGAGCTTGACTGTGAGACCGACGGGTCGAGCAGGGACGAAAGTCGGGACTAGTGATCCGGCGGTGGCTTGTGGAAGCGCCGTCGCTCAACGGATAAAAGGTACCCCGGGGATAACAGGCTGATCTTCCCCAAGAGTCCATATCGACGGGATGGTTTGGCACCTCGATGTCGGCTCGTCGCATCCTGGGGCTGGAGTCGGTCCCAAGGGTTGGGCTGTTCGCCCATTAAAGCGGTACGCGAGCTGGGTTTAGAACGTCGTGAGACAGTTCGGTCCCTATCCGCTGTGCGCGTAGGAGTCTTGAGAAGGGCTGTCCCTAGTACGAGAGGACCGGGACGGACGAACCTCTGGTGTGCCAGTTGTTCTGCCAAGGGCATGGCTGGTTGGCTACGTTCGGGAGGGATAACCGCTGAAAGCATCTAAGCGGGAAGCCTGCTTCGAGATGAGGACTCCCACCCACTTGATGGGGTAAGGCTCCCAGTAGACGACTGGGTTGATAGGCCGGATCTGGAAGCCAGGTAACTGGTGGAGGTGACCGGTACTAATAGGCCGAGGGCTTGTCCTCAGTTGCTCGCGTCCACTGTGT
>NZ_JBEZND010000103.1:0-3111 GCF_040706415.1 Streptomyces sp. NPDC048106 | reverse complement strand
ATACACCCCCACAACGACCCCTACCGTTTTGTTTTTGGTTGTGTTTGTTTTCAGCCGGTTGGATGCCCGGGGGGGGGGGGGCGGGGGGGGCGCCGGGGGGGCGGCCCCCCACCTCCTGGACCCGGCGGAACTCGAAGAGCTGGTAGACGTGGTCGAGGTCGGTGGGCAGGAAGAAGCTCCCCCACCGCGACGAGGCCAGCATGCCCTCGTCGTTGGCCACGAACAGGCCCCTGCCCTTCTGCGCCCGGATCCGGCCGATGGCCGAGAGGATCTTCACCGCTTCCCGTACCACGGTCCGGCTGGTGCCCAGCCGGGCGGCGAGCTCCTTCTCCGTGGGCATCCGGTCACCTGGCTGCAGCCTCAACTCCACGATGAGCCGCAGGATCTCCTCGGAGACACGTTCGTAGCCCGGCCGGTAGGCAGCCGTGTCCCGCTCCGGGGCCTGGCCGGACGCGGGAGCGCCGGTGGCCGCCAGTACAGCATCGCCGTCCAACAGCGTGCCTCCTTCGTCTCCCGTCCCAGGTCGCACGGTGGAGCGACCACCCCGACGTCGCGCCGCAGCCTACGCCTGTCCCTCAGTCGTCGATATGTGTCGCACTCATTTTCGCAGCCGTACGCCCTGCAAGGTGGATCAAATATTGATATTTCCCCTTCCCTTGGCGACACAGGCGTCGAAAGATCTTGGAGATAAACCCGCTCATCCTGTTGACGGAGCAGGGAGATGAGGCTTTGTTATGTGTGGGCGGGCGCCCCCACATACCTGGAGTTGCCCATGACGGCGAAGGTCCGCGCGGTCGGCGCGCACACACCTGGTGGTAGCCGCAGACGCACCGGGCTGCCGGCCGTCGTCGGAGCCCTCGTGCTGACCACCGTCGCCGCGTGCGGCGGTGACAGCGGCTCGGGTGGCTCCGGCGGCTCGGCGTCTTCCGACGTGTGGCGCTGCCGCTGGCGGCTCCGGTCGTCGCCCTGGTCCTGCCGTACGTGATGCTGCCGCACAGCGACCGGTTCCCGGTCCAGGCCGGCATGCTCGCCGGCGCGACCAAGAGCTGAGCGCCCGGTCGCCTTCGTCTTACGACGGGGCCGTGTGCGGGCGGCTTCGTGCCCGCGCACGGTTGGGCCGAACCGAATGGAGTTCCCCGATGCATCCCGTCATCACGGCTTCGGTGCCGCTGCTCGAACCGCCGGTCTGGGCGACGGCGCAGCGCGCGCTGTTCGACCTGCTCGACCGGGCCTGGCGCCGGTTCGCGGCCGACTTCACCGGACCGGACGGGCGGCTGCGTTACACCGCGGGACTGACCTCCCGTGACGGCGTCGACGACTTCTACGAGGTGTTCTTCAACTGGCCCCAGCTCTTCCTGCTCGGCGGAGCCGACGATCTGCTGGAACAGGCCGAGCGGCACTGGGAGGGCGTCACCCGCCAGCTCACCGAACTGGGCATGCTCAAGGACGAGTACGAACGCGGCTACGACTGGTTCCACCAGGGCGAGAGCCTGCTGCTGCTGTACTTCCTGTGCATGGCCGCCCCCGACCGGTGGGCCGAGCGGGCACTGCGCTTCGCCGAGCTGTACGTCGACCCCCGGTACGGGAACTACGATCCTGACCACCGGATGATCCGCCGGCCCCACAACGGCAGCGACCCCGGCCGCCAGGGCCTGTTCGACGGCGGCACGTACCCGTGGCTGCCCGAGGAAGCGCGGATGTACGGCTTCCCGCTCGACTGGATCCCGGACGCCGGCCGGCCGCGGCCCGCGCTCGACGCCGATCCCCGGCTCGGCCAGGAGATGCGCCGCCGGATGGGTTCGGGTGACACGGCGGTCAATCTCGCCGCCACGGGTCTCGTCCTCAACGCCTGGATCCTCACCGGTGAACAGCGCTACGCCGACTGGATCACCGGGTACGTCGGCGCCTGGCGGGAGCGTGCCGCCGCCAACGGAGGCATCCTGCCGGACAACGTCGCTCCGGACGGCACGGTCGGCGGCCTGCTGGAGGGACGCTGGTACGGCGGCCACTACGGCTGGTCCTGGCCGCACGGCTGGTACAGCGTCGGGCACGCGGCGATCGTCGCGGCGCTGGCCGGCGCGACCGTCACCGGCGACGACTCCTGCCTGGACCTGGTGCGCCCGGCGCTGGACGAGATCATCTCCCACGGCAAGGTGACGGCCTTCACCGACGCCGACTCCAGCATCCGCTCCAAGTGGATTCCCCAACTGGCCGAGGACGTGCGCACCCCCACCCTCCACGTGCCCTTCCGGTACAAGGACGACGGCTGGTTCGACTACAACCCCATGCTCATGGCGGTCCCGACCGCGCTGTGGCACCACACGGCCTCGGACACCGACCGGGCGCGCATCGAACGCCTGCGGGCCGCCGCCGGCTACGACTGGCGTACCGTCCGCTCCTTCCGCAGCAAGGAGGAAGCAGGTCACGAGGAACCCTGGCTGACGTTCCTGGCGGGTGACAACCCGGACTACCCGGAGAAGATCCTCGCCGCCGCCCAGGCCCAGGTGCGCCACCGGCTGTGCCGTATGGAGCTCTACCGCGAACGGGAGGTGCCGGAGGCCGACATCCACCTGTGGCAGCAGTCCAATCCCGTGGTCACCGAGGCACTGGTCCAACTGACCTGGGGCGGCCCGCAGGTGATCTACAACGGCGGGCTGCAGCAGGCGCGGGTCCGCTATTACGACGCCGCCGCCCGGCGCCCCGGTCTGCCCGTCGGCGTCGCGGCGCTGGTGTCGTCCGTCGACCCGGGGGCCACGGTCGTCGACCTGGTCAACCTCGACCCGGAGGACGCGCGCTCGGTGATCGTCCAGGCCGGCGCGTTCGCCGAGCACACCATCCGCTCGGTGGACCACACCGTCTGCGAGGACCCTTCCTGGATCGGCGGCCTGTACGACTACGGCCACACCGCCCCGGTGGTGACGACCGTCTCGGCGGAGGTGGACGGGCCGTGGCTGCGGGTGGAACTCCCCCGCTCCAGCACGGTGCGCCTGACCCTGCGGCTCGCCCTGCGAACCCGGCCGCCGTCGTACCGGACCCCGTTCGACACGTCCGGTCGGCAAGGCTCCGTGTGAACGTCACCCGTCGTCGGCGCGCCGGGACCCGGTCCCGGCG
>NZ_JBEZND010000102.1:0-3138 GCF_040706415.1 Streptomyces sp. NPDC048106 | reverse complement strand
ATTTCTACAGGTTCCAGAAACCGATGGGCACCGTGCCCGCCCGCGTGCGCGAATAGCCGTTACGGCGCGGAGTGAACCGGTTCGCTGAGCAGGGTCTCGGCGTACTCGATCAGAGCGTTGATCGTGGGGTACTTCCAGGCGGCCATTTCGTCGATCTTTACCTGGAGTTGGTCTTCGATCTCGGCGATGATGCTCATGCTGTACACCGAGTCGAGGCCGTATTGCGCCAGCTCGACGTCCGGATCGATCTTGTCCGTCGGCAGGTCGAGGTAATATCCGACCCGCTGGATGAGCCACGCTCGGATCTCGTCCGGCGAGCTGTCACGGTGCACCGTTGTCACAACCTGATCCGTTCTCTCGGCCGACCGGTCTTTCCTGTTTGGTCAGTCGTTCTTCACATGGGCCTGCAAGGCGTCGGTCAGTTCCTCGTGGAGCGAATTCAACTCGGAATCCGCGAAGAGCTGCTTCATCAAAGAGCGCTGGATCTTGCCGCTGGTGGTCTTGCGCACGCGGCCTGGTCCGACGAACACGACGCTGGGCAGCGGAATGCTGAACTCGCGCACCAGGGTCCGCTGGATGTCCTGGGCCAGGGCGCGGTAGTCGTCCTCGGTGATTCCGCGGGGTTTGATCTCCTGGACCACCACGACCGAGCCCTCGGGAGCGTCCAGGGCGAGGACCGCGCCGGCGCCGGTGGCGAGCCGTGGGTCGACCGAGCGGACGGTCCGTTCGAGGTCGTGCGGATAGAGGTTGCGCCCCCGGATGATCAGCACTTCCTTGAGGCGGCCGGTGATGTACAGCTCGTCGTCGTGGATCACGCCGAGGTCCCCGGTGCGGAAGAAGCCCGTCTCGCCGTCGACGCTCAAGTCGAACACCTCGGCGTTCAGGTCGGGCCGGCCCCAGTAACCCTGGGCCACGCTCTCACCGCGCACCCAGACCTCGCCGACCCTGCCGTCCGGCAGCGTCCCGCACGTGTCGGTGTCCACGATCCGCACCCGGGACCGGTCCACCGTGCCGCTGCCGACGAGTTCGCGCGGGCCCTCGCCGGGCTCCACGGGGACGAACTCCCCCCGGGCCAGCGCTTCGGCGTCGACCGTGGTGACCACCGGCCTGCTGTCGGCGGCCGTCCCGGTGACCAGCAGGGTCGCCTCGGCCAGGCCGTAACAGGGCAGGAACGTCTCGGGCTTGAAACCGGCCGGGCCGAACTTCTCCTGGAACCTGGCCAGGGACTGGGCCTGCACCGGCTCGGCCCCGTTGAAGGTCACCCGCCAGCGGGACAGGTCAAGGCCGGGGACCTTGTCCTCGGAGACCGTCCGCACGCACAGGTCGTAGGCGAAGTTCGGGGCCACGCTGAAGTCGGCGTTCAGCTCGTCCAGGAGTTGCAGCCAGCGATAGGGGCGCCGCAGGAACTCGGTGGGTGAGGTGAGCACCGTGCAACCGCCGAGGAAGAGCATCCACAGCACCTGTCCGATCAGCCCCATGTCATGGATGACCGGGAGCCAGCAGAAGGCGCGGCTGTCCGGGCCGCCGTCCGCGCACGCGCTGATCAGCCGCATGTTGGCCAGCAGGTTCCGGTGCGTGATCATGACCCCCTTGGGGTCGCTGGTCGAACCGGAGGTGTACTGCAGCAGGGCCAGCGTGTCCGGGGAGATCTCGGGGATGGTCAGGCTCGCGGCGAGCGCGGAGTCCATGGCGCGGACCGGGCCGCAGGGCAGCGTGGTCCCGAGCCGGTCGGCGATCCACCGTTCGAGCTTGGGGGCGCCGTCCGCGTCGGAGAGCGCGAGGGTGATGCCGGCGTCCCGGACGATCTTGCCGACCCGGTCCTCCGCGGAGCTGAACCCCTCGGGCATGGGCGCGGGCACGGCGAGCATGCCCGCGTAGAGACAGCCGAAGAAGCCGACGATGAAGTCCAGGCCCGGCGGGAAGCACAGCAGTACTCGGTCACCCGGGGCGCCGCCCTGCTTGGTGAGCCAGCCGGCCACGACGCGTGCCTGCGTGTCCAGTTCGCGGTACGAGAGCGTGTCGGTGATCCGGCCGTCACTCATGTCCCGGATGTAGGCGAACGCATCCCGGTCGCCGTGGGCGTCGGCCTGTCGCTGTACGAGGTCCACGAATGTGCTGGCAACCCGCGCGTCCAACTCTGCCTCCAGGCCTTCCTCGGTGCTGGGTGCGATGCTCCGGATGACCGACAGTAATCGGCCGTTCTTAAGCGGCACTTAAGCGCGAGGTGGCATGCGGGGCCTGGCTGATCCCTGATGACGGTCTCGTCAGCACGTTCATTCAGTCGAGACATTGAGGACACACGACGTTCGCGAAACCGCACACAGTGAGGGAGTTTTGCGTTTCATTGTGAGGATGAAACGGGACATTTGGGCCGGAAAGGCTGTTGACGGGTTGCAGACCAAGTGTTTGTATGTCGTGGCGTCAAGTGATCGCTGCGGGCCAATGACAGCGGACGTGACGAATCGCACGGGGGAAGTGTGTTTGCTGTGTCTTTGTACGTCGGAATCTTTCTGACTTCAGTCGCACCGTCGTGGGGAAGGGCTCCTTCCCGCACGGACCATCGCATCGGTGCGTGAACTCGTACCCTCTCTCTGCCTACTCGAACCACCCATTTCGACACGGCAGTATCGAGGGACGAGTGATGCCGCGTTCCGCATCTTCCCGCGACACGTCTCGCGAAAACCCCTGCCTTCAAGTCACGGCCCTGAATGGGCTCGTCAGCGCTCTCGCCATCCAATAGCCGCGATACGACTGTGAGGTGCCCCGGATGTCGAACCCCTTCGAGAAGGAAGACGGAAAGTACGTCGTCCTCCGCAACGAGGCTGGGCAGCACTCGATGTGGCCCAACTTCATCGAGGTGCCCGCCGGCTGGACCGTCGTACACGGTGAGGACACCCGGCAGAACTGCCTCGACTACGTCGAGCGCTCCTGGACCGACATGAAGCCGCTCGCTCCGGTCGAGTAACCCCCTTTGGTGCAGCCCTGCCGAGTCGGACGGGCTCCGGGGACCGTTCGCGGTTTCCCGGTCCGGCCATCGCGGGGCCCTCAACTGCCGGTCGGATCAGGCCAGTTCTTTTCCATGGGCTGACACGGGCGGGCTCGCAGGGCGCATGAGCGTCCGAACGGTCCGACTGAGAC
>NZ_JBEZND010000101.1:0-3414 GCF_040706415.1 Streptomyces sp. NPDC048106 | reverse complement strand
CCCGACGAGTACCCGACCGGCGTGTACGTGCTGCCCAAGCACCTCGACGAGAAGGTCGCCCGCCTCCACCTCGACGCCCTCGGCGTCAAGCTGACGACGCTGCGCCCGGAGCAGGCCGCGTACATCGGCGTGGAGGTCGAAGGCCCGTACAAGTCGGACCACTACCGCTACTGACCGACCCCGAGCCGCGTCACCGCGTCTCGGACAGGTCCGCAGAGGCAGGCCCCCGCACCCCCGTGCCGGGGGCCTGCCCCTTTGGCCGGTCCGGTCCGGCCCTCACGCACCCCGGACCGACGTACCGCGGCGACCCGAGCCCGTCACGACCCAGGACCCCCATGCCCCGCGGCCGCTATTCGCTCCACGATCCGCACGATCACACCCCCCTCGGAGAAGAACACTTCCAGTGCGCCCCCGGGCCGTCCGGCTGGCGCTACGTCTCCCGGCTGACGACCCTCGCCGGCGACCAACGCGGCTCGGTCGACCTGGCCCTGGACGACCTCGGCCGTCCCATCCGCCTCGAACTCCACGCGGGTGGCTGGCAGGTGCGCGGTGCCGCCCTCGACGGCGTCACCTGGGTCCGCACGGACCCCACCGGAGCCCATGCCACCGAAGGCAATGTGCGCGCCCACACCTTCACCGGCACGTCCCCCGCGTTCCTCGTCGCCACCGCTCGTCTCCTGCGCCTCACCCCCTCCTCCGCGACCCGCGTCCGACTCGTCGCCTTCACGGACCCGGTCCTCGCCCCCCGCACCGTGGACCAGTCCTGGGCTCTGGTGATGAGCGAAGCACACGCCACTGACAACGGCCCCCTGACCGTGGACGAATACCAGGTCAGCGCCCTGGACACGGGCGAACAGCACACCGTCCACATCGCCGGCGACGTGGTTCTGGCCGCGCCCGGGATCGAGCTGGAAGACCTGGAGTCACCGCCGTCGGCGTTCCGCTGAGCGGCTGGGACGCTTCCCGCAGACGGCCCTACGCGGGCGGCGCGAACCCGGTGGCCGGCCGCTCGCCCGGCTGCTCCCGCCGGGGAGGCGCTGCCGACGGCACGGCAGGCGGCACGGCGGGCGGCACGGCGGGAGCGCCCTCAGGCTCCCCACTCGGCCGCGCGCCGGCCCGCACCGCGGACGGGGCCTCGCCCGGCACGAAACCGCCCGCGCCGAACGCCTGCCGGGACTCCCGCGACTGCCGCTCGTGCACCACGGCGGCCAGGAAGACGGCCGGAGGAAGATCGGTGGGCAGCAAAGCCCCCGTGTGCGCCGCGAGATCACCGGCGAGCCGCTGCGCCATCCCCGAGGACACACCGGGATCCAGCTGCCCTCTCCGCGTCAGGTACTGCCGTACGGCCAGCCACAGCCCGTCCGGGACGGCCGACAGGTCAAGACCGGCGAACCGCTGCGCGAGATGCGGCGGCGGAGGCGCGACGAGGCCGGTCCACGCCACCGGGATCCGCTCACGCACGACGAGGGTCCCCGCGAACACGTCCCCGAGCCGCCGCCCCCGCGCCGAGACCAGCGACGCGATGGACGCGACCGTCCCGAACGTCATGAGGATCTCGACCACGCCGATCGCACCCCGCACCAGCGCGTGCCGGAACCGGATCGGCCCACCGTCGTCCCGCACCACCCGAAGCCCCAGCGCCATCTTCCCGAGCGAACGGCCGTGGCTCAGCGTCTCCACCGCGATCGGCACGCCGACCGGCACCAGCAGGAACGTCGCGATCCCCAGCGCCGCCTGCGCGGCACTGTCCAGGGAGGACGTCGTCGCCACGAGCACCATGGCGACCGCGACATACGCGACCAGCGCCGCCGCCAGGTCGAGCAGTACGGACAGCGCCCTGCTCGGAAACTTCGCGGGCAGCAGTTCGAGCGCCACCGCCTCGCCCGTCACCAACTCGCTCACGCCGCCCGTCCTTCCCTGGTCCGCCCCGGTGGACGGCAAGTCTGCCAAGCTGTGGGCGCATTGCGCGCCAGTACGACAAGCTGACAGCAAACACGATCATCGACGACGATCAGTCGGCGACCGGCCAAGGAGCAGGCAGACCCGATGGACCTGGACGTCTTCGTCTCCGCGCACCGAGCCGAATGGGACCGCCTCGACGCCCTGCTCCGCCGCCGGCGCCGCCTCGACGGCGCCGAGGCCGACGAACTCGTCGCCCTGTACCAGCGCACCGCGACCCACCTCTCGCTCGTCCAGTCCAGCGCCCCCGACCCGCAGCTCACCGGACGGCTCAGCCAGCTCGTCGCCCGCGCGCGCAGCGCCGTCACCGGTACCCGCAGCGCCTCGTGGCGCGATGTGACCCGCTTCCTGACCCAGGGCTTTCCGGCCGCCGTCTACCGCACGCGCCGCTGGTGGATACCCACGGCGCTCGTCTCGACGGCCATCGCGATCCTGCTGGGCTGGTGGATCGGCAGCCACCCCGAGGTGCAGTCGTCCATCGCCGCCTCAGGCGACCTGCGCCGGCTGACCCGCCCAGGTGGTGAGTACGAGACCTACTACTCCAGCCACCCGGCGGCCGCCTTCGCCGCCCAGGTGTGGACGAACAACGCCGAGGCGGCCGCGTTGTGCCTGGTCCTGGGCGTCTTCCTGGGCCTGCCGGTCCTGTGGATCCTCTTCGAGAACATGCTCAACCTCGGTGTCGGCTTCGGCCTGATGTCCTCCGCGGGCCGCCTCGACACCTTCCTCGGCCTGGTCCTGCCACACGGCCTGCTGGAACTCACCGCGGTCTTCGTCGCGGCCGGTACGGGCCTGCGCCTGGGCTGGACGCTCATCGACCCCGGGCCCCGCACCCGCCGCGTCGCGCTCGCGGAGGAGGGTCGGGCCGCCGTGGGCATGGCGATCGGCCTCGCCCTGGTCCTGTTCGTATCCGGCGCCATCGAAGGCTTCGTCACCCCGTCCGGCCTGCCCACCTGGGCCCGCATCGGTATCGGCGTCGTGGCCGAGGTGGCGTTCCTGACGTACGTCTACGTCCTCGGGGGCCGCGCGGCGCGGGCCGGCGAGACAGGCGATCTCGACGCAGCGGACCGCAGTTCCTCCGTGCCTACCGCCGCGTGATGTGCGTCCGACCCTCCTGAGCTGCTAGCCTCCTCTTCGCCCCACCAGAGCTGTTGACACAGACGGCGTGGGGAGGTAGATTCTATGAGTTGCCTAGAACTGGACAAGTCCGGTGGCGGCCGTTAGGCTCTACTAGCTTCCAAGAAGTCGCTACCGACATTCGGAGGAAGCATCCTCCCGATTACTCAGAAATGAGCGGCTGGTCAGACCGGCCAAGAACTTCTGATAAAGTCGGAATCGCCGGAAAGGGAAACGCGGAAGCGAGAACCTGGAAAGCACCGAGGAAATCGGATCGGAAAGATCTGATAGAGTCGGAAACGCAAGAACGAAGGGAAGCGCCCGGAGGAAAGCCCGCGAGGG
>NZ_JBEZND010000100.1:0-3529 GCF_040706415.1 Streptomyces sp. NPDC048106 | reverse complement strand
CCTGCGCCGGCCCGCCCGTGGGCGGCGGCGGGGGGGGGGGGGGCGCGCCCCCCCCCCCCCCCCCCGGGGGGCGGGGGGGGGGGGGGGGGGGGGCCCCCCCCCCCCCCCCCCGCTGCCCTGCGCTGCCTGCGTTGCGGCCCCCGCGGTGCCGACCTAGCGTGATCTCGACACGTCAGACAGGTAGGCCGTGATGACGCATCCGCACGACCCCCTCGGCATCACCGACAGCAGAGCCGCCGCCCGCCCGATCCAACTGGAGACGCACGGGCTCGACGTGATCGGGGACGCGGACCGCAGAGGCACCCCGCGCATGCTGTTCTGGCCCTGGTTCGGGGCGAACGTCTCCGTGCTCGGACTCAGTTACGGCGCCTTCGCGTTCGGCTTCGGCATCTCCTTCTGGCAGGCGCTCCTCGCGGGCACGATCGGCATCGTCGTCTCGTTCCTGCTGTGCGGCTTCGTCTCGGTGGCGGGCAAGCGCGGCTCGGCGCCCACCATGGTGCTCAGCCGCGCCGCCTACGGGGTGCGCGGCAACCGATTGCCGTCGGTGGTCTCCTGGATGCTCACCGTCGGCTGGGAGACCGCCCTCATCTCGCTCGCCACCCTCGCCACCGCGACCGTCTTCACCAGCCTCGGCTGGGGCGGCGGCACCGAGACCAAGGTGGTCGCCCTCATGGTGGTGGCCGCGCTGACCGTCGTCGCCGGCGTCATGGGCTTCGACCTGATCATGCGGTTGCAGACCGTCATCACCGTGATCACCGGCGTGCTGACCCTCGTCTACGTCGGACTCGTCGCCCACCAGGTCGACTGGAGCGCGGTGAGGGCGGTCCCGGGCGGATCCGCGCAGCAGATGATCGGCGCGCTGGTGTTCATGATGGCGGGCTTCGGCCTCGGCTGGATCAACGCCGCGGCCGACTACTCCCGCTATCTGCCCCGCGACTCCTCCAGCCGGGGCGTGATCGGCTGGACCACCCTCGGTGGCTCGCTGGCCCCCGTGCTGCTGCTGGTGTTCGGCGTGCTGCTGGCCGGCTCCTCGCCCCAGCTGAGCCGGGCCATCGCCGACGACCCGATCGGCGCCCTGACCACGATCCTGCCCACCTGGTTCCTGGTGCCGTTCGCCCTGGTCGCCGTCCTCAGCCTGGTCGGCGGCGCCGTCCTCGACATCTACTCCTCCGGCCTCGCCCTGCTCTCCGCCGGACTGCGCGTGCCCCGCTATCTGGCCGCGCTCTGGGACGGCTGCCTGATGATCGCCGGGTCGGTCTACATCGTGTTCTTCGCCGACGGCTTCCTCGGCCAGTTCATGGGCTTCCTCACCACGCTCGGGGTGCCCATCGCCGCCTGGTCCGGGGTCATGCTGGGCGACCTCGCGCTGCGCCGCCGCGACTACGACGACGGCGACCTGTTCCGCCCGCACGGCCGCTACGGCGACGTCCCGCCGGTGCCCCCGCTGCTCACCCTCGCCGCCACGGCCGTCGGCTGGGGACTGGTCACCAACACCGCCGCGCACTGGCTGGGCTGGCAGGGCTATCTCCTCGGGCCGCTCGGCCTCGGCGGCCGGACCGGCGCGTGGGCGTACGCGAACCTGGGCGTCGTGGTCGCCCTCGTCCTCTCCTTCCTCGGCACCCTGCTGCTCGGCCGGCGCCGGGTGCGCGCCCAGGAGGCCCTGGCGCCGAGCCCCGCGCCCGGCGAGGAGGTCATCAGGGCCTGACACCCCTCGCGGATCGCACGCATGCCCCGGGCCCGCACCGGGTACGCGAGGCGGGAGCCCGCCCGGGCAGTCCGCCCGGGTGGCCGTACGACCACCGCTACCTGGGGATCTGCCATGGAGACACCCGCACACGACGCCCTTCCGACGCCGGCCCAGCAGGCGCTGGACGCGCTGGCCACCAACGCCGAGGACCAGGGGGCCCTGGACACCCTCGCCCACAGCGACGTGCTCGTCCCCGTGCCGGACGACGCGATCGACGGCGAGGGCGCCGACGCCACCACGGTGGCCCTGCCCGTCCTGGAACAGCCCGGCGGCGACCCGGTCGTCCCCGTGTTCACCACGGAGAACGAGATGGCCGAACTCCTGCCCTTCATCTCCCGCTACCGCCTCATCCCGCTGGGCGCGCTGGCCTCCCAGTGGCCCGAGGAGGACATCTCGCTGGCGATAGACGGCAGCTCCGACCACGCGCTGACGCTGACGTCGCAGGGGGTGCGCACGCTGCTGGCCCGCTGAGCGGGCGCGCCCCCGAGGGACGCGGGGGCGCGCCGGTCCGGGTGCGATCGATCACAAACCGTCCGCGGCCGCCGGCCAAGTGGATCACCCCGTTTCCCTGGGCGCCAAAATGTCCCCATGGAATACATCGCCGGCACGGCAGGCGCCCTGCTGCTCCTGGTCGTGCTGAGCAGCATCCTGCGCACCCTCGTCGTCCCCCGGGGCCTGTACTCCGGCCTGGTCTTCCGGCTCTGGTGGCTGCTGCGCAGGCTGCTGAGGCTCGCCACCCTGCGCGGTGGCTACGAGGCCATCGACCGCGTCCAGACCTGGCTGGCCCCCTTCATGCTGATCGGCATGCTCGCCTGCTGGCTCTTCGGCGCGCTGGTCGGCTTCAGCCTGCTGCTGTTCGCGATGTCCCCGCTGTCCTGGAGCACCGCGTTCCGCGAGGCCGGTTCCAGCCTGTTCACGCTCGGCTTCGCCAGCGGCGCCCGGTGGCGGCTGTCGGTCCTCGACTTCGTGGCCGCGGCCACCGGGCCGGTCCTGATCGCGCTCCAGATCGCCTACCTGCCCACGCTCTACGCCGCCTACAACCGCCGCGAGGTCGAGGTGACCCTCCTCCAGGCCAGGGCGGGCGAGCCCTCCTGGGGCCCGGAGATCCTGGCCCGGCAGTGGCTGGTCGACACGGAGACCGCGCTGCCGGAGCTGTACCGCGCCTGGGAGCGGCTCGCCTCGGACATGGGCGAGAGCCACTCCACCTACCCGGTCCTGCTGACGTTCCGCTCCCCGCGCCCGTACCGGAGCTGGCTGGTGGGACTGGTCGCGGTGATGGACGCGGCGGCGCTGCAACTCGCGCTGGACCCGAAGACCGCGCCGCCGGAGGCCCGCCTGGTGCTGCGGGCCGGCTTCAGCGCCCTGCGCGACATCGCCCGCGCGGTGCGCGCCCCCTTCGACGCCGACCCCTCTCCCACCGCGCCCATCCGGCTCACCTACGCCGAGTTCGACGCGGCCGTGGCGATGCTGGACTCGGCCGGCTTCCGCGCCGAGCGCACCCCCGAGGAAGCCTGGCCCCACTTCCGCGGCTGGCGGGTCAACTACGAGGCCGTCGCCTACGAACTGTGCCGCCGCTGCGACGCCGTACCGTCCCTGTGGACCGGCCCCCGCGACTTCCCGACGACACCCATCCCGCCGAGCCGCCCGCTGGACCGGCGCCCGGACGACCCGCCGGGGAGCCTCTAGTCTAGGGGGTGTCCGGCGGATCTTGGCGCAGACGCGGGGTCCGGCACGCCGATCTGCGGCGTTGTCGTCGGTCGCCGACGCCCGCGTCGACTCCCT
>NZ_JBEZND010000099.1:0-3660 GCF_040706415.1 Streptomyces sp. NPDC048106 | reverse complement strand
CACCCACACCCACCACACCCCCAACCACCACCTCCCCCACCCCCACCACCACACCAACCTCCCCACCTACCCCTTCCAACACCAGCACTACTGGCCGACTCCCGCCCCGCGTCCCGAGGCGGCGCCCGCGGACCCCCAGGAGGCGCTGTTCTGGAAGGCCGTCGAGGAGGAGGACGCGTCGCTGCTGTCCTCGGCGCTGGAGGTCGGCGGGGACCAGGGCCGGGAGGCGGTGGCCTCGGTGCTCCCCGCCCTGGCGAGCTGGCGGCGCCGCGGCCGGGAGAACGCCGCCGTGGACGCGTGGCGGTACCGGGTCACCTGGCGGCGGGTGGGGAACGCGAAATCCCCTCGACTGACCGGGATTTGGCTGGTCCTCGTACCGGCGGGCCGTGCCGACGACCGGCGGGTGACGGCGGCCCTGGAGACGCTCCGGTCGCACGGCGCGGAAGGTGTCGCGCTGGAACTCGCGGACGCCGACCGGGGCGCGCTCGCCGAGCGGCTGGCGTCGGCGGTCGCGGCGGACGCCGAGGTGAGCGCCGTCCTGTCGTTCCTGTCCCTGGACGAGCGGCCGGACGAGCGCTTCCCGGCGCTGCCGCGGGGTCTGGCGCTGCTCGCGGCCGTCGTGCCGGCGCTGGACGAGGCCGGGATCACCGCTCCCGTGTGGGCGGTGACGACGGGCGGCACGGACGGTCCCGAGGGGCCCGAGGTGGCCCCGGTCCAGGCGCTCACCTGGGGCTTCGGCCTGGTGGCCGCGCTGGAGTACCCGCGGCTGTGGGGCGGCCTCGTCGATCTTCCGGCGGAGCCGGACGAGAAGGCGCTGCGGCGGCTGGCCGGCGTGCTGGGCGGTCCGGGCGAGGAGGACCAGCTCGCCGTCCGCGACTCCGGTGTGTTCGCCCGGCGGCTGGTGCGGGCGCCGCTCGGCGCCGCCGAGGCCCGGCGGACGTGGGTGCCGCGCGGCACCGTGCTGATCACCGGCGGTACCGGCGGGGTCGGCGGGCAGATCGCCCGGTGGCTGGCCGGGGCCGGCGCGGAGCACCTCCTGCTGCTGGGACGCCGGGGGCGTGACGCCGCCGGCATCGGTGAACTGGTCGCCGAACTGGAGCAGTCGGGTGCCGCGGTGACGGTGGCCGCCTGCGACGTGGCCGACCGGGAGGCGCTGGGCGCGCTGGTCGCGGCGATCCCGGCGGACCGGCCGCTGACCGCGGTCGTGCACGCGGCCGGCCTCGGGCAGCAGAGCCCGATCGCCGAGACCTCACCCGCCGACTTCGCCCGCATCATGGCGGGCAAGGTCGTGGGCGCGCGGAACCTGGACGAGGTGCTCGGGGACCGGGACCTGGACGCCTTCGTGCTCGTCTCGTCCAACGCGGGCGTGTGGGGAGGCGGCGGGCAGGGGGCGTACGCCGCCGCCAACGCCTACCTCGACGCGCTGGCCCGGGACCGCCGCCGGCGCGGGCTGACCGCGACCTCGGTCGCCTGGGGCTCCTGGGCGGGCGCGGGGCTCGGCGCGGTCGACGGGGCGGCCGAGCGGCTGCGGCGGCTCGGTGTGTCCCCGATGGCCCCGGAGACCGCCGTGCGCGCCCTGGTCGCCGCGGTCGAGCGGGAGGAAGCCGCGGTGTCGGTGGCCGACATCGACTGGGCGCGGTTCGCGCCCGGGTTCACCGCCGCCCGGCCCAGCGCCCTGCTGAGTGAACTGCCGGATGTGCGGGAGGCGTTGCGGGCGTCGGAGGCCGCCGCGGAGGACCGGCCGGCCGGCCCGGACGCGGCCGCGCGGCTCGCCGGGCTCGCCGCCGCCGACCGGGAGGCCGCCGTGCTGGGCACGGTACGGGCGCACGCGGCGGCCGTGCTCGGGCACCGCGACCCGGCCATGGTGGACACCGACGGCGCGTTCACCGGCCAGGGCTTCGACTCGATGACGGCGGTGCAGTTGCGCAACGCCCTCGTCAAGGAGTTCGGCCTGCGGCTGCCGACGACGCTCCTCTTCGACCACCCGACGCCGAGCGCGGTGGCCCGGTTCGTGGTGGGCGAGCTGACCGGCGCCGTGGCGGAGGAGGCCCCGGCGGTGGCCGCCGTACCGGTGGACGACGATCCGATCGTGATCGTCGGCATGGCCTGCCGGCTGCCCGGCGGCATCGCCTCCCCGGAGGACCTGTGGGAGCTGCTGGTCTCCGGGGGCGAGGCGCTCTCCGACTTCCCGACGAACCGCGGCTGGGACATCGACGGGATATACGACCCCGAGCCCGGACTGCCCGGCAAGACGTACACCCGCCGGGGCGGATTCCTGGACGGGGCCGGGGACTTCGACGCCGGCTTCTTCCGGATCTCCCCGCGCGAGGCACTCGGGATGGACCCGCAGCACCGGGTGTTCCTGGAGACCTCCTGGGAGGTCTTCGAGCGGGCGGGCATCGACGTCTCGGCACTGCGCGGCAGCCGGGCCGGGGTGTTCGCCGGCGGGTTCCACACCGGGTACACCATCGGCGCGGACCTGATCGGCGAGGGCGTCGACGGCTACACGTCCCACAACAACCTGCCGAGCGTGCTGTCGGGC
Source organism: Streptomyces sp. NPDC048106 (assembly GCF_040706415.1). NCBI lineage: Bacteria > Bacillati > Actinomycetota > Actinomycetes > Kitasatosporales > Streptomycetaceae > Streptomyces > Streptomyces sp. NPDC048106. The sequence continues at coordinate 1,118 of NZ_JBEZND010000099.1, read as the reverse complement.
CGGGTGGCGTACACCTTCGGGTTCGAGGGCCCGGCGGTGACGGTGGACACGGCCTGCTCGTCCTCGCTGGTGGCACTGCACCTGGCCGCGCAGTCGCTGCGCACCGGCGAGTGCGACATCGCCGTGGCCGGCGGCGTGGCGGTGATGGCCCGGCCCTCGACCTTCGTGGAGTTCTCGCGGCAGCGGGGGCTCGCGGCGGACGGCCGCTCCAAGGCGTTCGCGGCGGCGGCCGACGGCACCGGCTGGGCCGAGGGCGTCGCCGTGGTCCTGGTGGAGCGCCTCTCCGACGCCCGCCGCAACGGACACACCGTGCTCGCCGTCGTGCGCGGCACCGCGACCAACCAGGACGGCGCCTCCAACGGCCTCACCGCACCCAACGGCCCCTCGCAGCAGCGCGTCATCCGCCAGGCCCTCGGCAACGCCGGACTCACCCCGGCCGACGTGGACCTCGTAGAGGCCCACGGGACGGGCACCACTCTCGGCGACCCCATCGAGGCGCAGGCCCTGATCAACACCTACGGCAAGGACCGCGACCCCGAACACCCGCTCTGGCTCGGCTCGTTGAAGTCCAACATCGGCCACACCCAGGCCGCCTCGGGCATGGCGGGGATCATCAAGACCGTCCTTTCCATGCACCACCGCACCATGCCCCGGACCCTCCACGTCGACGCGCCGACCCCGCACGTGGACTGGTCCGCCGGTACGGTCAAGCTCCTCACCGAGCCCCGCCCCTGGACCACCACCGACCGTCCCCGCCGTGCCGGCGTCTCCGCCTTCGGGGTGAGCGGGACGAACGCCCACGTGATCCTCGAAGAGGCCCCCGAGCCGGACGAGGAGCCGCGGGCGGACCAGGAGGACGCCCCGCCCGCCGTCGTCCCGTGGATGCTCTCGGCCGCGACCCCGGCGGCGCTCACGGAACTGGCCGGGCGGCTGCGGGACCACGTGGACACCCACCCGGACCTCAGCGTGACCGACGTGGCGGGCCGGCTCGCCCAGCGCGCCCGGCTGGAGCGGCGTGCGGTGGTCATCGGGTCCGACCGCGCCGAACTCCTGCGCGGACTCGACGCACTGACCACCAACACCCCCGACCGCTCCCTCGTCACCGGCACCCCCACCAC
>NZ_JBEZND010000098.1:0-3880 GCF_040706415.1 Streptomyces sp. NPDC048106 | reverse complement strand
GGTCCTCGCCGCGCAGGTAGCAGTGCCGGTAGACGGCCGAGGTGGAGCCGAGTGCCCCGTACATCAGCAGGTCGGACCAGGGCGTACGGCCGGCGCCCCGGGGGCCCGTCGGTTCTGGCGGCGGCTGCGGGCGCAGCGTGCCGCCCTGGTCGCCGCGGCCGTCGTCGCGCTGCTCGTCCTGGTCGCGCTCGCCGCGCCGCTGCTCACCGCCCTGGAGGGCCAGGACCCCACCACCTACCACCCGTCCCTGATCGACTCCGCGCGCGGCGGCGTGCCGGTCGGCTCCCTGGGCGGCATCGGCGCGGAGCACTGGCTGGGCGTCGAACCCCAGACCGGCCGCGACCTGTTCGCCCGCCTGGTGTACGGCGCCCGGGTCTCGCTCGGAGTCGCCCTGGCCGCGACCGTCATCCAGGTCGTCATCGGCGTCGCCGTCGGCGTGGCCGCGGCGCTCGGCAACCAGTGGGTCGACCAACTGCTGAGCCGGATCACGGACGTCATCGTGGCCATGCCGCTGATGATCATGTCGCTGGCCCTGCTGGCGGTCGTCCCGGCGAGCTTCCCGCGTCCCGTCCTGGTCACCCTCGTCATCGGCCTGGTCGCCTGGGGCAGCGTCGCGAAGATCGTGCGCGCGCAGACCCTGTCCATGAAGGGGCTCGACTACGTCTCGGCCGCCCGGCTCAGCGGCTGGCGGACCTGGCGGATCGCCCGCCGGGAGCTGCTGCCCGGACTCGCAGCGCCCGTCATCACCTATGCGGCGCTCCTCGTGCCCATGAACATCTCGGTGGAGTCGGCCCTGTCCTTCCTCGGCGTCGGCGTCAAGCCGCCCACGCCCTCCTGGGGACAGATGCTCACCGCCGCCGACGTCTGGTACCAGGCCGCCCCGCAGTACCTGCTGCTGCCGGCCGGCGCACTGTTCGTCACCGTCCTCGCCCTCACCGTGCTCGGCGACGGCGTGCGCACCGCGCTCGACCCGCGCGCCGCCTCCCGGCTGCGGATCGGCACCGGTCGCAAGGACCGCGCGGCCGGCGCCGGGACCGAGAAGGAGGCGACCGCATGAGCGGCTTCGGCGGATTCCTGCTGCGCCGGACCGTGGGCACGGTGATCACCCTGCTCGCCGTCTCGGTCATCGTCTACGTCGTCTTCTACGCCACCCCCGGCAACGTCGCCCAGATCACCTGCGGCCCGCGCTGCTCGCCGGAACAGGTGCACCAGGTCGCCGAACAGCTACGGCTCGGCGACCCCCTCACCGTGCGCTACTGGCACTTCCTGCAAGGCCTGTTCGTCGGCCAGGACTTCTCCACCGGCACCTCCGTGGAGCACTGCGCGGCGCCCTGCCTCGGGCAGTCGTACCAGAGCGGCCGGCAGGTCATGGACATCATCCTGGGCAAGCTGCCCGTCAGCCTCTCGCTGGTCCTCGGCGCCATGGTGCTCTGGCTCGCCCTGGGCGTCGGCACCGGCGTCCTCTCCGCCTGGCGGCGCGGCCGGATCTCCGAGCGGGTGCTCACCGCGATCACCCTCGCGGGCACGGCCACGCCCGTGTTCGTCATCGGCCTGGTGCTGATGATCATCGTCTGCGGCGAGCTCCAGCTACTGCCCTTCCCGCAGTACGTCGCCTTCACCGACGATCCCGAGCAGTGGGCCTGGAACCTGCTGCTGCCCTGGCTGTCGCTGGCCCTGATCGAGGCCGCGACCTTCGCCCGGCTGACCCGCGCCGCGATGCTGGAGACGCTCGCCGAGGACCACGTACGGACCTTCCGGGCCTACGGCGTCGGCGAGCGGGCCATCGTCGGACGGCACGCCCTGCGCGGCGCGTTCGCCCCGGTCATCGCGCTCAACGCCAACAACGTCGGCTCCGCCATCGGCGGCGCCGTCCTCACCGAGACCCTGTTCGGCCTGCCCGGCATCGGCCAGGAACTGGTGCACGCGGTGAAGGTGGTCGACCTCCCGGTGGTCGTCGGCATGGTCCTCGTCATCGCGTTCTTCGTGGTGCTCGCCAACGCCGTCGCGGACGTGCTGTACGCGGTGGCCGACCGACGGGTGGTGCTCGCATGAGCCTGGTGGAAGTCACCGGTCTGACCGTCGAGTTCGGCGCCCTGCGGGCCGTCGACGGACTCTCCTTCAGCCTGGCCGAGGGCGCCGCCCTGGCCCTGGTCGGCGAGTCCGGCTCCGGCAAGTCCACCGTCGCGGGCGCCCTGCTGGGCCTGCACCACGGCACCGGCGCCCGGGTCGGCGGCAGCGTGCGCGTCGCCGGCACCGACGTCCAGGAGGCCACCGAGCAGGAGCTGCGGCGGCTGCGCGGCGCCCGGGCCGCCATGGTCTTCCAGGACCCGCTGTCCTCGCTCGACCCCTACTACGCCATCGGCGACCAGATCGCCGAGGTGTACCGGGTGCACACCCGCGCCTCGCGCCGTGCGGCCCGGGCGCGGGCCGTCGAGGTCCTGGACCGGGTGGGGATCCCGGACGCCTCCCGGCGCGCCCGCTCCCGCCCGCACGAGTTCAGCGGCGGCATGCGCCAGCGCGCGCTCATCGCCATGGCGCTGGCCTGCCAACCCGCCCTGCTGATCGCCGACGAGCCCACCACCGCGCTGGACGTCACCGTCCAGGCCCAGATCCTCGACCTGCTGCACACCCTGCGCACGGAGACGGGCATGGGCCTGCTGCTGGTCACCCACGACTTGGGCGTGGCCGCGGAGAGCGTCGACGAGGTGCTGGTCATGCGGCACGGCAGGGCCGTCGAGCACGGCCCGGTCGGGGAGGTCCTCGCGGCGCCCCGGGCGTCGTACACCCGGGAACTCCTCGACGCCGTCCCGCGCGTGGACGTCCGCCGCACCGGCTCCCCGGCCGGCGAGGAGGTCGTCCTGGAGGCCACCGGGCTGCGGCGCGAGTTCGGCCGGGGCAGGCGGGCGTTCACGGCCGTGGACGACGTCTCGCTGACCGTGCGCAGGGGGGAGACCCTCGGCGTCGTCGGTGAGAGCGGCAGCGGCAAGACCACCCTCGGCCGGATGCTGGTCGGCCTGCTGGAGCCCACCGCCGGCCGGATCCGCTACGCGGGCGAGCCGCTCACCGGGGTGAACCCGGCCGTCCAGATGGTCTTCCAGGACCCCGTCTCCTCCCTCAACCCCCGCCGCAGCGTGGGCGAGTCCATCGCCGACCCGCTGCGCGCCCGGGGGGAGAAGGACGAGGAGCGGATCAGGGCCCGGGTGACGGAACTGCTGGAGCGCGTGGGGCTCGAAGGGGCGCACCACGACCGCTACCCGCACGAGTTCAGCGGGGGCCAGCGCCAGCGCGTCGGCATCGCCCGCGCGCTCGCCGCCGACCCGCGCGTCATCGTCTGCGACGAACCCGTCTCCGCGCTCGACGTCACCACCCAGGCCCAGGTGGTCGCCCTGCTCGGCGAGTTGCAGCGGGAACTCGGCCTCGCGCTGGTCTTCATCGCGCACGACCTCGCCGTCGTCCGCCAGGTCAGCGACCGGCTCGCGGTGATGCACCGGGGCCGGGTGGTCGAGTACGGCCCCGCCGACGAGGTCTACGACAGCCCGCGCGAGGAGTACACCCGGCGGCTGCTGGCCTCCGTGCCCGCCCTCGACCCGGAGCTGGCGGCCCGGCGGCGCGCCGCGCGCGACGCACCGGCGGTGGCGTGACGGCACCCCGCGCCACACCCGCGCCACCGCGCGAGGTGACGTTTCGTACCCGCGTGAGCGCCTAGCGCGACAAAACGCGGCCCGCACGAGAAAGTTACTCCCGTTCACCCCTTTTGGTGGCGCGACGGACAACCGTCCGTCGCTGACGCTACCGGCTGGAGGAGTGCGTCACCCGTCTGGACGGATTCAGCAGCTGGCGTGCCGTCGACGAGAAACTCCGCCGCGCCGTCGGCGTCCAT
>NZ_JBEZND010000097.1:0-5452 GCF_040706415.1 Streptomyces sp. NPDC048106 | reverse complement strand
GGCGGGCATTCGCTGTTGGCGGTGTCGTTGGTGGAGCGGTTGCGTGAGCGTGGGTTGTCGGTGCCGGTGCGGTCGTTGTTCGTGACGCCGTCGGTCGCCGGTCTCGCGGCCGGCCTGGGTTCGGCGGACGGTGGCGTCTCCGGTGGGTCGGTCGTCGTCCCCGAGAACGGGATCGTTGAGGGCGCGGAGGCGATCACCCCGGAGATGGTGCCGTTGGCGGGCGTGTCCCAGGAGGAGATCGACCGGATTGTGGCCCGGGTGCCCGGTGGTGTGGGGAATGTCGCGGACGTGTATCCCCTGGCACCGTTGCAGGAGGGCATCCTCTTCCACCACCTGATGAGCGCCGCCTCGGGCGAGGACGCCTACGTCCTGCCGATGGCCCTGGGCTTCGACTCCCGGGCGCGGTTGGACGAGTTCGTCGGTGTCCTGCAGAAGGTCGTGGACCGCCACGACATCCTGCGTACGGCTGTGATGTGGGAGGGGCTGCGCGAGCCGGTCCAGGTCGTCTGCCGGCACGCCGAAATCCCTGTGCGCGACGCCTCGTTGGAGGGTTTCGCGGACGGTGACGTGCAGGGTGTGGTGGATGGGCTGCTGGCGAGGTGTGGTTCGCTGATGGACGTCACCGTGGCTCCGCTCGTCCATGTGACCGTGGCGGATGTGCCCGGTACGAGCCGGTGCGTGGCTCTGGTGCAGGTGCATCACCTGATCCAGGACCACACCGCGGTGGACGTCCTCTTCGCGGAAGTCCAGGCGTTCCTGGACGGGCGTGAGGGGGAGTTGGCGGCGCCGCTGCCGTTCCGGAACTTCGTCGCGCAGGCGAGGTTGGGCATCCCGGTGGCCGAGCACGAGGAGTTCTTCGGCCGGCTGCTGGGTGACGTGGACGAGCCGACGGCACCGTTCGCGGTGATGGATGTGCGAGGGGACGGCACGGGGGTGGCCGAATCCTCCGTGGTTCTCGATGCGGTGACGGCTGTCGCTGTGCGTGAGACGGCGCGTCGTCTGGGTGTGAGTGCGGCGACGGTGCTGCACGTGATGTTCGCCCGGGTGGTCGCGGCCGTGGCGGGGCGTGAGGACGTGGTGTTCGGCACGGTGTTGTTCGGGCGGATGCAGGCGGGTGCGGGCGCGGACCGCATTCCGGGTCTGTTCATCAACACCCTGCCCGTCCGCCTCGACACCAGCCGTGGCGGCGCACTGGACGCGGTTCACTCGATGCAGGGCGACCTGGCCGAGTTGCTGGTGCACGAGCACGCTCCGCTCGCCCTCGCCCAGCGGATGAGCGGCGTTGCGGCCGAAGCGCCGTTGTTCACCGCGTTGTTCAACTACCGGCACAGTGTGGGTGCGGCGGATGCCGGTATGGAGGTGGAGGGGATCGAGGTTCTCTTCGCGCAGGAGCGGACCAACTACCCGCTGACGGTGTCGGTGGACGACACCGGCGACGGGTTCGTCTTCACCGTCCAGTGTGTCGCCCCGATCGACCCCGACCTCGTGCTGTCGCTGATGGACACCGCCACCAGCCACCTGACCCAGGCTCTGGACGAAGCCCCCGACACGCCCCTGCACACCCTCCCCGTCCTCGATCAGACCCGCCTGGACCAGATCGTCGGCGACTGGAACGACACGGGCAGGTACGTCCCCGGCGGGTCGTTGCCAGAACTGTTCGAGGAGCAGGTCGCGCAGGCGCCGGACGCCACAGCGCTGATATTCGGTGGCGCCGAGCTGTCGTATCGCGAGGTGAACGAGCGGACGAACCGGCTCGCGCGGCTGCTGGTCGCGCAGGGCGCGGGTCCGGAACGGTTCGTCGCCGTCGCCCTGCCCCGCTCCGCCGACCTGGTCATCGCACTACTGGCGGTGCTGAAGACGGGGGCGGCGTACGTCCCCATCGACCCCGACTACCCGGCGGACCGCATCGCCGCCATCCTGGACGACGCCCGCCCCATGGCCGTCATCACGGTTGGGAGCGGTGGGGTCGAGGTGCCAGCCGGCACCAACCGGTTCCTCCTCGATGATCCCGCCACGCAGCAGGCTCTCGCCGCGGAGGCGGGGGAGGATCTGCGCGACGACGAGCGTCTGGGTGCACTGGGCGCGGGCATCCCGGCGTACGCGATCTTCACGTCCGGGTCGACGGGTCGGCCGAAGGGTGTGGTGGTCGAGCACCGGGCGCTGGTGAACTTCCTGGCGTCGATGCAGGAGCGGTTCGCTCTGAAGACAGGCGATCGGCTGCTGGCGGTGACCACGATCGCCTTCGACATCGCCGGTCTGGAGCTGTATCTGCCTCTCCTGAACGGGGCGGCGGTCGTCCTGGCCGCGCCGGAGCAGGTACGTGATCCGCTCGCCCTGCGGTCCCTGGTCACCTCGGCCGGGGTGACGGTCATGCAGGCGACGCCGAGCCTGTGGCACGCGGTCGTCGCCGATGCCCGCGATGAACTGGCCGGAGTGCGGGCGCTGGTGGGTGGTGAGGCGCTGCCGGGTGAGCTGGCGCGCACGCTGGTCTCCCGGACGGCGTCCGTCACCAACCTCTACGGGCCGACCGAGACCACGATCTGGTCCACGGTCGACGACGTCCACGCGGAGGCCGGCGGGGTCTCCTCGATCGGCCGACCGATCGCCAACACCCAGGTCTACATCCTGGACGCGGGCCTGTCGGCGGTGCCGGTCGGTGTCCCCGGCGAGCTGTACATCGCCGGCACCGGGCTGGCGCGTGGGTATCTCAACCGCCCGGATCTCACCGCGGAACGCTTCGTCGCCGATCCCTTCGGGAGCCCGGGCGCGCGGATGTACCGCACGGGTGACCTGGTGCGCTGGAGCACGACCGGGAAGCTGGAGTACCTGGGCCGCATCGACGACCAGGTGAAGGTGCGCGGCTTCCGCATCGAGCTGGGGGAGATCGAGTCCGTCCTGGCCGCCCACCCCGACATCGCTCGGACAGCGGTGGTGGTGCGGGAGGACCGGCCCGGTGACAAGCGGCTCGTCGGGTACGTCGTCCCGGCGGGTGGAGCGGTGCTCGACCCGCAGGATCTGCGGGCTCATGCGGCGAAGGCGCTCCCCGACTACATGGTTCCGGCCGCGGTCATGGTGCTGGACGAGCTGCCGCTGACGCCGAACGGGAAGCTGAACCGACGGGCCCTGCCCGCACCGGAGTTCACCGCCGGTACGAAGGGACGTGCCCCGCGTACGGCCCAGGAGAAGCAGCTGTGCGAGCTGTTCGCCGAAGCACTGGGCGTCGAACAGGTCACCATCGACGACAACTTCTTCGAACTCGGCGGTCACTCCCTCCTGGCCACCCGCCTCATCAGCCGCATCCGCACAGTCATGGGCCTGGAGCTCGACATCAGGCCGCTATTCGAAAACCCCACGGTCGCCGGAGTTGTTGACCAGCTCGGCAACGTGAAGAAAGCACGTCCGGCATTGCGCCGCATGGACAGGTCGAAGTACGAGGAGCGCTCATGATTCCGGTGTCCTTTGCTCAGCGGCGTTTGTGGTTCCTGGGCCGGTTGGAAGGGCCGAGCGCGACGTACAACATCCCGCTGGTGGTACGACTGCGGGGCGATCTGCGCGTCGACGCGCTGAACGCGGCGCTGGTGGATGTCGTGGACCGGCATGAGAGCCTGCGGACGGTGTTCCCGGAGGCGGACGGCCAGCCGTACCAGCGGATCTTGTCGGTGGAGGACGCGGCGCCGGCGCTGGTGCTGCGGGAGAGCGACAGCGAGCGGATCTCGGCCGATGTCGAGTCGGTGTCGGCTTACGCGTTCGACCTTGAGTCCGAGATTCCGGTGCGGGCGTGGTTGTTCGATGTGGCGCCGGGTGAGTTCGTGCTGGTCGCCGTGGTGCATCACATCGCGGGTGATGGGTGGTCGCTCGGTCCGCTGGCGCGTGACCTGGCGGTGGCCTATGGAGCGCGGTGTGAGGGGGCGGCTCCGGAGTGGGAGCCGTTGCCGGTGCAGTATGCGGATTACACGCTCTGGCAGCGGGAGCTGCTCGGTGACGAGGATGATCCGGAAAGCACAGGCGCGTCGCAGGTGGAGTTCTGGCGGGGCGAACTCGCGGGGATTCCCGAGGAGTTGGCGCTGCCGTTCGACCGGCCGCGTCCGATGGTGGGTTCGCATGCGGGTGACGTCGTGGAGCTGGCGTTCGGTGAGCGGGTTCATCGTGGTGTGGTGGGTCTTGCGCGGGAGCGTGGGGCGAGTGTGTTCATGGTGATGCAGGCCGCGGTGGCTGCCCTGCTGTCCCGGTTGGGCGCGGGTACGGACATTCCGATCGGTTCACCGGTGGCGGGTCGCTTGGACGAGGCCTTGGACGATCTCGTCGGGTTCTTCGTGAACACGTTGGTGTTGCGGACGGATGTGTCGGGTGATCCGTCGTTTGCGGAGTTGGTGGAGCGGGTTCGGGAGACGGATCTGCGGGCGTTCGGTGCGCAGGACGTGCCGTTCGAGCGTCTGGTGGAGGTGCTGAACCCGGCTCGCTCGATGGGACGTCATCCGTTGTTCCAGGTGGCGTTGGCATTCCAGAACGCTCCTGCGTCGGATCTGGTGATGCCGGGCCTGGACGTCGTGATCGAGCCGGCCGGGACCGGGGCGGCGAAGTTCGACCTGTCGTTCAACCTGGCGGAGTCCTTTACCGAGACCGGTGAGCCGGCCGGGATCTCGGGTGGGATTGAGTTCGCGACGGATGTGTTCGACCGGTCGACGGTTGAGCGGATGGCGGGCTGGCTGACGCGTCTGCTGGAGGAGGTTCTGGCGGACCCGCAGCAGCCTGTCAGCCGGGCACGCATTCTTGACGACGCCGAGCTGCGTCAGCTCCTGGGTGGCGAGGGCGGTGCCGGCCGGGAGGTCCCGGGTGGGGTGCTGCCGGTGTTGTTCGAGGAGCAGGTCGCGAAGGCGCCGGACGCGGTGGCGGTCGTGTTCGAGGATGTGAGGTTGACCTATGGCGAGGTGAACGAGCGGGCGAACCGGCTGGCGCGGTTGCTGGTTGAGCAGGGGGCGGGTCCGGAGCGGTTCGTCGCGGTGGCCCTGCCCCGCTCCGCCGACCTGGTCATGGCACTACTGGCGGTGTTGAAGACGGGGGCGGCGTATGTGCCGATCGACCCGGACTATCCGGCCGATCGCATCGCCTACATCCTGGACGACGCCCGCCCCATGTCCGTCATCACCGTCGGGGACAGCGGTGTCGAGCTGTCGGCCGAAACCCGCCGGATTCTCCTGGACGACCCCGCCACACGGCAGGCCCTCGAAACGCAGGCGTCTGGCGACCTCACCGATTCCGAGCGGCTTGCACCTCTGCACTCGCGCATACCGGCCTATGTGATTTATACGTCGGGTTCGACGGGTCGGCCGAAGGGTGTGGTGGTTGAGCATCGGTCCGTGGTGCGGTTGTTCGGTGCGGTGGATTCGTGGTTTGGGTTTGGGTCGGATGATGTGTGGACGTTGTTCCACTCGTATGCGTTTGATTTCTCGGT
>NZ_JBEZND010000096.1:0-5542 GCF_040706415.1 Streptomyces sp. NPDC048106 | reverse complement strand
TGGACCACGAGGGCCTTTCTGGTTGGTGTAGACGTCGCAATCCACACCGAACCGGAAGGGCCCTCACCCGTTCAAGATCCCTCAGCCGAGACCTGACTCACCCGTCCACAACCTCCCCGGACAGAACACACCCGGCTCACCGGCCGGCACCGGGCGCCCTTCGGTACCGCCCAGCACGCGCCCGAGTGCACCGAGTCGACGGTCTTCCCGTCGCGCCGGAACTGCACGAGCCACTCCGGGCGCTGCTCCCACTCGCCGGTTCGGCGCTGGGCCGCCTCGCGGCGCTCCTCCTCGGCGATCCACCCGTCGATCTGCCACAGGGACGCCGTCGCCTGCTGCATGACGACGCGGCGCGCGAACCGCAGCAGCTCAAGCCGAGACGGCGATTTACCGGTCACGGGTTCGATTCCAGGGATGGGCGACCAGGATCAGCCAACCTTCCCGACGGGTACGGCGACCGGTCGGTCGCCCCTCCTGATCAGCCGACATAGTTGCCACCGAGCCGGATGGTGCCGACCCGAGCATTCGGTCACTTCGAGAGAACCGACTTCCCCGCCCCCACCTCCCCGCCCCTACCCTTGCTGTCTGCCCACTATCGAAGCAATCAGTAGCTCCGAACCACGATGTCGTGTTGGCGGCCCATCGGTCACCAAAGCCACCACGCATAGCAGCAGGACGTGCCAGTTCCCTTATCTAGCACGGACGTTTAGCTGATCGAGTCGTCGACGTCCTGAGCGTTGACACCATCGAAGAGTGTTGATTACCTTGCCAATCAAACAGATGCTCCGGCAGGCGGGGTGGCGGCGGACGACGGCGCGGGCACCCGATCCGGCCTCCACCGGCGGGTCGGCCGTGCGTCCGGAGAGAGGACGCGACCCTAACGGCCCGTCACCCCACCCTCGTACGGCGTCCTCCCGCCGCGGCGCCGAGGACTGACACCTGCCGTCCGGCCTCCCCGTTCCTACCGAACCCATGAAGGAGTCGTCCATGAAGGTTCACGTCGACCCTCAGCTCTGTCAGGGCCACACCCTGTGCGCGATGACCGCGTCGGATCTCTTCGCGCTCCGCGACGAGGACGGCCACGCGTACGTCCTCTTCGACGAGGTGCCGCCCGAGATGGAGGACCAGGCCCGAGAGGCGGCCCGGTCCTGCCCCGAGCAGGCGATCGTCCTGTCCTGACAGACGCTCACCCCAGCCGGACAGGAGACGCCACATGAGCCAACACGAGACGCCCGCCCCCGCATCCGACCGCAGGACCCCCGTGATCCACCTGGACCGGCACTCCACCCCGTACCGCGAGGACTTCGAGCAGCTCAGCGACGAGTATCACCAGCAGTGCCCGGTGGCCTGGAACGACACCCACGGCGGCTACTGGTTCGCCAGCGGCAACCGGGAACTCTTCGACATCGCCCGCCGGGCCGAGGTGCTGTCCAACGACCGCGATCCGGAAGGCAAGCGGCGGGGTTACCTCGGCATCAACATCCCCGCGCCGACCACCTCCGCCGTCACCCAGGCCGGTTTCCTGGAGATGGACCCCCCAGTGCAGCGCTACTACCGCCAGGCGCTCAACCCCTACCTCTCCCCCGCCGCCGTGGCCCGGTGGGAGCCGGTGATAGACGAGCTGACCAGGGCCTGCATCGACGAGGTGATCGAGTCCGGCCGGATCGACTTCGTCGACCAACTGGCCAACATCGTTCCTGCGGTGGTCACACTCGCGATGCTGGGGCTGCCCCTGAAGGACTGGGAGATCTACTGCGAGCCCGTCCACGCCTCGGTCTTCACCCCAGTCCACTCCCCCGACTACGCCCGGGTGCGGGCGCTGCGGGAGCGAATGAGCGACGGTCTACTGGAGGCCATCAGTGAGGTGCGCGCCCACCCGCGACCGGGCCTGGTCAACGAGTTGGTCACCGCGGAGATCGGCGGTCGCCGCCCGGACGACCTGGAGATCCTCGGAGTGGTGAACCTCTTGATCGGCGGCGGGTTCGACACCACCACGGCGTTGACCGCACACTCCTTGGAGTGGCTGGGGGACCACCCCGCGCAGCGGCGGCGGCTGAGCCGGGAGCGCAACACCCTGCTGAACAGCGCGACCGAGGAGTTCCTGCGGTATTTCACCCCCGCGCAGGGCGACGGGCGGACGATTTCGCAGGACTGCGAGATCAACGGCACCCGGTTCGAGGAAGGGGACCGTCTCTGGCTTTCGTGGGCGATGGCCAACCGTGACGAGAAGGTCTTCGAGTGCCCCCACGAAGTCCGCCTGGACCGGAGCGGCAACCGGCACAGCGCCTTCGGTCTGGGTATCCACCGGTGCATCGGCTCCAACGTGGCCCGGACCATGTTCAAGAAGATGCTCACCGCGGTCCTGGACCGGATGCCGGACTACGTCTGTGATCCCGGCGGCGCCGTCCACTACGACACCACCGGTGTGATCAACGGGATGAAGCACCTGCCCGCGACGTTCACGCCCGGACACCGCCTGGGCGCGGGACTCGACGAGACGATCGTCCGGATGCAGGACGTCTGCACCACGCAGCACCTCGCCGAACCCGTCACCGTCCGCAAGGTCGCCGCCGTCCTCGACGACTGAGGTTCGGTCCCTTCCCCAGAACAGCCGTCAACGCGAAGGGAGGGGCCGTGGCATACGTGGTGGCGCTGCCCTGTGTGGACGTCCTCGACCGAGCCTGCGTCGACGAGTGCGGTGTCGGACACGGCCCGCGCGTCTGCAGCCCCGTGATCGGCGCGCATTTCCGTTTACACATGGCTGGATCCCGCCTCGCCGCCGTGGGCCCTCGTATGACGACGGCCCAGGGCGGACGATGAAGCGCCTCCCCACCGCGGAGCACGTCGTGGTCGTCGGTGCGGAGCCTGGCGGGCCTGCGCACCGCCGAGCGGTTGCGCCCGGGTGGCTACGAAGGCCGGATCTCGCTGATCGGCGCCGAACCCTATGCCTTGTACGACCGTCCGCCGCTCTCCAAGCAGCTACACGACGGGACGCGGGAGGCGGAAAGGGCGGTCCTCGGGGACGAGGTCGGCCTGGCGGCCCTGGGTGTCACAGCCCATCTGGGCAGCCGGGCGGTCGCGCTGCGGGACACGACGGTCGTACGAGACGACGGTGACGCCGTCAGCGGCGACGCGGTGGTACTGACGCGCCGGCACCGTCGCCAGGCGGCTCCCACGGGAGCCGGAGGGGGTGGTGATGCTGCGGACACTCGCCGACGCGCTTGCCCGCCGCCGGGGGATCGACGTCACCGTGGTGGAGTCGGCATCCTCACCCTGCGCCAGGGTGCTGGGGGCGGACGTGGGCGCGCCGGCCGGCCGCCTCTTCACGGAAAGCGGCGTGGCGTGCCACTGCGGCCTGAGCGTGGCCCGCGTCATGGACGCCCGCATGGTCGAGCTGGCCGAGGGGACGATATTGGGCGCCGACCGCGTCCTGTCTGTGTGGGCGCCGTCCCGGACTCGGCGTGGCTCGCGGACTCCGGGCTGCCGGTGGCCGACGGGGCGGACTGTGACGCGCGCGGGCGCGTCCGCGGCACGGAGCGGGTGTGGGCCGTTGGTGACGCGGCGGCCTCGTCGGACGAGGGCTCCGGGCGCTACCGCCGCAGCGAGTACTGGACGTCGGCGAGCGACCAGGCGGCGAGGGTGGCCTGCAACATCCTCGGGCAGGAACCGCCGCCCGCCGCTCCGGCGTACGTCTGGTCCGACCAGTCCGGGATGAAGGTACAGGTGGGGGGCGACACCCACAGCGCGGGCCAGGTCGTGGCGCTCCACGGCCGAGGACTTACGGGAGGGCAGCCCAAGGAAAGCGTCCAGGGGTACTTCTCCGGCGGCGCGCTGGCGGGGAGTGGTCTCCTTCGGTGCCCCGGCCCCGGCCCCGGCCCCGGCCCCGGCCCCGGTATTGCGCTACCGGGCGCTGGTCGCCTCGGGAGCCGCGCGGGAGACGGTTGTCACACAGTCGGAACAGCTGGACGGGCGGGTACGCCCGGAAAATCGACGGAGGATTCCCCCTTATGACCACGCAGGCCGAACGGATCGCCACCGGAACGAAGGAGGTCCGCCGTCTGGAGCGGGTGGTGATCCGTTTCGCGGGTGACTCGGGCGACGGCATGCAGCTGACGGGTGACCGCTTCACCTCCGAGACGGCGTCGTTCGGCAACGACCTGTCGACGCTGCCGAACTTCCCCGCCGAGATCCGCGCCCCCGCCGGCACCCTGCCCGGCGTCTCCTCCTTCCAGCTGCACTTCGCCGACCACGACATCCTCACCCCCGGCGACGCCCCGGACGTGCTGGTGGCGATGAACCCGGCGGCGCTGAAGGCGAACGTGGCGGATCTGCGGCCGGGTGCGGAGATCATCGTGAACACCGACGAGTTCACCAAGCGCCCCCTGGCCAAGGTCGGTTACGACGTCTCACCGCTGGAGGACGGCTCGCTGGACGCCTACCGCCTGCACCCGGTGCCGCTGACGACGCTGACGGTGGAGGCGCTCAAGGACTTCGGGCTCTCCCGCAAGGAGGCCGACCGGTCCAAGAACATGTTCGCGCTCGGCCTGCTGTCGTGGATGTACCACCGGCCCACCGAGAACACCGAGGCGTTCCTGCGGCGGAAGTTCGCGAAGAAGCCGGAGATCGCGGAGGCCAACGTCGCCGCGTTCCGGGCGGGGTGGAACTTCGGCGAGACGACGGAGGACTTCGCCGTCTCCTACGAGGTGGCCCCGGCCGCCGCCGCCTTCCCCGCCGGCACCTACCGCAACATCTCCGGCAACCTCGCCCTCGCCTACGGCCTCATCGCCGGCTCGCAGCTCGCGGACCTGCCGCTCTACCTCGGCTCTTACCCGATCACCCCGGCCTCCGACATCCTGCACGAGCTGTCCAAGCACAAGAACTTCGGCGTGCGGACCTTCCAGGCCGAGGACGAGATCGCCGGGATCGGCGCGGCCCTGGGCGCGGCCTTCGGCGGCTCCCTCGCCGTCACCACGACCTCCGGTCCGGGTGTGGCGCTCAAGAGCGAGACCATCGGCCTGGCCGTCTCCCTGGAACTGCCGCTGCTCATCGTCGACATCCAACGTGGGGGCCCCTCCACCGGGCTGCCCACCAAGACCGAGCAGGCGGACCTGCTCCAGGCGATGTACGGGCGCAACGGCGAGGCGCCGGTGCCGATCGTCGCGCCGCGCACGCCCGCCGACTGCTTCGACGCGGCCATCGACGCCGCCCGCATCGCGCTCACCTACCGCACCCCGGTGATGCTGCTGTCCGACGGCTACCTCGCCAACGGCTCCGAGCCCTGGCGCATCCCGGACCTGGCCGACCTCCCCGACCTGCGCACCCCCTTCGCGACCGGGCCCAACCACACCCTGGCCGACGGCACCGAGGTCTACTGGCCCTACAAACGCCACCCGCGCACCCTCGCCCGCCCCTGGGCCGTGCCCGGCACGCCCGGTCTGGAGCACCGCATCGGCGGCATCGAGAAGCAGGACGGCACGGGCAACATCTCCTACGACCCGGCCAACCACGACTTCATGGTCCGCACCCGCCAGGCCAAGATCGA
>NZ_JBEZND010000095.1:0-6743 GCF_040706415.1 Streptomyces sp. NPDC048106 | reverse complement strand
AACGGGGCTATCCAGGAGGGCTCCGACGCCGTGATCACACCAGACACAGCGAGATCATCTCACCCGTGACCAGCAGTTACGGGACAGCCCTTAGAGCCGTACTCTGCCTGCCCTCGACTGTTCACGTCTTGCCGGGCCAAGGTGAGGCGGGCCACCGGAATCGGGGGACTGGCACGCTCCTCCCAGCGTACGGTCGCCCGGTCGAGCGGCATGGCAGCGGGATCGGTTCTCAACTGAACGAGCAGATCGAAGGCGGCCTGTCCGTATGCCAGTCGGTGGGCGAGATCGTCGGCAAGGTAACGCGGATTCTCATCAGCGGGGGTGGCGGCCGGATCACCGCGAGCACAGCCGGCCGGCACCAGCTTGTACTTGACGAATCGGTCGAGGCCGAATGTGTAGGGCAGAACGCTCCAGTAGGTGGCGGTCAGCGCACTGTCCTCCACCTTCGCCATCGCATCGAGGATCTGACGGGTCACTGGGTGGCCCTGCAGATAGGACTCCCGGTCGCCGGACAGCCCGCTCCGGATGAACTCGCACATGTCCCGGGACGTGTCCGCGAAGAAGACGTCGTGATTTTGGAGAAGCAGATCCTGGGTGTCGGCGTCGCTGTCGCTTTCCAACAGCTTCTGCCCGGGTACGCCGAACAGCTTGATGCCCATGCCGAGGGTGCTACGCAAATCCCGGCGGCTGGGCACGATGTCGCTGGAGAACCGCACCCACGCGGTCAAGCCCTCCGGCCGCTGTCGAGCAGTCTTGAGGAAGCCGACCCGCAGTTCCTCCGGCAGATCCGGGCGGACGGTGAGCGCGCCATGTGCCACGCCGTGTTGCTTGAGGAACACCGGGCGCTCGACTGGAGACTGTCCGCGGACGATCCGGTCGCCCTGGAACCGGTCGACGAACATCGCCGTGAGCGCCCTGGTGGGATCCGCCGCACAGTCAGGCAGCGCCTGGTCGCCGGCGTGGGAGGGATCGGGCGTCGAGGAAGTGGATATGGGGGTCATGGTGCGACCTCTCACGAGGGAGGACAACGGACCGGGTGCGTTCAGGGCGCTGATTGCTCCTTACCTACACGTGCCGCCGAGCCGCGCTGCCCGATAAGTGGATCAAGAAAGTACAAGCATCCATCGGCGGAAGCCACAACCGCGCGACGACCGCCGATCGCGGTAACGCCCGATGTGACCGCCCCGCCGGTCTGTAGCAGGCTCTGAAGTCGACCAGCCGCCGAAAAGAAGCGTACGGATCCGTCGCCACAGCCCACGGCAATGGTCCCGTCGGTCAGTTGGGCGATCGCCCCACGGGCCGCGCGGGACCCGACGGGAGCTACCCAGTCGACACGGCCGCTTCGGCGTTCCAGCGCGAAGACGTGTCCGTCCCCGGCGACGTACAGCCGGTCATCGGCCACCGCCGGCACGGCATAGAGACAGCCTCCGAGTCTGCGCCGCCATCGGATGCCGCCGTCGGCCAAGGCGAGTGCTGTCAGCCAGCCGTGGAAATCAGCGCAATAGCAGCTGTCGGTGTCGTCGACGACCAGGTCGGCTTTGACCGGGGCACCGAGCATGACACGCCATAACGGTTCCTGCTGTTCACCGGTCGTACCGAAGGCGGTGACTGTTCCAGAGTTGTCTGCGGCAACCGCGGTGGAGGCGACCACAGCCGGGCGCGAATGGGCGTACCCGGCAAGAGGGCGGCGCCAGGCGATCCTGCCATCGCGGGTGCGCACAGACAGCACCGCACCTTCGTGCGGCAGCCGGGTGGCGGGAACCAGAACGTGGCCCCTCCCGTCGTCGACCAGGCCCGCACCGACACGGTCCGCGCAAGGCGTCATCCAGCGCAGCCGGCCGGTGTCGCAGTCGACACAGCGCACCACCCCGTCGTCGCTCCCGATGATGAGGCCGTCCGCGGTGATGACCGGAGTGCAGTGCGTGGGAGAAGGATCTCGAGGATCGCCCAGAGGGGTTCGCCATCGCTCCGCTCCCGACAGGTCCACAGCCAGCAATTGTCCTTGATTGGAGCCGAGGACTATCAGTCCGCGAGCGTGTACTGGACGTGAGAAGGGCACATCATCAGGGATGTTGACTCCGTTGACTCGCCATGTCACCGGTGGCGCGCTGACGTTTTCGGGTGCGCACGCGATTCCCAGATCACTCAGTGTGAACAGGTATCGGCGTGGTATTTCGTCGTGGGCGGACGAGTCCCGTGCGTGGTTGTCGAACCTGACCAGGGTGACGACGACGATCGGCCGCAGTCCGTACTGCGTGGCGGTCTCGATGATCCAGCCCGCCGTCGCTCCGCTGCTTTCCAAGTCGTCGACGATAGCCACATCAGACCCGGCAGGCGGGATGGGGCCTTCCAACTGCCGTCGCCTGCCATAGGCCTTTCGCTGATCGCGTAGGACGAGCCCGTCCATGGGATGTGCGCGCCGCGCCGACTCAAGTACCAGCGCTCCCACGAGTGGGGCACCCGACAGGCCGGTACCGACGACCGCTTGGGGAGCGAAGGGAGCGATCAACTCGTAGAGCAGCCTGCTCACGGCGGGCATGACGTCGGCCGCCATTTCAATCTCTCGGCAGTCGAGAATCCAGCCGAAGCGCCGGTTGTTGGCGCGCCATCCTTCGCCAGGGAAGAAGGCGCGGTCGAGCAGGGCCTCGCGTACCTTCCGCACATTGTGTGCGACATCCCGGGCGCGTGTATCAGGGGACGCCTGGGCCTGGCGCGATCTCAAGCGTCGTTTCGCCTTCGATATGCTTGTCTTCCTCATGGAAGAGATCCTCGAGTGCTTCGCGAAAACCGCGCTCGAACTCGTCCAAGGGCTGGCCGCCCACGTCCGGTCCTATCGCGGGTCCTTGAAATTGGTCGAAATCATCGCGCTTGGACCTGGCCGCAGCGACACCGTTGAAGTACGCCTCCAGGAACGGCTGATCCAGGGGAGCCGGAGCTTCGGGCATGCCGGTTTGGTGGTTCCATCCGAAAAAGAATCCTTCGGCGAACCAGTCGGCGATGGTCGTGGGCGTCTGATCCGGGTCACCAACGACGATGACCTCGGGAAGCGTGATAGTTCCGTCGTCCTGCTCGGGCATAGCCGGCGCCTTTCCTGCGTAGTGCTCAGAACGTGACCGAGGCCAAGTCGGCGGGCGCTGGCAGGCGCCCGCCATTCGGCCTCCTATTCAGGCAGCTTCTCGCGAAGCTCGCCTCCTCCTCCTCCGCCGCCGCCGTCTCCGCCGCCTCCGCCGTCTCCTCCGCCGCCGTCTCCGCCGCCGCCTCCCTCTCCGCCGCCGCCGTCTCCGCCGCCGCCTCCCTCTCCGCCGCCGCCGTCTCCGCCGCCGCCTCCCTCTCCGCCGCCGCCGTCTGTGCCTCCGCCGCCGTCTGTGCCGCCTCCGCCGTCTGCGCCGCCGCCTCCGCCGTCTCCTCCGCCTCCGCCGTCTGTGCCGCCGCCGCCGTCTGTGCCGCCTCCGCCGTCTGCGCCTCCGCCTCCGCCGTCTGCGCCGCCTCCGCCGTCTGCGCCGCCGCCAGGGCTACCCTCCGCTGCTGCCTGAACCGCTGCCACGACCTGGTCGACCTGCGATTGAAGGTCGTTCACTTCCGAGGTCAACTCGCCTCCCTTTGCCTTGGCGTCAGCCACTGCGGCCTCAACCTCAGCAGCCAAAGCATCCGCCTCGGCCGGTGTAATGTTTGTACCGGGTGGGCCTTGGTCCGGAGCGGAAGGTCCGAGGAGACTGGAAATCCCCCGGGAAATGAGTCCCACTATTCCTGCCGCGCCGGCGATGGCTACCCCTACCGGCCCGAGCCCCACTCCCACCAGGGTCAGGCCAACAAGACCCGCAAGAGCGGCTGTTTCATCCAGCGCGTTCGTTGTTGCCTTCAGCGCGACCTCAGCGGATTGGGCGTCATGTACATCGCCGATGAGCTGGACCGCTCGTTCGACTCTGTCAACTACGCTGCTAGATCGGTTGATAACAGTCGCCGAGCGATTGCCGAGCGAATTTGCGCCCTGGACCAATTTGTCATGGAGGTCGCCGAGGGCAGTTTGTACTTCTGGCAGTGACTGGCCTTGCCCGATCGCACCGACCACCTTACCTGCCGCAACTCCGATTTGAGATGCATTTGCGTCACCGGCGGCCTGAGCAGCGCTGAGGATTTTGGCCGTGGCGTCATTTGCTGAAGCCAGTGAAGACTGAAGTGTGCCTCCACCGTCGGGGCCTCCATCGATGGAAACCTGGAAAATAGTCGCACTCATGGCAATGTCTCCTGGTTTTGAACAGACTGATGCCTGGATGTGCCTGACGTTCCACCAACTGGTGAATCGTTGAAGGTTAATTAGTTGATGTCGTGCGGGTGGACCGCAGCCGGGTTCATGACGGCGCAACACCACTCTTGGGAGAGGAGGCTTGATTGGACATGTGTCTCACGCTCTATCAACTCTCGCCCCCAGTATTGCCCAACCGAGCCGCAATTGCCACCGCAACGGTCTGGGAGCCGAGCGCCTTTGGTTCAGCGACGACGAGCTGACGTGCTGACGGACCGACTTGGTCATCCGGTGCAGCAGATTCGGACCCACATTGAGTCTCCGCAACTCAGGGGATAGCCTGTTGCTCGACGCGTGCTCGGGTGGTGGCGAGTCGGTAGGGGTCGGTTCCGGTCTCGATGACGTGCCGCCGAAGGTGAGGCAGCCGGAGAAGTGGGCCGTTCCAGGGCACGAACGCGGCGACGATTCCGGCTGGCTCGCGTACGGCCATGGACCACTCATCAGCTCGACGGACATCCGGATGCTGAAGTCAGCCCAAGTGCGGGTGCCTCCGGTCCGGTGACCATGATCTCGGTGAAGTTCTCGGCCTGCTGCTCCATGAGGTCGGCGGCCTTCTTAAGGATGCCGCGGCGCCGGGAGGCGGCGGTGCCCGCCCATCCGGCGAAGGCGGCGTGGGCGGCCTCGACCGCCAGGGTCACGTCCTCGGGTCCGGCGGCCGGGGGCGGTCAGGTGGACCTCGCCGGTGACCGGGTTGATGTCGCCGGTGGTACGTCCGGACCGGGCGGGGATCCCCTTGCCGCCGATGAGCAGGCCGCGGTTCGGGCAGGTGGAGTTGGACATGGTGGACTCCTTGCACGGAGAGGGGAGTCCCGCTGGGACAACTGGCGGCGCCGCGGCGCGGGGCGACAGCACGGGGGTGCCGGCGGTGTGCCGGTCCATCCGGTGGTGCCTCCACTGAGAGGTGCCCAGCGGTGCGTACAGGCGCAGCCCCGGCCGGTCTGTCAGCAGGCCACCCCAGGGGTTCGGACGGGATGGAGGGGTTCGGAATACGCGCTGTGACGGTGGTGCCGCGGTCTTTCGGGGGTGGACTTCCAGGGTTCCGCCGAAGGCGGCCACGCGGTCGCGGAGGCCGATGGGGCCGGAGCCCGCCGATGCCGACGGGACCCCGCCGATGCCGTCGTCCGTCACCACGATCTCCATCTCACGGTCCATGGAGACCGTGACGCGGATCCGCCGCGCTGCGGTGTGCTTGACCGCGTTGGTGACCGATTCGGCCCCCAGGAAGTAAGCGTTCGACTCCATCGCGGCCGGCAGCCGCCTCGCCGACTCCCCGAGGACGTCGGTGGGCACGGGGCACCTGGAGGTCAGCTCCCGTACCGCCGCCAGCAGGCCCTTGGCCGTCAGGGTGGGCGGGTATATCCCGGCGGCCAGAGCGGGCAGGTCGTCGATCGCGCTCTGCGCCTACGCGATGGAGACGTCCAGCAGCTCGCCTCCGGCGGGGCCGAGTCGAGCAGCTGGCGGGCGAGGCGCAGGGTGATCAGGAGGCTGACGAGCCGTTGCTGGGCGCTGTGGTGGAGGCCCCGCGCGGTCTGCCGGTGGGCGGCGTCGACGCCCTCGATGATGCGCCGCTGCCCGGCCTGGAATTCGGCCGCCTTGACCTGTGCGATGACGCGTTCTCGGGTCGCCTCCTCATAGCGCGGCGTTCGGTGAGAGATGATCACCGGGGGCCGTACCCGTTGCCTGACCGGCCCGACCAGCAAGATCAGGGTCTGGGCCCGAGCACCAGTTCTGGAGTTGAATCAGCTGATGGACATGTCCTCCCGAGAGATCCGCATGCCCCTCAACGAGGTCGTCGCAATACTGCATGACCTGAACGAGTTCGTCGTTTCCCTCGACCGACTCGGATCCCGCCAGGCATCCGGAACCGCCGACGAGTACACCGTCGGCACATTCATCGCCGACTGGGATGTCGCCCGGCGATTGGCCCGCGCCCGACGCGTCATCAGCATCGCGTTGGATGCGCAACTGAGCGAGGAAGACAACGCTGAGATCGACGCGTTGTGCGACCAAGGCTGCTTCTACGGCACGGACAGCGCCACCAGCCCCTCCACTGACCAAGCCAGCTGAGACAGCAAGGCAGTCCAACCGGGCCTGCGCCAAGCTCAGGCGGCCGTTCGGGCCGCCCCGGACGATGTGAGCGTCCGCATCGTCCTGCCCGTCGTCCTCTCAGCCGCACCCTGGACAGATCTCGAAGTTTGCCCGCTCCTCCAACGTTCGCTGGAAGCGGCATGGGCACCGCGATGCGGTCCTTCGCGGCTTGATTCACGGGACTGGTGGGCACCTCGTCAGAAACCATGGCCGCCGTCGTCCGGCTCCCCGGAGTGATCCACAATGAGCGGCCTAGCTGTTCTGTCCGGGGAGGTTGTGGACGGGTGAGCCAGGTCTCGGCTGAGGGATCTTGAACAGGTGAGGGCCCTTCCGGTTCGGTGTGGATTGCGAC
>NZ_JBEZND010000094.1:0-6811 GCF_040706415.1 Streptomyces sp. NPDC048106 | reverse complement strand
CCAACTGCCCGAAGACGTTGTACCCCCAGGCGAGGACGCGGCCCTCGGACGTCAGCGCCAGACTGTGGTAACCACCGCCGGCGAGGGCGGTGACCGTGGTGCCGGCGGGGAGGTGCACCTCGACCGGCGTACTGCTGTTGGTGGTGGTCCCGTCCCCCAACCCTCCGGAGCTGTTGTATCCCCAGGCGAGGACGCGGCCGTCGGACGTCAGCGCCAAACTGTGCTGGCCGCCGCCGGCCATGGCGGTGACCGTGGTGCCGGCGGGGAGATCCGTGTAGACGGGCGTGGTGCGGTCGGTGGTGGTCCCGTCCCCCACCTCCCCGTCGCGGTTGTATCCCCAGGCGAGGACACGGCCGTCGGGCGTCAGCACCAGATTGTGGTAGCCGCCTGCGGCCATGGCGGTGACCTGGGCACCGGTGGGGAGGTGCACCTCGACCGGCGTACTGCTGTTGGTGGTGGTGCCGTCACCCAGCTGCCCGCGGTCGTTGGATCCCCAGGCGAGGATGCGGCCGTCGGACGTCAGCGCCAGATTGTGGTGGTAGCCGGCGGAGATGGCGGTGACCGTGGTGCCGGCGGGAAGGTGTACCTCGACCGGCGTGTGGCGGTCGGTGGTGGTCCCGTCCCCCAGCTGCCCGTAGTAGTTGCTCCCCCAGGCGAGGACGCGGCCGTCGGACGTCAGCGCCAGGCTGTGCTCGCTGCCGGCGGCGATGGCGGTGACCGTGGTGCCGGCGGGGAGATCCGTGTAGACGGGCGTGGTGCGGTTGGTGGTGGTCCCGTCCCCCAGCTCCCCGACGCTGTTGCCGCCCCAGGCGAGGACGCGGCCGTCGGAGGTCAACGCCAGATTGTGGAAGTCGCGGGTGGAGATGGCGGTGAGCTGGGTGCCGGCGGGAAGGTGCACCTGGACCGGTGTGCTGCTGTTGGTGGTGGTGCCGTTCCCCAACTCACCGACGACGTTCCACCCCCAGGCCAGCGCGGTGCCGGTCGGCGGGGACGGTTGCGCGCTCGCGGGCGGGGCGGCGAGCCCGGTCAGGCACAGCGCGGCGACCAGCGCGGCCAGCACAGCCGTCAGGGCGGCGCGCGCACGGCCCCCCAACTGCGACCCCATGGGATAGGAAGAAGCTTTCACGATCCTCGTATCTACGGGTTGGCCGGGGCCTCTACCGGACGACACCCCGGACCGCAACCCGAGACCCCCCGGTCGGAGCTCCCCCATACCGCTACTTGGCCACCACCCCACCCAGCCGTCGTTCCTATTGATCAGAAACGGTTTGGGTTCTGGGTCGTTGGGTGGGTGTGAGCGATCTGGTGGGGGACGCGCGGCATCTGTCGCCGTCGGCGCAGGAGGCCCTGCGGCTGCGGGCAGTGGCCGCGCTGGTGGCGGGACGGGCCCGTGAGGACGTGGCGGCGGTGTTCGGGGTGTCGCTGAAGGCGGTCGACACGTGGTGGACGAAGTGGCAGGCCAGCGGGCGGGACGCGTTGGTCATGCGCCCGCGTGGCAAGCGGGTCGGGGTGCACCAGGTGCTCGGGGAGGCCGAGCAGGCCGCGGTGCGGCAGGCGGTCTTGGACCACCGGCCCTGTGACGTGGGGCTTTCCGGTCAGTTGTGGACGCGGCGGCTGGTGGGTGAGCTGATCGCGACGCTGTACCGGGTGCGGCTGACCGAACCGGGGGTGGGCAAGTATCTGAAGCGGTTGAGTCTGTCATTCCAGCGCCCGGACAAACGGGCCGTCGAGCAGGACCCCGAGGCCGTCCGGCGCTGGCATCAGGAGGCCTGGCCGAAGATCCGCGCGAAGGCGAGGAAGGACGGCGGCGAGATCCTCTTCGCCGACCAGGTCGGCATCCGATCCGACCAGGTCACCGGCCGGACCTGGGGCGAGAAGGGCAGGACCCCCGTCGTGCGGCGGAGCGGGAACCGGTTCTCGGTGAACGCGATGTCGGCGATCAGCACCAAGGGCCGGATGCACTTCATGGTCTTCACCGAGACCTTCACCGCCGAAGTGATGTGCCGCTTCCTGGACCGGCTCGCCGGCCACTTCGACCACAAGGTCCACCTGGTGGTCGACGGGCACTCCGCCCACCGTTCCAAGAAGGTCCGTGACTGGCTCGCCGCCCACCCCGACGACGTCGAACTGCATTTCCTGCCCCCGTACTCGCCCGAGCTGAATCCCGACGAGTTGGTCAACGCGGACCTCAAGCACAGCCTGCCCAAGCAGCACCGAGCCCGTGATCAGGCCGAACTCGCTGCCGAGACCCGCCGCTTCTTCCGCAGACGACAACGCCAGCCACACATCGTCCGCGGCTACTTCGGCGGCCCACACGTCCGCTACGTCCTGGACGAGAACCCCATGAGTTTCTGATCAATAACAAGCCAAATGAGATGTCCTGTTAGACCGTGTCCTATGTGGTGAGGCGTCGTTGTATTCGGCATGGGGCGGGGTAAGTGGAGTTGGATTGTTCCGGACGGGTTATGGGAGATCGCGAGGCCGCTGATCCCGCCGTCGAAGGTGCGGCCTCAGGGCGGCGGAACGCAGGACACACCTGATGAGACGCTCTTCGCCGCGATCATCTACGTCCTGGTGTCCGGGTGTGCCTGGCGAGCGTTGCCGCCGTGCTTCGGCGTCTCGAAGTCGACTGCCCACCGCCGGTTTCTGATCTGGTCCCGTGCTGGGGTGTGGGGCCGGCTGCACCAGGCCGTGCTCGACAAACTCTCGGCCAAAGACCTGCTCGATCTCTCCCGCGTGGTCCTCGGCACCGCCCATGTGAGGGCGAAAAAGGGGGCGAACTTGCAGGTCCGAGCCCCGCGGACCGGGGTAAGCCCGGTTCCAAGATGCATGTCCTGTCCGACCGGTCGGGACTGCCTCTCGTAGTCGGTATCTCAAGTGGCAACACCCACGACAGCCAGGGGCTGAAGCCCATGATCGCCGGGCTCCAATCGAGACACGACCCCGATCGGGGCCGACACTACAAGCCCCGAAAACTCCACGCCGACAAGGCTTATGACCAGCCCGACCTGCGTAAATGGGTCCGCGGCAAGCGGATCGGCGTGCGCATCGCCCGCAAAGGCATCGAGTCCAGCGAGCGTCTGGGGCGTCACCGTTGAGTGATCGAGCGCACCATGTCGGGGCTGTCCGGCTACCGCCGACTCAGCCCCCGCTACGAACGTAATCCCCGCAACTACCTGGGCTTTCTTGGACTCGCAGGTTCGGCCACTTGCCGCGCAACGGCGCTGAGCTGATCAGCCCCAAGATGTCCGAGTTCAACGGAGCGTAGTCAGCACCAAGTCAGCACGGGAGAGGTGAAGACGGGTGATGACGCGGGCTTTTAGTCAGCACCAAACCAGCACGGGAGTCAGCACCGCACCGTCAAAATACCCCGAACTACACATCTCGCATGGCGCTCGTTTCGCTCACTTCGATCCCCCAAACCGCTCTTCCCTGAGTCGGCATGGTGGCCACACGCATAGCCGGCCCTCGAACCATGTTGCCCCACCACATGTGCCCCTCACCTGCGTCTTCCTACCGTGTGCCGACACGTACCCGTCCCCACCGCACACGAGGAAGTGGCGCACATGGCCTCCGGAACCACCGCTCCCCCAGCCCCCGCCGGTCTCCCCAGGATCGTCGCCGCCAGTCTCATCGGGACCACCATCGAGTGGTGTGGTGCCTTCAGCCCTATGTCTGGCCGAAGGCACCACGCGTTCCCAAGTCCCGTCAGGCCGCCTCGACCACTGCCTCGAACTCGAGAGGCAGATCGAGCTCGGTCTGCATCGTGAAGACGGCATCCATCAGAGATCTCAAGCGCTCCGGGGCATCAGGCATCACGTGCGCGTAGGTCTGATGGGTGACCCTCGGGTCGCGATGCCCCAGCCACTCAGCCATGTCCGTCACCGGAACGCCCTTCGACAGGCCGGCGGAGGCGAAGAAGTGCCGGAGCCAGTGCGTAGTGATCCTCCGCGAGATGCCCGCCGCCTTCTTCGCGTTACGCCACAGCCGGTCGACGAGGGAGTACATGAGGATGTTGGTGCGCCCGACGTTGGCGAAGAGGTAGTCGCCCTCCAAGCGGTTGAGTCCCTCCTCCACCCGAAAGGTGCCGTGCAGCCGAACATGCTCCTGCACCTTTGCGGCGATCGTAGGCGGCACGGGAACCGCTCGGCCCTCGTCCAGATCACGCCACTTGAGATGGCGGACGCAGTGGGCACGGCCCCTCCCTTTGGTGATGGCCCTTTGGACTGCCGTCTTGGGCTCCTCGTTCGCGCCATCCTGCGTGACCTGGCGGTCGACATAAAGCATGCCGCTCTCGAAGTCGAACTGGCGCAACGTCACAGCGCACGCCTCACCGATGCGCAAGCCGCACCCGGCCATGAGCCACACGAGCAGCTTGTAGGGCCCAGGCAGGTGCTGCTCAATCGCCTCGATCTCCGCCAAGGTCGGCAAGCGGATCGTCTTCTTGACCCTGCGCTTCACTCGTTGGCGACCGGTGCGGACGTGCTGGCACGGGTTCTTGGTTATGTACTCGTTGGCGACGGCGAAGCTAAAGACACCGGCCAGCGTCTCATAGCGATTGATCGCCGTGCTCTCCTGATAACCGCGCTCTTCCACCATCCACTTCAGCCACGCATTGAGATGCTTTGGCTTGACGGCGCCAATGGCGGTATTTCCGAAGTAGGGCTCCACGTGGAGGCGAAGACTCGTCTCGTACTGATACCGCGTTCCGTTCACCCGGCTCCCGAAGTCAATGAACTCGCGGTACACGGCTACAAGAGGGACGAGTAGGCCCGTGGGGGCAATATACGTTCCGAGATCCTTTTCCCGCTCCACCTTGGCGGCAAAGGATTCGGCGGCTCCCTTCTTCTCAAAGGATTTCTCTCGCTGCCGTCCGCCCCGCCCACCAGGCTCCCGGTAGCGCACCGTCCAGGGGTGGCCGCAGCGAGTTGCGGTACAAGGATAGCTACCACTCTTCGCGTCTTCCTTGCATTTCTGGAAAACTCGAGCCACCCTACCGGACCACCTGCCAGACCTCCAAGAGAGTGCGTTTCACTACTAGCCATACTTCCGTTCCAGATACGCGACGACGTCGCGCTCGCGAAACCTCAAGAGCCGACCGACCTTTTGAGGCCGCAGCCCCCAGGCTCGATACTTGTTCTTGATCGTCAACTCACTGACTTTCAACCAATCGGCCACCTCAGTCGGCGTTAGAAGTCGGTAACTTCCACCCTGCGTCAAGATCACACCTACCATCTCCACGGTAAACATTGCCATCAGAAAAGCAGCAGCCCGTGCGGGACCTTCCATTTTTTGGATTGCAGCACTACCTACTGGCACCCGCCATGGATTCCGTGCCAAGGTCAGCTGAGTGCGAGCACCCTCAATGGTCCTCACGATCGCCGGTTTGGCTAACCGGCGATCGTCGTCTATGTTGCCCTCGTGCTTGGTTAGAGCACCTGTCCTGAGCCGCAGTCACGCCTCCGCACGGAATAGGTCTGGACAGCGACGTGTTCCACGCGCCGGGAGTCAGCACTGCCGAAGCGACCCACTGAACCCGTCGAAGGGCGTGCGTCGGTAGAGTGGAACTCCTCATCTGGCTATCGAGTAGGCCCGTTACCGGCCTCATGCTTGCGGGGTGTTGTACGTTGACATAGTCCCCGGAGAAGGTTCCAGTCTTTCGAGAGTCTTTCTCGTCTGCCGTGGGCGAATGCCAACGGAGCACGGCAGGAGGATGCTTCGTCGGCAGGACGGCCTTCGGCTCGTTGTGGAGCGGCGCCACACGAATCCTCCTCAGAGCCCCCTCGTCCGAAGACGGGCAGCCACCGGCCTGCCTGCGGTCAGGGCAACGCACGGACACAGCGCTGCCGTCATGTTTCGAGTTCGGTGAGCCCTACCTCCCGCTAAGGTCGAGATCCTTGGCCACGCATGACACCTCGGGTCAGGTCGCGTCGCGCACTGCGGCCAGGACGTGGGTCGAGTCGGTGCGCTATGTAATGCGCTCCCGACCAGCCCGGCGCCCTTGAGCCGAACCAGCGCCAGGTCCAGGAGCCGGTCGGCACCGTCGCCCTCGGCGAGGCGCTCGCGGAAGTCGGACAGCACGCTGTGGTGGAAGCCAGGATCAGCGAGCTCCATCGCAAGGGCGTACTTGAAGACGATGCGGCAGCGCACCGCCTCGGCGGCCTGCCGCTCCGATAAGCCGAGGAGGAACTGCAGCACGCAGACGGTGGCCAGTCGGGCGGGTGAGAGGCCGGGTCGCCCGTCGCGCGGATACCAGTCGGCGAAGTCCTCGTCATTCCACAGCCCGTCGAGGCGGTCACGTACCCATATCACCGTCGTACCACCCGGGTTGCTCGCCCGCGCGATCTGCGCGCTCAGAGACCGGACTTGCTCACCGGGACGAGGACAGAGGGACAAGGGGCACCTCGACAACTGCATCAACTCGGAACAGCCCGAGGACGGCTGAGCCGCAATACCGGGTTGATCGACCTGGCCGCCCAACTTCCCGCGACCTGCCGTCCTTCGCGTGAGAGCTGTGGACGGCCGCCGGGTGACCGACCGCCAGGCGGAAGAGGACAAGCACTTCTCGCGCTGGAGACGGGGCGGCAAACCGGACTCGGCGCACCACGAGGAACCTGGTGCGATGCGTTAACCGCCCTCCACCGTTACGAAGGAAGGGCCGTACCCCGACTGGCACGACAACGCGGTCCGCAGGGAAACCACCCTAGTCAGCTGAGACCTAGGTGTATTGACCCGTGAGGTTGGGGACGCGGCTGGCGGGTGGTTGGCCTTTCAGCGCGGTGTGTCCGCGGTGGTGATTGTAGGTGTGCAG
>NZ_JBEZND010000093.1:0-7067 GCF_040706415.1 Streptomyces sp. NPDC048106 | reverse complement strand
ACGGGGCTATCCAGGAGGGCTCCGACGCCGTGATCACACCAGACACAGCGAGATCATCTCACCCGTGACCAGCAGTTACGGGACAGCCCTTAGATGAGCGCAACGACGCCACAGCATGTCGTGGTCGCGGGTCACGGTCGATCCTCTCGACGGCGAGTGAAGGCCGGAGGACGGGGACCGATTCGACCACCAAGCTCTGCATTTTCACGGTCGGTCGGTGGCCGGCGCAGGCGGGCCGGCCACGCCAATGCACGCCTCGTTACCCTCGGGGTCGGCCAGCACCCAGTTCGACGGCGCGTCGGCGTCGTTCACCAGGCGTCCACCAGCCGCGAGCGCTGCGGCTATCCGGGCCTCGGCCTGGTCGTAGGGCACCCACACGTCTACGTGGACCCGGTTGCGCTGCGGGCGCGGTGCGTCCATTTGCTGGAAGTAGAACGCTGCCCCGCGGCGGCGCGGGTCGATCAGGTCCTCGCCGCTGTTCGCGCGGTCCTGGTAGCCGAGCAGGGCACGCCAGAACGCCACCACGTCGGAACCTGTGAGGGCATCGACGGTGACCTGGACGGTCTGCACGGCGGACGGGTCAGCCGGTATGTCCAGCGTCTGGGCCACCTCCGAGATCTGCCGGGCCAGCTCGACGTGCCGTTCGGTCAGCCCGTAGTAGTCGTCCGTGACCGTGATCAGCCGTACGATCACGCCCTCCTGCCTCACGTCGATATCCGGGTGATCGTCCCCAACCAGCGGCATCTCACTGATCGCCTGTACGAACCGGGCGCCGACCGCGAACGACCCGGTGCGGAAGTACGCACATGCCCCCTCGCCCACGACGCGCCAGTCCTCCACGCCGACGGCCTCATGGAACTGCTGCGGCCTGATGCGCTCCATCTGGCCCTCTACGTAGGTCATGTGCTCAACGTAACGTGCAGGTCCGACAACCCCCCTCGGCCATCAGACACTCCGGAACTACTCGTCTAGGTGTATTGCCCTGTGAGGTTGGGGACGCGGCTGGCGGGTGGTCGGCCCTGAGCGTGGTCCGGCGGACCCGCAGGCCAGACACCGAAATTTGCTGGAGTATTAGGGCTCGTCCGGCGGATTTCAGGTCGAGCCAGGGCCGTCCCGAGGCGAGGGCCGGCCAGTGCCCTAATCGAGTTGACCGCGCCCTGCAGGCAGTGCTGGAGTCGGCACGTGGACAGCATCCCCGCCAACCGGCGGCTCTGGAACCAAATCAGCAGCGCCTACCAGCACGAGCACGACCCGCAAATAGGCGCCGCACCCCGGCTGTGGGGCATGTACTCCATCCCCGACGCGCACCTGCACGCCCTGGGCGACGTCACCGGCAAGCGTGTCCTCGAACTCGGCTGCGGCGCCGGCCAGTGGTCCAGGGCGCTCGCCGCCGAGGGCGCCACCGTGGTCGGGCTCGATCTGTCCGAAGCCCAACTTGCCGCAGCGGCCCGCGCGATGGGAGCGGCACGCTACCCGCTAGTGCAAGGCGCCGCCGAACAACTCCCCTTCGCCGCCGAAAGCTTCGACCTGGTGTTCTGCGACTTCGGGGGGCTCAGCTGGGCGCCCCCGCACCTGGCCGTCCCGCAGGCCGCACGCGTCTTGGGTCGAGGCGGGCGCCTGGTGTTCAACGTCGCTAGCCCATGGTTCGAAGCTTGCTACGACGAAGCCGCCAGCCGTGTGACCACGACGCTGCAGCAGGACTACTTCGGGCTGAACACCATCGCCGAAGGCGACGGCGCGACCAGCTATCAGCTCACCTACGGCGACTGGGTCAAGGTTCTGCGCGGGGCGGGTCTCATCATCGACGACCTCATCGAGCCGCGGCCCGAACTCGGAACACCCAACGGCTACAACGAAACCGACCCACCCGACTGGGCACACCGCTGGCCGGCGGAACTGCTCTGGGTAACGCACAAACCGTAAGTCCCGCCGCGCCGAGACATGAAGGCATCCCCTCCCCGGACAGGCCCCAGTTGTCCTGTCCGGGGAGGTTGTGGACGGGTGAGTCAGGTCTCGGCTGAGGGATCTTGAAGAGGTGAGGTCCTTCCGGTTCGGTGTGGATTGCGACGTCTACACCAACAGAAAGGCCCTCGGGCCCCACCGTGATGCACCCCTGACCGAGACCGGACGGCTGCGTCTGCCCGCTGCGTGGTCGAGGGACGGCCGGGCGCTGCTCCGGGCCGCGGAACGCTTCCAGGTCTCGCCCACCACGGCCCAGCGATGGGCTGAGCGCTACCGGCAGTTCGGTGAGGCCGGGATGGCCGACCGTTCTTCCCGCCCGCACACCAGCCCGCGCCGGATCCCGACCCGCACCGAACGCCGGATCATCAAGGTCCGCGTCCTGCGCCGGTGGGGACGGCCCGCATCGCGCACCTGCTGCGCTTGGTGCCCTCGACCGCGCACCGCCCGTCCCATTGCCGTCGCCGAGCAGCCCGCTCTGGGCCAGCGCCTCGATCGGGATGAACGCCGTGATAGCGGCACAGGGCCGAGCATGGACTGGGCGGAGACGGTCGCGTTGACGCTGTTTCCCAGGGCTCAGCCCGCGTCCTCGTATTCCGCCTTGGGCTTCGTACGGGTAGGTGCGGGCTCTGGGTTGGGCCCGTTGCTGGGGTTCTGGTCGATGGGCGGCTTGGGGGGATGACGATGCATCCGTATGGGCAGCTCCCCGAGCCGGCACCACACCAGGGCCGGAGCGGGGGCCCGGGCCAGGGCGGGGGCCGTATTCGTATCCAGTGTCGACCATTGCGGAGTATCCCGCTGGCTGCGAGACGTGGTTTGCCTGCTTACGCAGGATGTCCGCGAGGCTTGGATACCCGGGCAGGCCCTCTGACAGGAAGCCGGAACCCCCGGTTCTGCCAGGTCGGCTCATGGATCTCTGGGGGATACCTTCGTGCTTCTCCCACCGGCTTGCTACGCGGCCGGACAGGGTTCTGATGTCGACGCCTGTGAACCGGCCCTCGGAAGCGAATCCGCCTCCAGGAGCGCGAACGTTGAAGTGTCCGGTGGGGTCGGTGCCGCCCAGCGGGTTGCCTGCGGTGTAGGTGTAGCGGTTGGTCTGCGCCGTGGCCCGTACACGGGAACTCGGACTCTTCCCAAAACTGCTGACGGCCTCGCCCTATACGGCTGAGGGCGACGAAGCGGAAGTGGTAGAGCCGGTCGGGGAGGACTTCTGCACTCGCGTGCGCACCGCGCTTGCCTCGCGCCAGACGTTGCGTTGCTCCTCGAGGAGGCCTGCATCCGCAACGCCGCACGCTGGCACCGCCCCCCACTGGAGTGGGCACCATCGCCTCCTACGCGACCGAGGTGGCGCTGCCCGCGACCGGCGCCTGGTCCACAACCCCGGCAAGGGCGGCGCCCAGGCGGACATCGTCATCGCCTCGCCCGAGGACGGGGTGCCGCTGCTGTTCGTGGAGATCGGCAACTGCTTCGAGTCCGCGCAGATCCTCGCCGCGAAGATCGACAAGTACATGCGGTTTGGCCAGCGGAAGGTGCAGGACGGCGATGGCAAGGAGCGGCCATCGTGGCGCACCCGCTGGTGGGTGCCCGACGGCCGCCACGGCGACCAGCCGCACCCCCGCGCAACCCCAACACCATCATCGCGCAGCCAAACTTCCCCACGTGTTCGACCATTCTCGGGGCAGGGGCCCGTTGCCCCTCATCTTCACCTACCGGCGCCTGGAGATCGCGTGCGCCTCTTCCAGAACAGGTGGTCCGGCCAACGCCGTTCCAACGCGTACGCCTCGGCGTGCTGGTATGAGTAGGATCTGGCGACCCTACCCAGGAACTGTGTGTAGGAACCGAGTACGGACTCTGACGGCGCACCCGCCAGACACAGGGCCACGGCGATGCCGGCGCGGGCTCCCGTGTGCAAGGCTGAGAGGATTCCCTGCGAGGACAGGGGATCGAATGCCAGCGCGGCGTCGCCGGCGGCGATCCAGCCATGACCGCAACACGGCATCAGGCACTGGCCGTGGGCAGGAGACCAGGCTGGCCGCGGCGCTTCGGTGAAGTCCTGTGCCATGAGCCGTTGTTGGATGTGCCGCGTGTTCGTGGCAGCGCTCAGGAAGCCGTCGGGGGTCCGCAGACGGGGATCGGCGAGGTCGGTGTCCGTCAGGTGGGCCACGATGCGGCCGCCAGGGGTCAGCGTGGTGTACCACCATCCCTCCTCGACTGCCTCCACCAGGGTCCGTGCCTCGCGGTCCGCCCCCGTCCCCTCGCTGCGGTCTGCCGCGGTGGGGCGGCGGAGCAGGACGTGAGCGGCCACCAGCCGGTCCTGGCGCCGACGTGTCGCCCGGTGCCGGGCGAGGACAGCCGTCCGCCCCGTCGCGTCCACAACCCATGTGCAGTGCCGTTCACGAACGCCGCGGTGGCCTCGTACGAACAGGCGTGTGTTGTCGGGTCCGTCGGCGACTTCCACGACCCGTCCGTCTACCGGCTCCGCGCCAGCCGCGTACGCCTCCTCGCGCAGGAAGGCGTCGAAGCGGAGACGGTTCAGCTGCCATCCGGAACCGTACGGATCGTGTAGGGATCCGCGTTCTTGGAGCGCGGATCCGCCCCAGGCGGTATAGACGCCTGTGGAGTGGAGATGCGTGCCACCATCGGCTGTGAACTTTGCCCACAGTCCCAGGTCACGCAGCAGCGGTGTGGCCGCGGCCGGCAGGGTCTCACCGATTTTGTAATCGTGAGTGCCGGGCGGTTCCGGACGCGGGCTGTCCACCAGCGCCACCCGCACGCCGGCCCGGGCGAGGACCAACGCGGCCGCCGCGCCAGCCGGTCCGCCGCCGGCGACGATCGCCCCACAGACATCACGGCCGGACATCAGATGTCAGGGAATGTCATCGGTGTCCATGTTTCGGGCTTCCGGGAAGAAGCGCCACCTTGTCGACGTAGCCCGTGGAAACCTCCACATCCGGCCTGGTGGACAGCGCCGCGGCGGTGGCCAGTACGGCGTCCCGCAGGTTCTCGTCGGCGGCGAGCGGGACATGGAGCGTGAGCAGGTTACGGCCGGTCGGTGGAGTGGGCGTCTCGGCCGGGAAGGTGACTTCTGACTCCACCAGCATGTCGGGTGGCAAGAGCGGGTCGTCCGTGACGCCGGGACGGCGCTCCACCATGCCGAGGCGACCGAAATCCCGCACCATGGCGTTGATGGCGGCCTTGTATCCGAGGGGAAGCCAGCGGTTCCAGGCGGCCCGCCGTTCGAAGGCCGCGAGCCGATCCTCGCGGGCGCGGCTGGAATCGATGGCGATGCGGTAGTCCTCCTCGGTCAGGACGTGGTTGGGTACCCGGGCGGGCCAGAACGTCGGCAGATAGGGGTCGTATCGGGGCCCGAAACCCAGCGCATAGCCGGAGCGGCAACTCGCGGTGTCCGTCTGCCACGGCACGGCCATCCAGCGGGTCAGATCACCGGGCCCCTGCCCGTACAGCGGACCGTCGTAGGCCAGGGCGACCTCTGGAGTGAGCACCGGCCCGTAGGTGTGTTCCGGACGGCCAGGGTCGCGGTGGCGGATCCGGAACGGCGCGCTGTAGAGCGAGAGATGGCGCAGGGGCCACGTGGTCTCGCAGCCAGGATGGAAGGCGTCGGAGATGCAGAACGACAGAGCCGCGCGGTCGAGAGCATCGGGCTGCTCCTCAAGTGGTCTGCGTGCCAAAGGGACCAGGGACGCGCCCGTCGGATCGTAGTCCGGCACGAAGTCCCCGGCGGCCCACCGCGCCAGCAACCGTGACTGAAGTGGAGAGAGGGACATGTGCTGGCGGTCCGAGGTGGGCGGCAGACTCATCGCATCCCCGTACAGCGGGGGCCATGGGACCGGAGACATACCATCGCGCTCGGGCACACGCATCGAGGCCCAGATCTGCTGGCGCAGTTCGGCATGGCGAGGCGCGGCATCAGCCAGGGCCGAGAGACGCTCCGGAGCCATGAAATTCTCCCTCCCTCCCTGTCCGAAGAGGGTGGCCAGACCTCGGTTGACCCATTGCAGCTCGCACAGGCGGCGCAGGACGGGAAGCACATCACCGGTGAACGAGACTTGCTCGGGCTCCGGGAGCAGCCCAGCTGTGACGAAGACGTCACGGATCAGGTCGTAAAGGGTGCGCACCGATTTCAACTCCGGTGCATAGCTGGGCGGCGCGACCACCACCCAGGCCGGAGCCACGGGTATCGCACGGCCGTCCACACGGACGTCCGCGGTGACCGGTCCGTCCGATACATCGTCGTACCAACCGTCGTTGTTGGCGAAGGTTTCAGCCTCGCTGTGGTTGACGGAGGCCGACTGGCCGCGACCGCCGAGGAAGACAAGCCGACCGGCCTCATCGGTGCGCAACTCGCCGAGGTAGACCGGGGTGCCCTGGAACTTCCCCGTATCGCAGCGTAGTTCGGGCAGCCCGGCCCGATCGGGCCCTCGTACAGAGCGGGGACCGGGGTCGATGACCAGTCCACTGCGCTCGGCGGCCGCGATCCCAGGGTTACGCAGGTGACTCGGGGCTGCTTGGGCGGCTTCGGGTATGTCCAGGGCGAGTTGGAACTGGTACCACGCGGCCTTCTTGTTGGCCACGTGCACGGTCCAGCGGAGCTCCGCATTGTCAGCGGTCAGCTCCGTGACAGGCTCGTCCGCCGCGTTATAGCCGTAGATCCGGAAACGGGCCGCCTGCCGTTTGAGAGCGCCTGTTGCGTCCTTGTAGGAGCCAGTCGGCAAGGCGGGCGCGTCCTCGGTCTCCGGGGCGAGGAAGTACTCCTCGGCGCTGTCCCCGACCCGGGCCACGCCGATAGCGGGGTGGATGGCGGCGCGGACGATCCGCCGGTCACGCGCTGGGGGCTCGTTCGACGGGGATCGGGCGGCCCCGGGTTCCACCGCTGGAATCCCGTTTGCGTCGCGACGGCGCCGGGCCGCGGCTTCGTACACGGTTCTGCGGGTTTCCGCGATGCTGCCGACGGGACGGTGTTCGGGCAGGGCATGCCAGGGGTTGAAGGCCAGATTAAGGGCTGTCCCGTAAATGATCTTTGATGTGCCGGGTGACCTGGTGGTTTCTGCGTCACCCGGCAAGGACGAGGTTGTGCAGGCGGGAGATGC
>NZ_JBEZND010000092.1:0-7703 GCF_040706415.1 Streptomyces sp. NPDC048106 | reverse complement strand
CCTCCTCCGCCTTGCATCTCGACGCACCAGACCCCGCTCACCTGGGTCAAAACCGTGCCGTGACTTCCCTCCACCAAGACCCGCCGGACACCCCCCAGGCTCAGCAGCCGCAACATGCGGGCGGCCTGGCCGGTCAGCTGCCGGTACGACAGCTCGAACGCCGCCTCCACCCGCACATCGCCGGCGGCGAGCGCACCCAGGCGGCGTTCCTCGTCGGCCAGGCGCCGTACCAGGTGTTCCACGCTCCAGCCCGAGCGCACGGTCAGCCAGTTCGCGGCCACCCGCAAGGCCAGCGGCAGGTGCCCGCACAGCTTCGCCACCTGGCGCACGGCCTCGACTTCCGCGTCCGCCCGCTGCTCGCCCAGGATCCGCCGCAGCAGCTCGACCGCCTCGGTCTGCGCCATCTCGGACAGCGCCAGCCGGTCGGCGTCCTCCAGGCCGGTCAACGGCCGCCGGCTGGTGACCAGCACCAGACTCCGCCCGCCGCCGGGCAGCAGCGCACGGACCTGCCCCTCGTCCCGCGCGTTGTCCAGCACCACCAGGCACCGGCGCTCACCCAGCAGCGCCCGCAGCAGCCCCGCGCGCCCGGCCGCGTCCTCCTGCGTCAGCCGGCGGTCCGACACCCCCAGCGCCTTCAGCAGCGCCTCGCTCGTGTCCATGGGGCCTTCCACCCCGTGCAGGTCCACCACGAAACAGCCACCCGGGAACTCCGCCGCCAGGTCCACCGCCGCCTTGAGGGCCAGCGTCGTCTTCCCGCACCCCGGCGGACCCGAGATGACCGACACCGACGCCCCCTCGCCGGTGCCCGCCCGTCGCGCGGCTTCCCGCAGCCGCGCCAGCTCGCCGTCGCGCCGTGAAGTCCCCCACCGACCGCGGCGGCACAGCCGTCCCCGCCACCGCCACCGCACGCGTCGGACGCGCCGCCCGCGCCGCCGTCAGCAGGGCGTCCCACTCCGCGTCCGCGAGCCCCGGCCCCTCCGCCAGCGCCACCACCGTGCGCCGCTGCGGCACCCGGCTGCGTCCTCGCTCCATGTCGCCGATCGCCCGGGCACTGACCCCCGACGCCTCGGCCAGCTCCTCGATCGTCAGGCGACGCTGCTGCCGCTGACCGCGCAAAACAACTCCGAACGGCGTCCCCGACACCGGCCGCTCCTTCGTTCACCCGGGCCGGAGACCACGACGGGCTGGAGCCCGGCCACGAGCGAGTCCAGCCCATGGGATGACGGTAACAACCCCGGAACACCGGCCGTCCCACCAGCGGCAGGCCGACGCCTCGCCCCTCAACTTCAGAAGACGGACAGGCCGGTCAGGGTCGTGAAGCGGTCCAGGGCCGCCACGCCCGCCACCGAGTTGCCGCGTTCGTCCAGCCCCGGGCTCCACACGCACAGGGTGCAGCGGCCCGGTACGACGGCGATGATGCCGCCGCCGACGCCGCTCTTGCCGGGCAGGCCGACCCGGTAGGCGAAGTCGCCTGCCGCGTCGTACGTGCCGCAGGTCAGCATCACCGCGTTGACCTGTTTGGCCTGGCTGCGGCTGAGCAGCCGGCCGCCGTCGGCGCGGATGCCGTGCCGGGCGAGGAAGCCGGTGGCGAGGGCCAGGTCGGCACAGGAGGCGGCGATGGAGCACTGGCGGAAGTACTGGTCGAGCAGGACCGGCACCTCGTTGTCGATGTTGCCGTAGGACGCCATGAAGTGGGCGAGGGCGGCGTTGCGGTCGCCGTGCGCGGTCTCGGAGGCGGCGACCTCCTGGTCGAAGTCCAGCGCGGGGTTCGCGGACTCGGCGCGCAGGAAGTCGAGCAGTACGCCGGCCGCGTCCCCGGTACGGGTCTGGAGGCGGTCGGTGACGACGAGGGCGCCCGCGTTGATGAACGGGTTGCGCGGGATGCCGTTCTCGTACTCCAGCTGGACCAGGGAGTTGAACGGGTTGCCCGAGGGCTCGCGGCCGACGTGCTCCCAGAGTTCGTCGCCCTCGCGGGCCAGGTCCAGGGCGAGGGTGAACACCTTGGTGATGGACTGCGTGGAGAACGGCTGCCGCCACTCCCCCACCCCGTAGACCGTGCCGTCCAGCTCGGCGACGGCCATGCCGAAGGTACGGGGGTCGCAGGCGGCGAGCGCCGGGATGTAGTCGGCGGCGCGGCCCCGGCCCGGCGTGTGCTCCAGCTCCTCGGCGATGCGCTCCAGGACCGGCAGGAAGGTGAAGGACGACGTCGGTGCCATGATCACCATTGTGCCTCCTGCCGCTCCCGGAGCCCACTCCTCGCCCGCGCCCCGGAACCTCACGTCACCGCAGGTCAGGCGACCGGTGCCGGGCCGGCTTCGACCGCCTCGGGGCCCGGCGGCCCCGGCCGGCGTCAGGCGGAACCGAGTTCGCTCACCACGCGTACGGCTCCCACCGGCACCCCGCCGCCGAGCAGCGGCTGCCCCGCGAACCCGGTCAGCAGGGCCGGATCCACTCCGGCCAGCGCCAGCGCCCCCGCCGCGACCGGGATCCGCGCGCGGTCCGCCCCGTCCGCTATCTTCACGGCCACCGCCCGCCCGTCCGGCAGCGCGGCGACCTGCACCCCCTCGAAACCGTCCTTGGCCAGCAGCCCAGGCACGGCCCGCATCAGGGCCGCGACGTCACGGCCGTCACCGGACGCCATCTCCGCGTGGTCCCGCATCGCGTCGGCGACCCGCGCCTCCGCGGTACCCGGCGCCGCCGAGGTGATCCGGGACAGCGCGCGGGCCAGTCCGCGCAGGGAGATGGCGAACAGGGGCGCACCGCAGCCGTCCACGGTGACGTGCGCGACCCGCTGTTCCGTGAGGTCTTCGACGGTCTCCCGGATCGCCCGCTGCAAGGGGTGCGCGGGGTCCAGGTAGTCGGGGAGGGACCACCCGTTGAGCCGGGCGGTCCAGAGCATGGCCGCGTGCTTGCCGGAGCAGTTCTGGGCGAGCCGGGAGGGGGTCCGGCCGTCGCGGATCCAGGTGTCGCGGACGGCGGGGCCGAAGGGCAGGTCGGGAACGTTGCGCAGATCGTCCTCGCCGAGTCCGGCCAGGCCGAGGATGCGCCGGGTGCCGGCGAGGTGGCGCTCCTCGCCGGAGTGGCTCGCGGCGGCGAGGGACAGCAGTTCGCCGTCCAGCGGCAGCCCGGCCCGCAGCATGGCGACGGCCTGGAGGGGTTTGACGGCCGAGCGGGGGTAGAAGGCGGCCTCGGTGTCGCCGAGCCGGAAGCCGACGGCTCCGTCGGCGCCGAGGACGACGACGGAGCCGTAGTGGATGCCCTCGACGACACCGCCGCGGACGAGGTGGGCGACGGGGGCGTGGCGGGGTGCGCGGACGACGGGCGCGTCGGCGCGGGAGCTGATGTCCATTTCTGCCTGCATCAAGTGGTCGGGGCGGGCCGGTCCGCGGATCACGCGGCGGCGCGCCGGTCGGGTGCGGGGTGCGGGCGCGGGCGTCGTGCGGACGCGCCCGGGGCCGTGGCGGCCGGCGGCGGAGGGGCACGGTGGTGCGTCCGGCGCCGGCGTCGGCGGGTTCGGGGGTCAGGGGTGGGCGGCGCTCACGCCCGGGTCCGGTCGTCGGCGCACGATGTCGGTGAGGGTGCGTTCGACGCGGTCCAGGTGGTGGCTCATCGCCGCCAGCGCGTCCTGTTCGGAGCCGGCGGCGAGCGCCTCCACGATCGCGCGGTGCTCGCGGTCGGACTGCTCGCGGCGGCCGCCGAGTTCGTTGAGGAAGGCGGACTGGCGTGCCAGGGCGTCGCGGATCTCCTCGATGACCCGGCGGAAGACCGGGTTCTGGGCGGCCTCGGCCACGGTGAGGTGGAAGAGGGTGTCCATCGCGACCCACGCGGTGGTGTCCGTCTCCCGCTCCATGCGCTCCAGCAGACCGGTCAGTCGTTCCAGGTGGTCCGGGGTGCGGCGCAGCGCCGCGTAGCCGGCGACCGGGATCTCGACGTGCCGGCGGACCTCCAGCAGATCGCTGGCCGCGTAGTCGCCGAAGGTGGGGTCCTCCACCGCGTTGGCGACGACGAAGGTGCCCTTGCCGGTCCGGGAGACCGTGAGGCCCATCGTCTGGAGCGCGCGCAGCGCCTCGCGCAGCACGGGCCTGGAGACCTCCAGGGTGCGGCCGAGCTGCGCCTCGGAGGGCAGCTTGTCGCCGACGGCGTACTCGCCGCGTTCGATGGCGCCGCGGAGGTGGCCGAGGACCGCTTCCATCGCGCTCACGCGCCGCGGGCCGGGACCACCTGTCTGGCTGTCTGACAGGTTCACGGGGCGAATCGTGCGCGCCGTCCGGCCGCTCTGTCAAGGCGGGTGGTCGTCGGACACGAACGGGGTGCGGCGCCCGCGTGCGGGCTGCCGCACCCCGTGGGGTGGCCGAAGGGTCACGGCTCAGGCGTTGAGCGCACCGGTGGCGAGCAGGCCGAGCAGGCCCGCGCCGATGACGATGCGGTAGATCACGAAGGCGTTGAAGGAGTGCTTGGCGACGAACTTCAGCAGCCAGGCGATCGAGGCGTAGGCCACGACGAAGGAGACGATGGTGCCGACGGCCAGCGGAGCGGCGCCCACGCCCGCGCCGAGGGCGTCCTTCAGCTCGTAGATGCCCGCGCCGGTCAGCGCGGGGATGCCGAGGAAGAAGGAGAGGCGGGTCGCGGCGACGCGGTCCAGGTCCAGGACGAGCGCGGTGGACATGGTGGCGCCGGAGCGGGAGAAGCCGGGGAAGAGCAGGGCGAGGATCTGCGAGCAGCCCACCCACATCGCGTCCTTGAAGGACGTGTCGTCCTCACCGCGCTTGTGGCGGCCCATCTGGTCCGCGCACCACATCACACCGGAGCCGACGATCAGCGAACCGGCCACCACCCACAGCGAGGCCAGCGGCCCGTCGATCAGCGGCTTGGCGGCGAGACCCACCAGGACGATGGGGATCGTCGCGGCGATCACCCACCAGGCGAACTTGTAGTCGTGGTGGTAGCGCTCCTCGCGGTTGCCCAGGCCGCGGAACCACGCGGAAACGATCCGCTTGATGTCCTTGAAGAAGTACACGAGCACGGCGGCGATGGCGCCGACCTGGATGACGGCGGAGAAACCGACGACGGACTTGTCGTCGACGGGGATGTCCATGAGCCCCTCGGCGATCTTGAGGTGACCGGTGGAGGACACCGGGAGGAACTCGGTCACCCCCTCGACCACTCCGAGGACGACGGCCTGACCGACAGAGATGGCGCTCATGGAATCCAGTTCTGAGGAGAGTAGGTCGACAGTGTTGAGACAGTACTTGCCGCAGCGCGGCCGGGCGGCGGGTGCCCGCGCCTACCGGGCGCCGGCGAGCCAGAACCCCGCGAAGGCCGCGGCCAGCCCGGCCGCCACGCCGGCGACGACGTTCACCGAGGCGTAGAGGCCGGAGCCGGCCTCGGTGAGCCGCAGGGTCTCGTAGGAGAAGGTCGAGTAGGTGGTCAGCGCCCCGCACAGACCGGTGCCGAGCAGGAGTTGCAGCCGGGGTCCCGCGGCCCCGGTGGCGACGGCGCCGGTGACCAGCCCGAGGATCAGGCTGCCGACGACGTTCACCACCCAGGTGCCCCAGGGGAAGAGCGAGTCGTGCCGGGCCTGCACGGCGCGGTCGGTGAGGTAGCGCGTGGGCGCGCCGACCACGGCCCCGGCCACGACGAGCAGCCAGTTCACCGGGGTCCCCCGCCTTCCGGTCCCGCCGCGCCGGGATCCGGGCCTGGCGCGCGGCCGACGTACCGTACGACCTCGCACTCCTCCAGCGTGACCAGGCCCTCGCGGACCAGTTCGTCCAGCCGGGGCAGGAACGCCCGGATCCGCTCCTCGGTGTCCACGACGACCACCGCGACCGGCAGGTCCTCGCTCAGCGAGAGCAGACGGGAGGTGTGGATGCGGGAGGAGGCGCCGAAGCCCTCGATGCCCCGGAAGACGCTGGCGCCCGCGAGCCCGGCGGCATGCGCGCGGTGCACGATCTCGCTGTAGACGGGCCTGTGGTGCCAGGTGTCGTCCTCGCCGACGCAGACGGTCAGCCGCAGTGCGCGGCCGGTGAGCGAGGTCATGTCCGCTCCCTCCTGGTCAGCATCCGGCGGACGGTGACCGAGGCGAGCCACACCGCCGCGAGGGCCGCGCAGGGCGTCGCCACGAGATAGAGGAGCCCGGTTTCGGGGCGGCCGGCCTCGACCAGCCTGCGGATGTCGACGGTGTAGGTGGAGAAGGTGGTGAACCCGCCGAGGACGCCGGTGCCGAAGAAGGGGCGGACGAGACGGTGGGCGGCCCACACCTCGGTGAGGAACACCATGAACACACCCATCACGGCGCAGCCGATGAGGTTGGTCCAGAAGGTCGCCCAGGGGAAGCCGCCGGGCGGGGTGGGCCAGGTGAGGCTGAGTCCGTAGCGGCCGCAGGCGCCGAGGGCGCCGCCGACGGCGACCACGGCGACGATCGGGCCCTGGGCACGCCACCGCGTCCGCCGACTCGGTACGGCGCGGGCGCGGAGGGTGCCGGCTTCGGGGGTTGTCATCGTTCTTACGTCTCCTGCTCGGCCGGCCCCCGGTGGGTGATCACGGCCGGGCACCAGACTACCGCCGGATCGGCCGCCCACCGGTCACCCGTGGGCCGTCCGCCGAGCCGTTCACCTGCTCTTCTCCAAGAGGACTGCTCTTGTTCCGCCGGGGCGGGCTCAGCGCGTCCGGCCGCCGCCGGGGGCCGCGACCGGTCAGGATTGGAGAAGCCCCGGCGGGCTCCTCCGGCCTAGCGTGGGAGCACCGACGGGGAGCCCGTCGGGCCTCGTACCTCTTGGCATCCCCTGCTTTTCAAGGAGTGAGTTCCATGACCGCCGGCGTGCAGACGATCATCTACCCCGTCAAGGACCCGGAGCGGGCCAAGGCCCTGTTCGGCGCGCTGCTCGGCGTCGAGCCGTACGCCGACGAGCCGTACTACATCGGGTTCAAGGCCGCCGGGCAGGACGTCGGCCTCGACCCGAACGGGCATGCGCAGGGCCTGACCGGGCCGGTGCCGTTCTGGCACGTCACCGATCTGCGGGAGCGGCTCGCGGCGCTGGTGGCCGCGGGCGCGGAGATCGTCCAGGACGTCCGGGACGTCGGCAACGGCAGGCTCGTGGCCTCCGTGAAGGACGCCGACGGCAACATGGTGGGCCTGCTCCAGGACCCCGCCACCGAAAAGTAGTTGCACTCTCAACGAATGGCTGGATCGGTGCTACGGTGCCGGTATGGCAGTGGAAACGGCCGAGGCCCGGCTCGAGGAACGCTGGCGGGACATCCTCGCCGTGCACGCGCGCACGATGTGCGAGATAGACCGCGCGCTGCACCCCTACGGGCTGGGCGCCAGCGACTTCGAGGTGCTGGACATCCTGGCCTCCGAGTCGCCCCGCGACGGCGACCACTGCCGGGTGCAG
Organism: Streptomyces sp. NPDC048106; assembly: GCF_040706415.1. Classification (NCBI taxonomy): domain Bacteria; kingdom Bacillati; phylum Actinomycetota; class Actinomycetes; order Kitasatosporales; family Streptomycetaceae; genus Streptomyces; species Streptomyces sp. NPDC048106. Next base: position 312 of record NZ_JBEZND010000092.1, on the reverse strand, counting down.
AACCTGGTCGGGCGGGTGCATCTCAGCCAGAGCGCCCTGTCCCGGCTGATCGGCCGGCTGGAGAAGGACGGCCTGGTGGAACGCTCGGTGTGCGCCGAGGACCGCCGCGGCGTCTGGGTCTCCCTCACCCCCAAGGGCCGCGGCCTGCACACCGAGGTACTGCCGGTGCAACGGGCGGTCCTCGGGCGGATGCTGGCCGGGCAGGGCGACTAGGACTGCCCTAGTAGTGCTTTGTTAGGTCGTGTCGTAGGGCTGCCATGGGGTGGGTTGTCGGCAGGTGGGGCAAGTGCCGGTCCAGGTGGCCAGCAGGTG
>NZ_JBEZND010000091.1:0-7766 GCF_040706415.1 Streptomyces sp. NPDC048106 | reverse complement strand
GGGCCAGACGCAGGCGACCGGTCTCGGTCAGGGGTGCATTACGGTGGACCACGAGGGCCTTTCTGGTTGGTGTAGACGTCGCAATCCACACCGAATCGGAAGGGCCCTCACCCGTTCAAGATCCCTCAGCCGAGACCTGGCTCACCCGTCCACAACCTCCCCGGACAGAACACCTAGTCCTCCCCGTACCGCGGATCCACCGTCTCCGGCGTCAGCCCCAGCAACTCCGCGACCTGCTCCACGACCACCTCGTGCACGAGCGCCGCCCGCTCGTCCCGCCCCTTCGACCGGATCTCCACCGGCCGCCGGTACACCACCACGCGCGCCCGCCGCCCCTCCCGCGCCGGCATGATCCCCCCGAGCGGCACCGCCTCGTCCCCCCACAGGGCGGCCGGCTCATGCCCCTCCAGGCGAGGCACCTCGAGAACCAGGAACTCCACCTCGGCGAGCTGCGGCCACCGCCGCTCAAGCCGCTCCACGGAGTCCTGCACGAGATCCGCGAACACCTCCGCACGGCTCGCCGCCAACGGCACCTGCGGCGGCGCGATCGGCCCCCGCATGCCCCGTCCGTGACGATCGCGGCGACGGGGCCCGGGGCCTGCGGCTCGGGGCGGTACAGGGTTGTCCATCACTGGTGAAGCGTAGTCCCCGACCGTCCCGCCCGCCCGGCCGTACGCGCCAACCGGCCACCCGCGACGTCCTGTCACGGGACGACCGTTCCAGCCAACCTGCGGCTCGTTTCGGCAATCGTCCACGAACCCCGCACATCCTCGGAGCGCAAGGTGATTGACCGTATTTGTACCGACTCATGACCGGAACCGGTCCCGCCCGAGCGCCCCGCGGGCCACCACCCCGCAGGTCAGCAGGGGCTGTGCGGAGAGGTGTGTGGGGCGTCTCACAGCGCGACACGGCGGAGTGACCTGGTGGAGAGTCGTCGCGGCCCGCTCAAGAGTGCGGTACCGTCCAACCTCGTGAGCCCTGTACGTCGCTGTTCGCGCACCGCCTGCGGCCGACCCGCCGTCGCGACGCTGACGTACGTCTACGCCGACTCGACCGCGGTCCTCGGCCCGCTCGCCACCTACGCCGAACCCCACTGCTACGACCTGTGCGCCGAGCACTCCGAGCGCCTCACCGCCCCGCGTGGCTGGGAGGTCGTCCGCCTGCTCGACGGCTCCGCCCCCGCCCGCCCCAGCGGCGACGACCTGGAGGCGCTCGCCAACGCCGTGCGCGAGGCCGCCCGTCCCCAGGAGCGCGCGGCCGAGGCCGGCGGCGGCGCCCGCACCGTGGACCCCATGGAGGTGGCCCGCCGCGGCCATCTGCGGGTCCTGCGCTCCCCGGACAACTGACGCACCTCCGTAAGGCGCGTGACGGACGGTCACCCGCAGGTGTGTCCGCAGAGCCGGCCGCCCCGCCACTCCTCCCGGTGACAACCGCGCGCCCTCCCGGTGTCCGCACACCGTCCGCTTACCGCGGACGGGTAGTTTGTGGGGGCTCAGAGAACCTCAGGAGGCTTGGCCGTGACTGCTGATCTGTCGCAGATCGTGAAGGCGTACGACGTACGCGGAGTGGTCCCGGACCAGTGGGACGAAACACTGGCCGGGCTCTTCGGCGCCGCCTTCGCGGAGGTGACAGGCGCGTCGGCGATCGTCGTCGGCCACGACATGCGGCCCTCGTCCCCCGGCCTGTCCCGCGCCTTCGCACGCGGCGCGGCGGACCGCGGCGTGGACGTGACCGAGATCGGCCTGTGCTCCACGGACCAGCTCTACTACGCCTCGGGAGCGCTGGACCTGCCCGGCGCCATGTTCACCGCCTCGCACAACCCGGCCCAGTACAACGGCATCAAGATGTGCCGCGCCGGCGCCGCCCCGGTCGGCCAGGACACCGGCCTCGCCCAGCTCCGCGAACTGGTCGAGAAGTGGCTGGAGTCGGGCGCCCCCGAACCGGCCGCCGAGCCGGGAACCCTCGCCTCCCGCGAGACGTTGCGGGACTACGCGACGCACCTGCGCTCGCTGGTCGACCTGACCGCGATCCGCCCCCTGAAGGTCGTGGTCGACGCGGGCAACGGCATGGGCGGCCACACCGTGCCCACGGTCTTCGCCGGCCTGCCCCTGACCCTCGTGCCGATGTACTTCGAACTGGACGGCACCTTCCCGAACCACGAGGCCAACCCGCTCGACCCGGCCAACCTCGTGGACCTGCAGAAGCGGGTCCCGGCGGAGGGCGCGGACCTGGGCCTCGCCTTCGACGGCGACGCCGACCGCTGCTTCGTCGTGGACGAGAACGGCGACCCCGTCTCCCCGTCCGCGATCACCGCCCTGGTCGCCGCGCGCGAGCTGGCGCGCCACGGCGGTGCGGGCCCGGTCATCCACAACCTGATCACTTCCCGCACGGTCCCCGAGGTCGTCCGCGAGAACGGCGGCACCCCGGTCCGCACCCGCGTCGGCCACTCCTTCATCAAGGCCGAGATGGCCCGCACCGGCGCGATCTTCGGCGGCGAGCACTCCGCGCACTACTACTTCAAGGACTTCTGGAACGCCGACACCGGCATGCTGGCCGCCCTGCACGTCCTCGCCGCCCTCGGCGGCCAGCAGGGCCCGCTGTCCGCGCTGGTCGCCCAGTACGACCGCTATCCGGGCTCCGGCGAGATCAACTCCACCGTCGCCGACCAGTCCGCCCGCCTCGCCGCGATCCGCGCCGCCTACGAGGGCCGCGCCGACGTCACCGTGGACGACCTCGACGGCCTCACCGTCTCCGCCCCCGACTGGTGGTTCAACGTGCGCCCCTCCAACACGGAACCCCTCCTCCGCCTGAACGCCGAGGCGAAGGACGAGGCCACGATGGCGAAGATCCGCGACGAGGCCCTGGCGATCATCAGGGCCTGAGACCCTGCCCTCCCACCGGCCGGCCCTCCCACGGGGCGCCCCTGGCGCCCCGCCCCCATCCGCCCGGCAGCGGTACGCTGACCAGCGGTCCGAGAAACCCCGCCCTCGAAGGGACACCCCATGCCGCTCGAAGCCGGCCTCCTGGAGATCCTCGCCTGCCCGGCCTGCCACGCCCCGCTCAAGGAGCAGGGCGCCGAGCTGATCTGCACCGGCCAGGACTGCGGTCTCGCCTACCCGGTCCGCGACGGCATCCCGGTCCTCCTCGTGGACGAGGCCCGCCGCCCCGAGTGACGCGGTCCCGCCCGTCGTAGCGTCGTACCCCCACGCACCCCGTAGCGTCGTAGACGTCGTAGCCACCCCCGGCGATCGGAGGCTGCCGCCCATGCTGGACGAATCGCTGCTGGACAACCCGGAGGGCCTCGCCGAGGCCGACCGCCGGGGCCTGCTGCGCGGTGCCGCCGAGGCCGGCGCCCGCGTCCGTACCGCCGCCCGGCACGCCGCCGAGGCCGGCGTCGGCGACCTCAAACCCGACGGCCGCCCCCGCGCCGTGCTGATCGCGGGACCCGGCGCCGCCGCCACCCACACCGCCGACCTCCTCGGCACGCTGGCGGGGCCCGGCAGCCCCGTGGTCCGCCTCGCCCCGGCCGGCGTCGCCCCCGCCGCGGGCGCCCTGCGCTGGGAACTCCCCGGCTGGGCCGGCTCCGTCGACCTCCTCCTGATCACCACTCCGGACGGCACCGAGCCGAGCCTGTCCCTCCTCGCCGACCAGGCCTACCGCCGCGGCGTCACGGTCGTCGCCGTCGCCCCGGTGGGCACCCCCCTCGCCGAGGCCGCCGGCGGCACGCACGGACTGTTCGTCCCGATGGCGACGTCACCGTACGACCACGACGAGCCGCTCGCCGCCTCCTCCCCGGGCGTCTTCTGGGCCCTGCTGACCCCGTTGCTCGCCCTCCTGGACCGGATCGGCCTGCTCACCGCGCCGCCCGAGGCCCTGGAGAAGGTCGCCGACCGCCTCGACCACGTCGCCGAACGCTGCGGTCCCGCCATCGTGGCCTACAGCAACTCTGCCAAGACCATCGCCGCCGAACTCGCCGACGCGCTCCCCGTGGTGTGGACCGAGGGCGCCTCCGCGGGCCCCGCCGGCCGCCGCTTCGCCGCCGCCCTCGCCGAACTCGCGGGCCGCCCCGCCGTCGTCGCGGAACTTCCCGAGGCGCTCGCCGCGCACGGCGCCCTGCTGGCCGGGCCCCTCGCGGCCAGCGCCGACCCGGACGACTTCTTCCGCGACCGCGTGGAGGAGCCGCCCGCGCTGCACGCGCGCGTGGTCCTGCTGCGCGACCGTCCGAGCGGCGGCCTCACCGCCGCCCCCGCCGCCCGCGACCTGGCCCTCAGCCACGACACGCCGATCAGCGAACTCGAACCCGAGGAGGGCGGCGAACTGGAGACCCTCGCGGAACTGATCGCCGTCACCGATTTCGCCGCCGTTTACCTGGCGCTCGCTTCCGGGGCCTGATCTGGCTGCGGGCCGGTCCGCACCGGCCCCGGCCCCCGCCCTGCCCGGCCCCGACACCGGCACCGCGCCGGGCGCCGGGCCGCCGGCCGAGCAGCGCACGCACGGAAGACAGAGAAGAAACATGGACCGCCTCGACAACACCGTCCGCCCCTACGCCTGGGGTTCCCCCACCGCCATCCCGCACCTGCTCGGCGTCGAGCCGACCGGCGAACCCCAGGCCGAGCTGTGGATGGGCGCCCACCCGGGCGCCCCGTCGCGCACCGCGCGCGGCACGCTCGCCGAAGTGATCGACGCGGACCCGGAGCGCGAACTGGGCAAGGAGGCGGTGGCCAGGTTCGGCCCGCGCCTGCCCTTCCTGCTGAAGATCCTCGCCGCCGGCGCGCCCCTCTCCCTCCAGGTGCATCCCAACCTGGAACAGGCCAGAGCGGGTTACGACGACGAGGAGCGCCGAGGCGTCCCGATCGACGCCCCGCAGCGCGACTACAAGGACCCCAACCACAAGCCCGAACTGATCTGCGCCCTGACCGAGTTCGACGGCCTGTGCGGCTTCCGCGACCCGGCCGGCGCCGCCGACCTGCTCGCCGGGCTGGGCGTCGACTCCCTCAAGCCGTACGTCGATCTCCTGGGCGCCCGGCCCGGGGACGCGGCCCTGCGCGAGGTCCTCACCGCGATCCTCACCGCGGACCCCGACGAGATGGCCCGTACGGTCGCCGAGGCCGGCGCCGCCTGCGTCCGCCTGGGCGGCGACCACGCCCCGTACGCCGAACTCGCCCACCACTACCCGGGCGACCCCGGCGTCCTCGCGGCCATGCTGCTCAACCACGTCCGGCTGCAACCAGGCGAGGCCCTCTTCCTCGGCGCCGGCGTCCCACACGCCTACCTCAGCGGTATGGGCGTCGAGATCATGGCCAACTCCGACAACGTCCTTCGCTGCGGTCTGACCCCCAAACACGTCGACGTGCCCGAACTCCTGCGCGTCGTCCGCTTCGAGGCGGGCGACCCCGGCGTGCTGCGGCCCGAGGCCGCCCCGGACGGCGAGGAGGTCTACGAGACGCCGATCGACGAGTTCCAACTCTCCCGGTACGTCCTGGCCGCGGGCGGCACCGCCCACGACCTCACCCGGAACACCCCGCAGATCCTGCTGTGCACGGCCGGTTCCGTCCGCGCGGGCGAGCACCAACTGGGCCCGGGGCATTCGGTGTTCGTCCCGGCCGGCGAGAAGGCCGGGATCTCGGGCGCGGGTACGGTCTTCCGGGCCACCGTCCGCGTTTGACGGTTCGTAGAACCAGGGCCCTGGATACCCGACGCGCCGGGCCCGGCCGGGCTGCAAGAATGACCCACCGGCAAAGGCCGGGCAAAGCCGCAGGGATGAGCAGAGACCGAAGGGACAACGCGGACACATGAGCGCGTCAGGCGGTACCAAGGCGATCGTGGCGGCACTCGGCGCCAACCTCGCGATCGCGGCATCGAAGTTCGTGGCGTTCGCCTTCAGCGGCTCCTCCTCGATGCTCGCCGAGGGCGTCCACTCGCTCGCCGACTCCGGCAACCAGTTCCTGCTGCTCGTCGGCGGCAAGAAGGCCCAGCGCGAGGCCACCCCCCAGCACCCCTTCGGCTACGGCCGCGAGCGGTACATCTACGCCTTCCTCGTCTCGATCGTCCTCTTCTCCGTCGGCGGCATGTTCGCCATCTACGAGGGCTACGAGAAGATCTCCCACCCGCACGCCCTGGAGAACTGGTACTGGCCGGTGGCCGTCCTCGTCTTCGCGATCGCCGCCGAGGGCTTCTCCTTCCGCACCGCGATCAAGGAGTCCGAGGAACTGCGCGGCACACTGTCCTGGTCGCAGTTCATCCGCCGCGCCAAGGCCCCCGAGCTGCCCGTCGTCCTGCTGGAGGACTTCGGGGCGCTCATCGGTCTCGTCCTCGCCCTCGGCGGCGTCGGCCTCTCCCTGCTCACCGACGACGGCGTCTGGGACGGCGTCGGCACCGTCTGCATCGGTGTCCTCCTCGTCTGCATCGCCCTGGTCCTGGCGGCCGAGACCAAGTCGCTGCTGCTGGGCGAGGCGGCCGGCCTCGACGTGATCAAGAAGATCGAGAAGGCGACGGTCGACGGCGAGTCGGTCACCCGCATCATCCACATGCGCACGCTCCACCTCGGCCCCGAGGAACTGCTGATCGCCGCCAAGATCGCGGTGCGGCACGACGACACCGCCGCCGAGATCGCCGCCGCCATCGACGCCGCCGAGGACCGCATCCGCACCGCCGTCCCGATCGCCCGCGTGATCTACCTCGAACCCGACATCTACAGCGAGGCCGAAGCCGCCAAGGGCCCGGACCCGGCGGCGACCCCCGGCGGCCCGAACCCGCACGCCGGCGGCCACTGAATCGGCACCGCCCGCCCCGCCCCGGACCGCGTGGCCGACCGGCGAACGGCTTGAACCATGCGGACGCGGACTGTGGGCGACCGGGCGGTCCGGTGTAGCTTGGGACGGAGCCAGACGTCGCTGCTGATGGCGGTCGGGCGGTCCCACCACGGACCGGCCGAGGGAGAGAGGGCCTCCGACGGACTGCGCTGCGCGTACGTGGGCATGCCAGTGTCCTCTTCTCGGGGACCCGTATGTCCGCCGCCGCGCAGACCAGCCGTATCCACCCTCGACCCGAATCCGAGGAGCAGCTCGCAATGACGACTGTCGACAACCGACAGGACTTCAAGGTCGCCGATCTCTCGCTGGCCGAGTTCGGCCGCAAGGAGATCACCCTCGCCGAGCACGAGATGCCCGGCCTGATGGCGATCCGCAAGGAGTACGCCGAGACGCAGCCGCTCGCCGGCGCCCGCGTCACCGGTTCCCTGCACATGACCGTGCAGACGGCCGTGCTGATCGAGACCCTGGTCGCCCTGGGCGCCCGGGTCCGCTGGGCCTCCTGCAACATCTTCTCCACCCAGGACCACGCGGCCGCCGCCATCGCCGTCGGTCCGAACGGCACGCCGGACAACCCGCAGGGCGTCCCGGTCTTCGCCTGGAAGGGCGAGACCCTGGACGAGTACTGGTGGTGCACCGAGCAGGCGCTGACCTGGCCGGACAGCCCCACCGGCGGCCCGAACATGATCCTGGACGACGGCGGCGACGCCACCCTCCTCGTCCACAAGGGCGTCGAGTACGAGAAGGACGGCAAGGTCCCCGGCCTGGAGACCGCCGAGTCCGACGAGCACCGCGTCATCCTCCAGCTGCTGCACCGCACCCTGGGCGAGAACCCCCAGAAGTGGACCCAGCTGGCCTCCGAGATCCGTGGTGTCACGGAGGAGACCACGACGGGTGTGCACCGGCTGTACGAGATGCAGCGTGACGGGGTCCTGCTGTTCCCGGCGATCAACGTCA
>NZ_JBEZND010000090.1:0-8710 GCF_040706415.1 Streptomyces sp. NPDC048106 | reverse complement strand
GCCTCCTGCGCGACGTCGCCGAAAACCGCCAACTCGGCGACGTCACCACCCTCACCGACGCCGGCGTCATGGACCTCATCCAGAACAAACTCCCCGCCGCACCCAGCGAGGACTGAGCCGGTACGACCGAGCAGGGGCGCCCGGCATCACGCCGGGCGCCCCTGGCGTACGTCCGGGCCCACCGGGCCCACCGGTCTCTCGCCTTTCGCCCGCCCGACAATTTAGGTAAAGTAACCAAAGAGTCAAGAACTCAACAAGATCCACTGGGTGTGCCGGGAAGTCTGGTCGGCGGTCAAGCCGTCCTGCCTGATACCGGAGGTCCCCCATCGTGACCGCGCCCCGCTCCCCGCACCCCGCCCGCAAGGCCCTCGGACGCCTGTCCCTGCCCGAGCGGACCTACGTCGCGGACGCGCTGCGCACGGAGACCGTCGGCGGCGTCCTCCTGCTCCTCGCCGCCGTCGCCGCCCTGATCTGGGCGAACGTCCCGGCGCTGCGCCACAGCTACGAGGCGGTCAGCCACTTCGGCTTCGGCCCCGCCGCCCTCGGCCTGAACCTGTCGATCGCCCACTGGGCCGCCGACGGCGTCCTCGCGATCTTCTTCTTCGTCGCCGGCATCGAGCTCAAACGCGAACTGGTCGCCGGAGACCTGCGCGATCCCAAGGCGGCCGTGCTCCCCGTGGTGGCCGCGCTGTGCGGCATGGCCGTACCCGCGCTCGTCTACACCGTCACCGCCCTCACCGGGCACGGCTCCACCCAGGGCTGGGCGGTGCCCACCGCCACCGACATCGCCTTCGCGCTCGCCGTCCTCGCGGTGATCGGCACCTCCCTGCCCAGCGCCCTGCGCGCCTTCCTGCTCACCCTCGCCGTCGTCGACGACCTCTTCGCGATCCTGATCATCGCGGTCTTCTTCACCGACCGGCTGAACTTCGCCGCGCTCGGCGGCGCGCTTCTCGGCCTCGCCGTCTTCTGGCTGCTGCTGCGCATGGGCGTGCGCGGCTGGTACGTGTACGTGCCGCTCGCGGTCGTCAACTGGGCGCTGATGTACAACAGCGGCGTGCACGCCACCATCGCCGGCGTGGCCATGGGCCTGATGCTGCGCTGCACCACCCGCGAGGGCGAGGAGCGCTCGCCCGGCGAGCGCATCGAACACCTGGTGCGGCCCCTGTCGGCCGGGTTCGCCGTGCCGGTGTTCGCGCTGTTCAGCGCCGGGGTGGTGGTGTCCGGGCAGGCGCTCGGCGACCTGTTCACCCGACCGGAGACGCTCGGCGTGGTGATGGGCCTGGTCATCGGCAAGGCGCTCGGAATCTTCGGCGGCACCTGGCTGACCGTCCGCTTCACCCGCGCCTCCCTCAGCGAGGATCTCGCCTGGGCGGACGTCTTCGCGGTGGCCTCGCTCGCCGGAATCGGCTTCACCGTCTCGCTGCTCATCGGCGAACTCGCCTACGACGGCGACGCGCTCCTCACCGACGAGACCAAGGCCGCCGTCCTCACCGGATCGCTGATCGCGGCGGCCTGCGCCACCGTGCTGCTGAAGATACGCAACGCCAAGTACCGCAGGCTGTGCGAGGCCGAGGACCGCGACGACGACCTCGACGGCGTCCCCGACATCTACGAGGAGGGCGACCCGGCATACCACCTGCGCATGGCCGAGATCCTGGAGCGCAGGGCCGCCGAACACCGGCGGATCGCCGCCGAGCGGGCGGCCGAGGCGGGCGACGGGCTTGCGGAAGTGCCGGGCGGGGCAGGCGACGAGGGCGGCCGTCCGGCATGATCTGACGAGACGGTACAAATCAAGACGGTGACCCGGGGCGGGCGGCCGCACGCCCGCGACGCCCAGGGACACGAGAGAACTCGTAAGGGAGACCGCGATGAGCGCACCCGACGGCAGCCCGGTCGGTGCCGAACGCAGCATCGGCCAGCTGTTCGCCTCGGCGACGACCGAATTGTCGGCGCTGGTGCACGACGAGATCGCGCTGGCCAAGGCGCAGCTCAAGCAGGACGTGAAGCGCGGCGCGACCAGCGGCGGCGCGTTCTCGATGGCGGGCGCGGTCCTGGTGTTCTCCCTGCCGATGCTCAACTTCGCCCTGGCGTACGGCATCCGCACGTGGACCCACTGGAACCTGGCGGTCTGCTTCGTGCTGTCCTTCGCGGCAAACGTGCTCGTCGCCGGCCTCCTCGCGCTGATCGGCGTGGCGTTCGCGAAGAAGGCCAAGAAGGGCCGGGGGCCGCAGAAGGTCGCCGCGTCCATGAAGGAGACGGCGAACGTCCTCGGGAAGGCCAAGCCGCACCCGCGCCCGGAGCTTCCCGAGGATCGCAGCCCCGCGGCCATCGAGGCTGTGGCACGCTCGTCGTCATGACGGACCCCGCTCATCCCTCGCTGGTACGGATCGGCCTGCCCGGACACCAGGTGATCCACCGGGACGTCGCCGCCAACGGCGCCCGCTTCCACATCGCGGAACTCGGCGACGGCCCCCTGGTGCTGCTGCTCCACGGCTTCCCGCAGTTCTGGTGGACCTGGCGGCACCAGCTGGTCGCCCTCGCGGAGGCCGGCTACCGGGCGGTGGCCATGGACCTGCGGGGCGTCGGCGGCAGCGACCGCACGCCGCGCGGCTACGACCCGGCCAACCTCGCCCTGGACGTCACCGGCGTCATCCGCTCCCTCGGCGAGCCGGACGCCGCGCTGGTCGGGCACGACCTCGGCGGCTATCTGGCGTGGACGGCGGCGGCCATGCGCCCCAAGCTGGTGCGACGGCTCGCGGTGGTGTCGATGCCGCATCCGAGGCGCTGGCGCGCGGCGATGCTGCGGGACGCCCGGCAGACGGCCGCCAACTCCTACATCTGGGGCTTCCAGCGGCCCTGGATCCCCGAGCGTCAACTCACCGCCGACGGCGGCGAACTGGTCGGCCGTCTGATCCGGGACTGGTCCGGGCCGCGGGCGCCGGAGGACGAGGCGGTGCGCACGTACCAGCGCGCCATGTGCATCCCCTCCACCGCGCACTGCTCCATCGAGCCGTACCGCTGGCTGGTGCGGTCCCTGGCCCGCCCGGACGGCGTGCAGTTCTACCGCAGGATGAAGCGGCCGGTGCGGGTGCCCACGCTGCATCTGCACGGTTCACTCGATCCGGTGAGCCGCACGCGCAGTGCCGCCGGTTCCGGGGAGTACGTCGAAGCGCCGTACCGCTGGCGGCTGTTCGACGGTCTCGGGCACTTCCCGCACGAGGAGGACCCGGTGGCGTTCTCGACGGAGCTGATCAGCTGGCTGAAGGACCCCGAGCCGGACCGGTGACGGCGGCGTGACGGGACCGATGCGTTGAGTATCCGGTTCCGCGCCACTTGTCCCCCGTACGGCCACATGCCCGCCGCATAGGCCAATTGGCCGCCGCCCAAGCGGTTATCGACCTTCGGGCGGGGGCACACGCAGGGGTATGGGCTGGACGCCGGACTACAGTGACGCACCCCGAAACCTCCGCTCGGCCACGGGTCTGAGCACGCCTCAACGAGGTACCCCGCAACTCGCGGAAGGCGACCTCCGCGTGGGGATCCCGCGTATCCTGCGCCGCCGGGCCCGCTGGGTCTCGGTCCGGCTGCGTCACCCGCGCGGCTGAAGGGCCTCCTCGCGGCTCACAGCGCGCAGCTGTCCGTACCCACCTGTTCGTTCGCCGTGCGGCCGCGGGCGATGTCCGGCCGGATCTCGTCCGCCGTCAGCGCGTAGCCGGTCTCGGCGTCGTCCAGGGACTTGGCGAACACCACCCCGTAGACCCTGCCGTCGGGGGTGAGCAGGGGGCCGCCGGAGTTTCCCTGGCGGACGGTGGCATAGAGCGAGTAGACGTCACGGCGGACGCTGCCGCGGCGGTAGATGTCCGGGCCGTTGACCGAGATGCGCCCGCGCACGCGGGCGGCGCGCACGTCGTACGAGCCGTTCTCCGGGAAGCCCGCCACGATCGCGCTGTCGCCGCCGGACGCGTCCGGGTCGGAGAACCTCAGCGCGTTCGCCTTGAGGTCCGGTACGTCGAGTACGGCGATGTCGCGCTTCCAGTCGTACAGCACCACCGTGGCGCCGTACCGCCGGCCCACCCCGCCTATCTGCACGGTCGGCGCGTCCACCCCGCCGACGACGTGCGCGTTGGTCATCACGCGGCGGTCGGCGAAGACGAAGCCGGTGCCCTCCAGGACCTTGCCGCAGCTCTGGGCGGTGCCGGTGACCTTGACGATGGAGCGCTGGGCGCGGGTGGCGACCGGGCTGCCGACGAGGGCCGGGTCGGGCGGCTGGACGTCCTTGATCGGCTCGTCGGAGAACGGGCTGAAGACCTGCGGGAAGCCGTTCTGCGCGAGGACGGAGGAGAAGTCCGCGAACCAGGTGTCGGCCTGCGCGGGCAGCGCCCGGGAGACCCCGATCAGCACCTTGGAGCCGCGCACCTGCTTGCCGAGGGTCGGCAGGGTGGTGCCGGCCAGGGCGGAGCCGATCAGCCAGGCGACCAGGAGCATCGCCACCACGTTGACCAGCGCGCCGCCGGTGGCGTCCAGGGCGCGGGCCGGGGACCAGGTGATGTGCTTGCGCAGCTTGTTGCCGAGGTGGGTGGTCAGGGCCTGGCCGACGGAGGCGCAGACGATGACGACGACCACGGCCACGACGGCGGCGGTGGTGCCCACCTCCGCGTTGCCGGTCACCGCGCCCCAGACGACGGGCAGCGCGTACACCGCCGCGAGGCCGCCGCCCAGGAACCCGATCACCGACAGGATGCCCACGACGAAGCCCTGGCGGTAGCCCACGACCGCGAACCACACGGCCGCGACCAGCAACAGGATGTCCAGCACGTTCACCGCTTCAGGCCCTCGCCTACTCCATTCCGCTTCCCGCGGCTCGGACGAGGAGTCCGGCCCGCCCCCGTGGGGACAGAGGGACCCAGCGTCCCCGGGAAAGAGACAGCACGGGGATCACCCTGTCACGAGCTCCAGTCGAGCGGGGCCAGCTTCTCCCGGTCCCAGGGGCGCTCCCAGCCGGCGAAGTGCAGCAGCCGGTCGATCACCCCGGCCGTGAAACCCCACACCAGGGTCGATTCGACCTGGAATGCCGGACCCCGGAACCCGCTGGGGTGGACGACGGTGGTGCGGTTGGCGGGGTCCGTGAGATCTGCCACGGGGACGGTGAACACCCGCGCCGTCTCGTTCGGGTCCACGGCGCCGACCGGGGTGGGCTCGCGCCACCAGCCGAGAACGGGTGTGACGACGAAGCGGCTGACCGGGATGTACAGCCGGGGCAGCACGGCGAACGGCTGCACGCCCCGGGGGTCGAGCCCGGTCTCCTCCTCGGCCTCGCGCAGGGCGGCCCGCAGCGGGCCCTCGCCCTGCGGATCGCCGTCCTCGGGGTCGAGGGAGCCGCCCGGGAAGGACGGCTGGCCCGCGTGCGAGCGCAGGGAGCCGGCGCGCTCCATGAGCAGCAGCTCGGGGCCGCGCTCGCCCTCGCCGAACAGGATCAGCACGGCCGACTGCCGGCCCGAGCCGTTCGCCGGCGGCAGGAAGCGGCTGAGCTGGAGGGGTTCGATGGTGGCCGCCGCGCGCGCCACCGGGTCCAGCCAGTCGGGCAGTCCCCGCCCGTCCAGCGCCACCGCGTCGCGTCGTGTCTCACTGGCCCGCGTCATCGCCCACCCCCGTCGCTCTGTCTCGTCCAACGCCGAGGACGCCTAGATCGTTCCGTCACGCGGCCCCCAGTGGCGCGGCCGGCTTGCCGCCCGCGTCCAGATAGGCCTGCGGCGGCTTGAGCCGCTGGCCGGGCAGGCCGCCCTTCTCGTACTTCAGCAGCTTCCTCGCCTTCTCCGGGTCGGTCTCGCCCTCGCCGTAGGCCGGGCAGAGCGGGGCGATCGGGCAGGCGCCGCAGGCGGGCTTGCGGGCGTGGCAGATGCGGCGGCCGTGCCAGATGACGTGGTGGGACAGGTCGGTCCAGTCGCTCTTGGGGAACAGCGCGCCGACCGCGGCCTCGATCTTGTCCGGGTCGGTCTCCTCGGTCCACCGCCAGCGCCGCACCAGCCGCTGGAAGTGCGTGTCCACGGTGATGCCGGGCCGCCCGAAGGCGTTGCCGAGCACGACGAAGGCGGTCTTGCGGCCGACGCCGGGCAGCTTGACCAGGTCCTCCAGCTTCCCCGGCACCTCGCCGCCGAAGTCCTCCACCAGCGCCTTGGACAGCCCTATGACCGATCTGGTCTTGGCCCGGAAGAACCCGCAGGGGCGCAGGATCTCCTCGACCCGCTCCGGGTCGGCGGCGGCCAGGTCCTCGGGGGCGGGGTAGCGGGCGAAGAGCCCCGGGGTCGTCTGGTTGACGCGCAGGTCGGTGGTCTGGGCCGACAGCACGGTGGCGACCAGCAGTTGGAAGGGGTTCTCGAAGTCCAGTTCCGGGTGGGCGTAGGGGTACACCTCGGCCAGCTCGCGGTTGATCCGGCGGGCCCGGCGGACCAGGGCGGTCCGGGACTCCCCCGCCGGGGGTTTCACGGCGACCTCGCGGGCGGGCGCGGCCTTCTTCACGGGGACCCGCTCACCGGTGGCCACGGCCTTCTTGGCAGGGGTGACCTTCCTGGCGGAAACGGACTTCTTGACGGGGGTGCCCTTTCCGGTGGAAACGGACTTCTTGGCCGGGGTGGCCTTCTTCGCGGAAGGCGCCTTCGCGACAGGGGCGGCCTTCTCGGCGGAACCTTCTTTCCCTGCCAAAACAGCCCCTTCCGGCATCTCAGCCTTTTTTCTACTTTTCCTACTGCCTCCGGGGCCCTGTTCGCCCACAGCGGAATCGCGACGGACAACCACCCGCTAAGCCCCCTTGGCCTGTGCTCTCACCGGCGTTTTGGACACCCGGCCAGCCTAGGGCCCGGCGCGCGCATCCGCCCCGGACCCCGAAGATCGGCCCCCGATTGGACCCCTGACGCTTACCCCGGCACACCTGTGCGGCATCCTTGTGACAGATCACACTGTTTGGACCGTCCGGCAAAATGAGAACACGGTCCCCTGGCACACGGGGGAAGAAGATCCCCTGAGCAGGTCGACAAGGAGAGAACTCGTGGACGACGTTCTGCGGCGCAACCCGCTCTTCGCGGCGCTCGACGACGAGCAGGCCGCGGAGCTTCGCGCCTCGATGAGCGAGGTGACCCTCGCTCGCGGCGACTCCCTGTTCCACGAGGGCGACCCGGGCGACCGCCTGTACGTCGTCACCGAGGGCAAGGTCAAGCTGCACCGCACCTCCCCCGACGGCCGCGAGAACATGCTCGCCGTCGTCGGTCCCGGCGAGCTGATCGGCGAGCTGTCGCTGTTCGACCCGGGCCCGCGTACGGCGACCGCCACCGCGCTGACCGAGGTCAAGCTCCTCGGCCTCGGCCACGGCGACCTCCAGCCCTGGCTGAACGCCCGCCCCGAGGTGGCCGGCGCCCTGCTGCGCGCCGTCGCCCGCAGGCTGCGCAAGACCAACGACGCCATGTCCGACCTGGTCTTCTCCGACGTCCCCGGCCGCGTGGCGCGCGCCCTGCTCGACCTGTCCCGGCGCTTCGGCGTGCAGTCCGAAGAGGGCATCCACGTCGTCCACGACCTCACCCAGGAGGAGCTGGCCCAGCTGGTCGGCGCCTCCCGCGAGACCGTCAACAAGGCGCTCGCCGACTTCGCCCAGCGCGGCTGGCTGCGGCTGGAGGCGCGGGCGGTCATCCTGCTGGACGTGGAGCGGCTGGCCAAGCGGTCCCGCTGACCCCGGGTCCGGTCCGAAAACCAGCTGTTCGAAACGGGGCCGCACGGCAGAGTGGCCCCCATGTCCACCCCGCCCCGCCCCCACGGCCTCGACCCCCTCGGCTTCATCGCCCGGGAGGGCTCCCTCGCGCACGTACCCGGCGCCTTCCAGCCCGTCGTGACCGCGGTACGGGAACGGCTGCCGGACGTCTTCGGGGCGCGGCTGGACGGGGCGTACCTCTACGGGTCGATCCCCCGCGGCACCGCCCGCGTGGGCCGCAGCGACCTGGACCTGTTCGTCGTCCTGCGCGAGGAACCGTCCGACGCCGACCGTGCCCTCGTCCGGGCCCTCGGTGCGGCCCTGGACCGGGACCACCCCGAGATCGACGGCGTCGGGCCGCTGCTCTACGGCCGAGGGCGGCTGCTCAGCGCGCCGGAGCGGTACGACCTGGGCTGGTTCGTGGCCTGTCTGTGCACCCCGCTGCTCGGCGACGACCTGGCCGCGCTGCTGCCCCGCTACCGCCCCGACTCCCTGCTCGCCCGCGAGACCAACGGCGACCTCGCCCGGCTGCTGCCGCGCTGGCGCGAGCGGATCGCGGCCGCGGAGGACACCGAGGCGGCCCGGCGGCCCCTGGTGCGCTTCATGTCCCGGCATCTCGTCCGCACCGGCTTCACGCTCGTCATGCCCCGCTGGAACGGCTGGACGAGCGATCTGCGCGAGATGGCCGAGGTCTGCGGGGCGTACTACCCCGAGCGGGCCGCACAGCTGCGCACGGCGGCGGAGTACGGCCACGAGCCCGTGGGCGACCCGCGCGTGCTGCGCGCCTACGCCGACGACCTGGGCCCCTGGCTCGCCGCCGAGTACGCGCGCGTGCACGGCGTGAAGACACCGCGACCGGAAGACGAGTCCTAGATCTAGTCCTAGATGTTCTGTCCGGGGAGGTTGTGGACGGGTGAGCCAGGTCTCGGCTGAGGGATCTTGAACGGGTGAGGGCCCTTCCGGTTCGGTGTGGAT
>NZ_JBEZND010000089.1:0-10829 GCF_040706415.1 Streptomyces sp. NPDC048106 | reverse complement strand
TTACCGCCGCTGTAGACGGTGAGCTGCCCGCTGGAGGTGCGGGTGAAGAGCTGGTTGGAGCCGCCGTTGCAGTCCCAGATCTGGAGCTGGGTACCGGGGGTGGTCGTCGAGTTGGGCACGTCCAGGCACTTGCCCGCACCGACGGCGTGTATTTCTGCTGGGGTACCGCTGCCGGTGCCGCCGGTCACACCGGCCTGGGCGATCACCTGCTGGGCGCCGGAGGGCCAGTTCGTTCCGCTGACCTGGACGTTGCCGGTCAGGACATTGTTGTGCGGCGAGCCCGTGGCGACCTGGGTGGCGCCGCCGTTGTACCAGTTGCCGGAGAACGTGCTGTCGTTGGTGTTGTTGGTGCCGCTGGCGTTGGTGAAGGCCCACACGCCGGAGTCCTGGATGACGTTGCCCGTGAGGTTCACGTAGCGGGAGCCCTCGTCCAGGTAGAGGCCGACGGTGTTCTTGTTGTCGTAGATGTAGTTGTGGTCGATGCTGGCGCCCGGGTTCGCCGAGAGGTTGTAGATGCTCCCGCCGTCGTGGAACACCTTCTTCGTTCCGTGCACCAGGTTGTAGCTGACCACGGTGTTCTTCAGGGTGGTGGCCGTGGTGTAGACCGGCTGGTAGTCGTACAGGCCGCGGTTGACGTAGTCCTGGCTGCCGCCGGGGTCGTTGGCGCCCCAGCCCCAGCCGACGTCGATGCCGTCGTAGGCGAGGTCGGAGACCTCGTTGTGGGTGATCACCGCGTGGGTGACGTAGGTCGACAGGATGCCGGCCATGTCCTTGTAGTCCTTGGCCACATCACTGATGCGGTTGCCCTGGATGGTGATGTCCTGGTCGGTCATGGCGGGGTTGGACGGGTGGTGGGCGTCGGGCTGGACGCCGCCGACCACGATGCCGGCGCCGGAGTCGTCGTTGAACGTGCTGCCCGAGACCGTGATGCCCGAGGCGCCAAGGCCCACGCCGGAGGCGTGCGCGTCGGCGTCGTTGCCTATGCCGAGACCCACCTGGCCCAGGTGCGCGAAGGTGTCGCCGGTGAAGCTGACGCTCTGGGCAGCGGACACCTGCACGGCCGCCGGCACCTGGTTCCAGCTGTTACGGGCGGCTTCGAACAGCGGGCAGCCCGACTGGCAGGACGACATGAAGTCCGAGGGCTGTGTAAAGGAGCGCGCCAGGAACGTGCCGCTCTGCTCGTCGGCGTAGCCGACGCTGGTACCGGGCTGCAGCCAGGTCGTGTGCTGGAAGGAGATGCCCTGGAAGGCGAGGTCGTGGGCGCGGTTGCTGTAGGTGCCGCTGATCTGCAGCAGCGAGGTCAGGCGCGGCAGTTCGATGTCGTGGGAGGCGGGGGACCAGCCCGAGGGTGCCTTGTAGTAGAGCTGTCCGGCCTGCGGGTCGAGGTACCACTGCCCGGCGCTCTTCAGGAAGGAGTAGGAGTTCTCCAGTTGCAGGCTGCCGCCGGCGAAGGGGCTGGCCAGAGTGTCGTAGCCCCAGTTGTTGTTGTTCCACGCGGGCTGCTGCATGGTGATGGTGCTGCCGCTGATGGACTGCACCGGGGCGTAGCGGTCGGTGAAGGAGTTCTGGCTCTCCAGCTCGATCCGGTTCTGCTGCGGCAGGGAGGCCAGGTAGTTCAGCGCCGAGTTGGCGATGGTCATCCCGGTCGCCGTGATCCGCACGTCACTGCGGGAGATCGTGATCGCCGCCCGGGGCGCCAGCGATCCGTCGACGTAGAGCTGCCGCGAGTCCGTGCCTGTCGGCACCGACGCGGAGTAGATGTTGTTCGCGGAGTCCTTCAGGGACCACCCGGTCACCTGCTGGCCGCCCGAGATCACCGGACTCGCGCCCGGCGCCGCCTGCCAGACGACCGTATGCCCGTTGGTGCCGGAGTCCGCGGCGCCGAGGACGAGCGGTGCGGACAGACGGTATGTGCCGCCGGCCAGCTGCACCACGATGTCCCCCGTCATGCTGCCGTTGACGGCCTCCACGGAGGACTTGGCCTGCGTCAGTGAACAGGGATCCGATGCGGAGCAGGAGGTGCCGCTGCCGGTCGGCGAGGCGTACAGGGTGGTCATGGTGGTCGCGTGGGCCGTCACGGCGGGCACGGCGGCCAAGGCGCCGGCGGCCAGGGCGGTGACGACTGCGCTTCTCAGCGGCCGACCGCCGTGCGGGCGTCCGCGGGGGATGAGCCTCATGGTTAGCTCTCTTCGAGTGGTGAGGATTCAAGGCGGGACACGGCCTGAGGGCGGCTGGGGTCCCGCGCGGACGGCTGCCGCGCCGCCGTCCGCGCGGGTCCGGGCTCAGTCGCGGCCCGGGCGGGTGGTCAGCCGCGGGTCCACTTCTGGTTGCCGGCGCCGGTGCACTGCCACAGCTGGACCATGGTGCCGTTGGCGGTGCCGTTGCCGCTGGCGTCCAGGCAGAGGCCGGACGCGACATTGGTGATACTGCCGTCGGAGTTGAGGTTCCACTGCTGGTTGCTGCCGCCGTTGCAGTCCCAGATGATCGCCCGGGTGCCGTTCGTCTTGCCGTTGGCCTCGTCGTCCAGGCACTTGGTGCCGTAGACGCGCAGTTCCTTGGCGCCGGTCGGCGTCCACTGCTGGTTGGTGCCGCCGTTGCAGTCCCACAGTTCCGTCTGGGTGCCGTTGGTCTGGCTGAGGTTGGGGACGTCCAGGCAGCGGTTGGCGTTGCTGTTGCGCAGCACGGTGGCCTGGCCCCCTCCGGAACCGCCGCCGTACGCGGCCGCGGTGATGCTGGCCTGCACCGCGTTCTCGGTGGCGTCCGACGGGAAGCCCGCGGTGATGGCGCCCTCGAAGAACTCCCCTTGCCCGGAGACGCTGTTGTCGCCGCCGGTGCCCAGCAGCAGGGAGCTGTCGGTCTTCATGGGCGAATAACCGGCCGGCAGCCCCCCGGAATAGGTTGTGGTCAGTCCACCGCTGGTGGCGTCTCCGTATTTCAACGTGAAATTGCTTGTTCCGTTGTTCTTCTCCCAGGCGCTGACGAATGGATGGAAGACGCCCTGGTTGCTGGAGTCCTTGTTGGAGCCGCTCCCGGTGTGGTACATGCCGTTCTCCAGGTCGGCCTCGACCCAGGGGCCGGTGCCGACGCAGTTGCCGAACCAGCAGGCGGTGCCCCAGTAGATGGCGTTCATGGTGGCGTTGCCGGTGTCGGTGTGCGTGTTCTCGCCGCTGCCGTAGTCGAAGCAGCACCACTGGTTGGTGAAGTTCGAGGAGGTCACCATGTAGATGCCCTCGGGCTGGGAGCCGGTGGGGGCGCCGCTGGCGTTGTCGACCCGGTAACCCACGCCGGGTGTCACCTTGACGCCGAAGACCTGGTGGCCGCCGGCGGTGACGGGCAGCGCCGCGGCGTCGGCGCCCACGTCCGCCCCGTTGGGGCCGGGGCCCTTCCAGTAGCCTCCCCAGGAGACGGGCATGTCGTTGTGCCGGCTGCTCTGGTCGTAGATCTTGGTGATCGTGCAGGAAGTGCCGGAGCAGAAGGAGGTCTGGGCCGACGCGTCGGCGTATCCGCCGGCGGAGAGCAGACCCACGTCGTGGTAGGCGTTGTCGGAGGCGCGCTGGACCTGGTACAGCGGTCCGCTGTAGGCGGCGAACAGCGCCCGGGTCGTGGAGTGCGCGGCGATACAAGGGGTGCCGCCGGCCGCGTAGATGTCACAGGGCAGCGATGACGCCGCGGCCGCCGGGACATGCGCCGTCCGCGCGGACGAGTTGCTCGCTACGGCCCGGCCGCCGGAGAACACCGCTGCCATCGCAAGGGCCAGCAGGATCACGGTGAGGGGTCTGACCCGGCGTAAGCCGGTGAAGAGGAAGAACCTGTCGTCGTACATCGGGGCCTCCTTCGGAGGAGAGGGGGTGGAACGACGACGTCCCCGCGGACCGGCACGTGAGATCGGGCGTGCGCGTGCCCGTGGCCGCTGCCGGACGACGAGCGGTGGCAGGGTCCGCCTTGTCGGCGCGGAGTTCTGTGCACGAACATCACCGCTTGACGGCCTGATGGTTCAGGCTCATGCGCGGTGCGCCGGCCGCCCCATCGCGGCCGGAACACCTCTGGGGCGAGGGGATCTTGGCATGGCGTCACTCCTGACGGGAGGGACGTGAGCGCTCACCCGGAGGAATGTGAGCGCTCACATTGAAGGTCACAGGGGTGCGTACACGGCCACCGAAACCCGAGCCCTGACGAAGCCGAAATGAGACTGACACATTCGCCATGCTCATCTCAAGAGGTACGACACAAGCCTTTGCCGACCGGGCGTTGCCGCGCCCCTCGCCCACTCGTCGCTCAGACCCTTGCTCCTCGCTGTCAGTCCTTGACGGCGCCGGCGGTGACGCCTGCGGCGACGTAGCGCTGGGCCAGCACGAGGAGGACGGTCGCGGGAATGGAGGCGACGACAGCGGTGGCCATGATGGCGTTCCACTCCTGGTTGTTGTTGCCGATGTACTTGTAGATGCCGAGGGTGATGGGGCGCATGTCGCCCCCGCTGTCGAGGGTGTTGGCGAAGACGAAGTCCGACCAGGCCCACAGGAAGCTGAACAGCGAGACGGTCACCACCGCATTGCGGCTGACCGGCAGGACGACGGAGACGAACGTGCGCCACACGCCGGCTCCGTCGACCTTGGCCGCGGAGAGGAGTTCGTCGGGTATCCCGGACATGAAGGCGGTGAAGATCATGACGCCGAAGGGCACGGCGATGGTGGAGTCGGCGACGACCAGACCCCACCAGGTGTTCATTATCCCGAGGTTGAGGAAGATGCCGTAGAAACCCATCGCCATGACGATGCCGGGGATCATCTGGGCGACGAGCAGCACCAGGCCGAGCGGTCCGGCGCCACGTGGGCGCAGCTTGGCCATCGCGTAGCCGGCGGGCGCGGACAGGACCAGGGTGATCGCCACCGTGCCCAGGCCGATCAGGAGGCTGACCCACAGGTACGGCAACTGGTCGTGCAGGACCGCGTGGTAGCCGCTGAAGGTGGGGTGCAGCGGCAGGAGATCCGGCGGGTCCTTGCGCATCCGGGCCTGCGGAGTGAGCGAGACGTTCACCATCCAGTACACGGGGAAGAGCATCAACGCGGTCAGCACGACCCCGACGACGGTCCTGCCGCTGAACGGCGTACGCCCGGCGCGACCGTGCGCGGACGTGGTGGTGGGCGGGTCGCTGGGCACAGCGGTCATGTGGTCTGCCTCCTTTGCACGCGGACGTAGACCAGGCCGAAGGCCAGGGCGATGAGGATGAGGAGGTTGCCGACCGCGGCGCCGCGGCCGAACTCCGGCAGCAGCGAGCCGAAGCCCAGCCGGTAGGACCAGGTGGCCAGCGTCGTCGAGGAATCCCCCGGACCGCCCTTGGTCGTGATCCAGATCAGGTCGAAGACCTTGAGCGTGTAGATCAGGCCCAGCAGCAGCGTGATGGCCGAGACCGGCCGCAGCAACGGGAAGGTGATCCGCCAGAACTGCTGCCGGCCGTTCGCGCCGTCCAGCGCCGCGGCCTCGTACAGCTCGGCGGGGATGTTCTGCAGGCCGCTGTGGAGGATGACCAGGTTGAACGGGATGCCGATCCAGATGTTCGCGATGATCACCGAGGTGAGCGCCCAGGACGGCGACGTCAGCCAGTCCACCCTCCCCACACCCACCAGGTGCAGGGCGTAGTTGACCACACCGGACTCGCTGTTGAGCATCCACGACCACGTGGAGGCCGACACGATCAACGGCAGCAGCCACGGGATCAGGAACAGCGCCCGCAAGGTCGGAGCCAGCCGGAAACCGCGGTGGAAGAACACCGCCAGCGCCAGCCCGAACGCGTACTGGAACACGATCGACACCAGCGTGAACACCATGGTGTTGCGCAGCGCGGTTCCGAAGGACGGGTCCTGGAGCACCTGGCGGAAGTTGTCCCACCCGGTGAACTCCGCACCTCCCTGGACGAACGACCGCACCGTGTAATGCCGCACCGACAGGTCGACGTTGCGGTACAGCGGATACAGGTAGAAGGCGCACAGGTAGGCGACGACCGGGGCCAGAAACCCCCACCCCGCCACCCGCGAAGAAGACAACCCCCGACGGCGGGACACCGGCGGGGCCGGCAATGGGGCATCACGATGCGCCCCGCGCGTGTCCGGCGGTCGCAGACGGCCGCCGGCCCGGACAGTGGTCATGCACGCTCCTCGATTCCGGCGCCGTCAGTCCCGGTGGTTCTCGACGGCCTTCTGGGCCGTCCGCAGCGCCGCCTGCGGGCTCTTGCCCCCCGACAGCGCGCCCTGGACCGCGGTCCACAACTGCTGAGAGATCACTGGGTACTTCGTGCCCAGACCACCACTGGTACGACCGCGCGCCGAGGCCACCGCGGCCTTCCACGGCCCCAGCTCGGGGTGCTTGGCCACCTGCTGGCCCTGAACCGCACTGGTCGGGGCGATGTACGACAGCGTGGTGTCGGTCGACAGCAGGTTCGCGTCGCTGGTCAGACACGACACGATCCTGGCCGAGGTGGTGTAGCGGGCGCTGTCCTTCTGCACGGGCACGGTCACGAACTCGCCGCCCGTGGGCGCCGGGGCCGCACCGCCGTCCTTGCCGGGAATGGAGATCACGCCGTACGGGAAACCCGCCTTCTTGGCGTTGCCCAGCTGCCAGGTGCCGTTCTCGCCGAAGGCGTAGTCACCGGTGGCGAACTCCTGCCAGCTGGTGGTCTGCGTGTTGGTCAGCACGTCGGCGGGGGCCAGGCCCTGGGACACCCAGTCCTTCCACAACGCGAGCGCCGCCTGGCCCCCCGCGCCGTCCAGGTGCGTCAGGTCGCCCTTGGCGCCCCAGAACCACGGCAGGAACTGGAAACTCCCCTCCTCCGTACCGATCGCGGAGAAGGTGATGCCCTTCTTGCCCGCCGCCTTCACCTTCGTCAGCGCCGCCGTCAGTGACGCCCAGTCCTTGATCGAGGCCGGATCCACATGGGCGGCGGCCAGCACGTCCTTGTTGTAGTACAACGCGAGGGTGTTGGCACCGATCGGCACACCGTAGGCCGCGCCCTTCGCGGTGCCCGCGCCCATGATGTTCGGCTGGATCGAGGACGTCGGCACCTTGACGTCGCTCATCTTGTTCAAGATTCCCGCCTGCACCAGGGTGGACACCACCGGGTTGTCCACCAGCATGACGTCCGGTGTGTTGCCCTGCTGCGCCGCCAGCAGGGCCTTGTTGCCCAGATCGGTGGTGTCGTAAGCGGTCCGCTTGACGGTCACACCCGCCTTGGTACCGCACGAGGCGACCAGCTTGCCCCAGTCCGAGGAGCCGTCGAACTGCGGGTAGGGGTCCCAGAAGGTGTACGTCCCCGAGGCGGACGACGAAGAACCGCCGTCGGAGCCGCCGCAGGCGGCCACCGCCGCGAGTGCGGTGCAGGCCGCGACGACGGTGAGGGCGTTGCGTGTTGTTCTCATGGCGATCCTTGCTCGGCGTGGCGTGGGTGGTGGGTGTGCGTGCCGCGGATGCCGTCGGCTAGCGGGTCGGGATCCAGACACGCATCGGGCCGTCGCTCCGGTTGGCCCAGGCGTAGTAGGGGATGGCGGTGAGCTGAAGCACGGTGCTGTGCCGCTGTTCGGGGGAGCTGGACGGATCCAGGTACGTGGCGTCGCGGTACGGCCACCAGCCGGGGTCCGCCACGGTGCGCCGGTGGCCGGCGGCGCTCACGGTGGTGACGCCGCCGAGGAGACCGGGGGCATGGTCCTCGGTGAGCGGTGCGCGGGGGTCGATGACGATGTCGTCCAGACCGCCGCCGGGATGGTCCACGCCCTCCAGGCAGTGGACGAGGGGGCCGCGCTCGATGGCGACGCAGCCCCTTACGGCGTCGACGCGGGGGTCGGCCTGGGTCAGCCGCGGCGCCGTGGAGAGGTCGAGCACGATTTCGTCGCCCGGTGCCCAGAGCCGCTCAAGGCGCAGCCAGCCGTCGGCCCCCGGTCCGGCCGCCAGGTCGCGGCCGGCCAGCCGGACCCGGTGGCCGGCCGACCAGGACGGGATGCGCAGGGACACCGTCCAGGGCAGGTCCGCCGGGCCCTCCTCGACGGTGACCTTGATGGTCCCGGACCAGGGGAAGTCGGTCTCGACGCGCACGGCCGCGCGCGTACCCGCGATCTCCCCCGCGTAGTGGCCGGTGGCGTACTGGTGCAGTTGCAGGCCGCCGCCGTCGGTGGAGGCGACGTAGTGCTGCAGGCTGGCCAGCAGCCGCATGACGTTCGGCGGGCAGCAGGCGCACCGGAACCAGCGGGTGCGGCGGGCCGACTGGTCGCCGCCGCCGTCGCTGTGGCCGTCGCGGACCTGCAGCGGATTGACGTACAGCCACCGCTCCCCGTCCAGGGACATGCCTGCCAGGAAGCCGTTGAAGAGCGTGCGCTCGATCAGGTCGCTGTAACGGGCGTGGCCGGTCAGCAGGGCCATCCGCCAGCTGAAGTGGACGGAGGCGACCGCCGCGCAGGTCTCGCAGTACGCCCGCTCGGTGGGCAGTTCGTAGGGGTCGCCGAAGTCCTCCTCGTCGTGGTGGGCGCCGAGGCCGCCGGTCAGGTGCGTCTTGGTGGCCACCATCGCCGACCACAGCCGTTCGCAGGCGGCCGCCAGTTGGTCGTCACCGGTCTCCGCGGCCAGGTCGGCCGCGCCCGCCAGCAGGTAGAGCTGGCGCACGGCGTGCCCCTCGACGTTCTCCTGCTCCCGCAGCGGCACCCGGTCCTGGCAGTACGCCTCACCGCCCAGCACCCCGTGCCCGTGGCGGTCGACGAAGTACGCAGCCAGGTCCAGGTAGCGCCGCTCGCCGGTCTCCCGGTAGAGCTCCACCAGCGCCGTCTCCACCTCGGGATGGCCGTCGAAGCCGTCGACCGCCTTGTCCCGCCCGAATGTCGCGTCGATCTGGTCGGCGAAGCGCACCGCCACGGCGAGCAGCTCCTTGCCGCCGGTGGTCCGGTGGTGGGCGATGCCCGCCTGGATCAGGTGGCCGGCGCAGTACAGCTCGTGGCCCCAGCGCAGGTCCCGGTAGCGGCCCTCGCCCTTGCCGGTCTGGAACCAGGTGTTGAGGTAGCCGTCCGGTTCCTGTGCGGCCGCGACCAGGGCGGTGATGCGGTCGACGTCGGCGGCGAGTTCCGGGCTCGGGGAGCCGGCCAGCTGCCAGGACGCCGCCTCCAGCCACTTGTAGACGTCGCTGTCCATGAACGGGTAGTCGCCGCGGAACTCCCCGGCCACGAGGCCCGCCGCCAGTCGCAGGTCGTGCAGGTTGCCGGCCGACTCCAGCAGCACCGGCCCCTGCGGGATGCCGACGCGGGCGTTGACGTCCCGGCGCTCGCGCCAGAAGCCGCTGAGGATGTCCGCCGAGCCGGCCGGACGCAGAGCGGTGCGTGCCCCCGGTGACAGCCGGACGGGGCCGGTGGGACCGGAGGATGACGGATTGCTGCGGGCCATGGATCTCCCTGGGGAAGTGCGGCCGGAACCGGGGCTGCCGCACCGCGGCACCCCCGGACGGCTTGGCGCGACCGTCCGCAGCCGACGGTGCCGCGTGCGCGAAAGTGAGCAATGGCTTTCCTGACGAAACCTAGAAGTGACCTTCGGACTCGTCAAGACATCTGCATCCCACGCTTTTTCCAGCTCATCACGCTTGGGATACGGTGGGCTTGCTGGCACTATGAACACATCCGGCAGATGAGCAAGGGATTGTCCGTGACAGAAACCGATCGTCGCCCTCCAGCGGGAGCCCGGGTGACTCTGGCCGACGTGGCGGGCCTGGCAGGCGTGAGCGTGGGCACCGCGTCGAAGGCCCTCAGCGGTAGCGGCCGGATGCGCCCCGAGACGCGCGAGCGTGTGCTCGACGCGGCTCGCCGACTGGAGTTCCGGCCCAACGAGGCCGCCCGCAGCCTGCTCGCGGGACGGACCTGGACGGTCGGTCTGGTCACCACCGACGGCATCGGCCGCTTCAGCACCCCCGTCCTGCTCGGCGCCGAGGACGCCCTGGGCGCCGGCAAGATCTCCGTCCTGCTGTGCGACACCCGCGGGGACGCCATCCGGGAACGCCACTATGTGGAGACGCTGCTGGCCCGCCGGGTGGACGGCATCATCGTCACCGGCCGCCGGACCGACCCGCGCCCCCCGCTCCAGGGGTTGCGGGGGGTGCCGACCGTGTACGCCCTGACGCCGTCCACCGATCCCGCCGACATCTCGGTGGCCTCCGACGACGAAGGCGGCGCCCGCCTGGCCGTGGAATACCTCATCGACTCCGGCCGCCGCCGTGTCGCGCACGTCACCGGCCCGGCGCACCACGCCGCCGCCCGCCACCGGGCCCGGCTGACCGAGGAGCTGCTCGAAGGGGCGTCGCTCGAACTGTCCGGCACGCGGGTGCACTTCGGCGACTGGAGCGAGGCGTGGGGGCGGCGCGCCGCCGCCTCCGTCCTGCGGACGGCTCCGGACACCGACGCCTTCTTCTGCGGCAACGACCAGATCGCCCGGGGCGTGGCGGACGCCCTGCGCGAGACGGGCCGCCGCGTTCCGGACGACATCGCCGTCGTCGGGTACGACAACTGGGACACCATGGCCCTTGCCTCCCGTCCCCCGCTGACCACCGTCGACATGAACCTCCCCGAGATCGGCCGGGTCGCCGCCCTGCGGTTGCTCGACGCCATCGACGGTCGGCCGCTCAGCGGCGTTCAGACGGTTCCCTGCCGGCTCGTGGTCCGCGAGTCGGCCTGACCGCTCCAGCCTGTGCGGGCCGCCCGGCACCGGCCGGTGCCCCTGGCGAGGGCGGCGGCCGGTGGCGGGGCGGGGGGCGGGCGGCGCCGGTGTGAGGGCGGGGGGGGGGTGCGCCGGTGGGGCGGCGGGGCGGTTTTCAT
>NZ_JBEZND010000088.1:0-10969 GCF_040706415.1 Streptomyces sp. NPDC048106 | reverse complement strand
GCATCTCCCGCCTGCACAACCTCGTCCTTGCCGGGTGACGCAGAAACCACCAGGTCACCCGGCACATCAAAGATCATTTACGGGACAGCCCTTAAACGCCGCCTTTGTCGCCGGGATCCTGGCTCGTCTCAGCGGGATGCCCACGCTCTCGGCCGTGCTCGTCGCTGGCCCGGCGTTCATCGCTGTCTTCAGCCTGTTCATCACGGCATGGGCAACGCAACCTGACGTTCAACCGGCACCTCAGCTGCCATCACGCCTCGCACGACACCTATCGAAGCGAGTTCATCCTGCCCCGCTCCTGCTCACGCAGGCCCCCCTGCGGGTGATGGACAGATCCTGGAGCCCTCCGAATAGGTCGCCCTGCCCCCGCAGAGGCACGACAGACAGATTCCTCGGCAGACGAAGCGTTCTCCGTCGTTGGCTGAAGCGGGCCCATCTCAGATCCGGTACCGCGGCGAGATATCCGTCTCACAGCGCCTCCACCCACTCGACGGGCTCACACGTGAGGTCAACAACCGCCTCGCCATCGGACGCTGGCACCTGGCGGACGGCCGCGTCCTGCGGGGGTTCGGGGACGGTGGCGGCGCAGGGGATCGCGGCGGCGCACGCAGCGCAGGCATCCGCAAGGTGCCAGGTGAGGCCGCGGTCCGCCCGGATCAGCAAGAGCTGCAGCGGGCCGGAACAGGGGCCCCGGCGCCCGTGCCACACACAGACCCTTTCCCGGCACTGGCACGTACGCAGGTACGCCGGCAGCTGGGACTCGACAAGGTGGCCCGCAAGGTGCCTGCGAACCTGCACGACCCCATCAGCGCCCATGGCCACGAACGGCTGCGGGCAGGAACTGCACGTCAGCATGGGCCGCCCCGCCGAACTGCTGATCGTGACGGTCCAGGCGCGTGCGGACAGGGCCATGGACATCGGTCCCTCCAAGCCGTGAGCAGTCAGCCGCCGACCCTGCGTCCGGGCGGCTCCGGGCGCGGACACCGTAGTGCAGACCTCTGCCCTACCGGAGCCGGTCCGCATCGATACAAATAGGGCAGAGGTCTGCACTGCCAGGGCAGGGGTCTGCACCGTCGGATGGATCCGTGACGATCATCCCGCCGCCGGAGCCCGACCCGACGGCACTCAGGCTCTCCCTCGCTCGGCTGCGTGCGCAGCGCGGATGGAGCTACGACGAACTCGCCGCGCACAGCGGTCTGTCCCGCCGGACTCTGATCGAGATCGAGCAGGGCCGCACGATCGGCACGCTGGCCACGTGGCACGCTCTCGCCCACGCCTTCTCCATCCCGCTGGGCGAGCTCCTGAATCCGCTGTGCGCGGGGCACGAACCTCCCATGTCCGACGCCTGAGCACAGCCGCACGTCGGCCACCCGAACGTGATGGTGCTCTCGTACATGTGCTCTGAATTCGGATCCCTGTGGCCGTCTTGTCACCGCATCGGGCGGACCGGACGGCGCGTACGTAAGACACGGCCGGATATGTTGGCACTTTTTGACTCCGGCACCTGCCCAGGGTGCGCCCTTTCCCTGCGCCCACGTGTCTGCGGCGTTGGGCTTCGAGCTTCCGGAGAGATCTGTTCCATGCCCTTTCCCCCGACCGACGAACAGGCCGCCGCCCTGGAGGCGTTCCGCAGCGGCGGCCATCTCGCCATCCAGGCCGGCGCAGGCACAGGCAAGACATCCACGCTCGTCTTCCTCACGGAACAGATGCCGCTGCGGCGTGGGCGCTACCTCGCCTTCAACCGGGCCATCGCCCTGGACGCCGCCGCCCGCTTTCCCTCTGTGGTCCAGTGCAAGACGGCCCACTCGCTGGCCTACGCCGCGCTCGGCCACCGCTTCCGCGGCCGCCTGAACGCTCCTCGGCGGCCCGGGTGGCGGATCGGGCAGGACCTGGGCCTTAAAACGCCCCGGCCGACATCGGCCCGGCGGGGCTGATGCCGGCGACGCTGTCCAACGCTACGCTGCGGACGGTCACCCGCTTTTGTCAGTCAGCCGACATGCAATTGGCCCACCATCACGTTCCGCACCTTCGGGGCCTGGACGACGAGGACCATGCGGAACTGGCCGACCTGATCCTGCCGTACGCGGAGAAGGCATGGGCCGATCTGCAGAACCCCTACGGCGGCGCGGTCCGTTTCGAGCACGACCACTACCTGAAGATGTGGGCCCTGTCCGAGCCGGTCCTGCACGGCGACTTCCTCCTGCTGGACGAGGCCCAGGACACCAACCCCGTCCTCGAGCAGATCGTCCTGGCCCAGCAGGAGCGCACTCAGATCGTCATGGTCGGTGACTCGGCACAGGCCATCTACGGATGGCGCGGCGCCCGGGATGTGATGACTAGGTTCACCGGTCAGCACCTCACGCTCACCCGCTCCTTCCGCTTCGGCCCCGCGCTCGCCAACGAGGCCAACCGGTGGCTCACCCTCAGCAACGCTCCCATCCGGCTGACCGGGACACCCGACATTCCGACCACAATCGGATCCCGAGCCGGGCGCCCGGATGCGGTTCTGTGCCGGACCAACATCGGTGCGATGACCGAGGTCCTCGCACTCATCGCCGCCGGCATTGCCACGGCGCTGGTCGGCGGGGGTGATGCCCTGCGCGCCCTGGCATGGGCCGCCCGCGACCTCATCCAGGGACGCCGCGCCCACCACCCCGAACTTGTGCTGTTCACCACCTGGACGGCGCTGCGCGACTACGCCGAGCACGACCCCGCTGGCAGCGACCTGCAGCCCTTCGTCAATCTCGTCGACGAACACGGCCCCGAGGTCATCCTGCAGGCCGTCGACCGACTCGTTCCTGAAGACGCGGCCGAGGTCACCGTCTCCACCGCCCACAAGGCCAAGGGCCGGGAATGGGCCCGGGTCCGCATCGCAGCCGACTTCACGCCGCCCGCCGACACCGACGAGGTGGACGCCCAGGGCCAGCCCGTTCCCCGGCCCGTCGATGAGGCAGAAGCTCGCCTGGCGTACGTCGCCGTCACCCGGGCCCGCCACCACCTGGACCCCATCGGCCTGGCCTGGATCAGCCAGCACCCCGACAACCCGGTCTGAACACCAACTCCCCCGCACACGCCGCGGCCTCACCCGGCAGATCGCCCACGATGACGCAGCACCGGCGCGCGCCGCGCCTACTGATCACGCATTTCCCGACGTCATCGCGATTGACGAATGGGCCGCGATTGTCACCACGGAGACGGCTCGTTCGCCTCGTGCCCCCGAGGCCCGCACTTGCCTTGGACCTTCGGGACCGGCCGGGTGCCAGTGGTGAGGCACCGGGCGGCAGATGTCAGGACCGGTCGCGTACGACGGCTCGCCTTGGCTCCGCGCCCGGTCCGGGCTGCGGCACGATCCGCGGCAGGGCGGCGGGACGCAGGGCCCAGTGCACGCGGAATTGTTCCAGGATCTTTCGGGCGCTGTGCGGGGACACGTTCATCTCCAGGCGCGCCTCGGCCAGTCGCTGCAGGTCGCCGGGTGTCTTGTCGGGGCCGGTGTAGGCCGCTTTGCGGGCCGCGAAGTTAGGTCGCGCAAACACTTCGAGCAGGGTGCCGATGAAGTAGAGGTAGCAGGAGAACTCCTCCCAGCGCTGGGCCGATTCGCCGACGGGGTCGGTGCCTTCGGCGTGGGGAGGGTGTACGGCGTGTGCCAGGTGCAGGACGCTCTGCTCGAGTTCGGGGTTGGCTCGACTGGAGTCGGCCTCGCGGATCAGGGTGATCAGGGTGTGCAGGTCGTGCACGGTCTGCGCGGTGGCGGCGGAATCGTCGTGGCGGGCCAGTAGCGCGCGAAATCCGGCCAGGGCTTGTGCGGCTTCCTCCCACAGCACTTCACGGGCCAGGGCCGCCAGTCCGGGCCGCCGGGTACGCCGGTGGGTCTCTGTCACCTTGCGGGTGTAGCGGATGAGGTCGCGTGGGAGCCCGCCGGACAGCGCGTGGACAAGTGCGACGAAGGGGTCGGTGAATCCCGGGACCCGTATCTGCAGCAGCTCTCTGGACTCCTCCAGGGCGCGCGCCTCGATGACCAGGACGTCCTCCAGGGAACTGTCGGTGACGTCGCGGGTGGGCAGTCCGCGGCGGATGAAGGCCGACCCGATGTCCTCGGACACCGACAGCACGAAGTACACGCGCGGTACGTCGAAGATGGCCTTGATCTCGGCGAGGAACGCGCGTGCCTGCTCGCTCGAGCCCAGCCGGTCGAGCTCGTCAATGCCGACGAAGACCTTCCAGTTGTCCTGACGCTCGATGGCGCTGATGCGGGACAGCAGACTCCGGAACTCCCACACCAGCTCCGGGTAGGTGAAGGTGCGGGAACTGCTGCCGCTGGTACGGCCGAATCCCAGGGTGAGCGCGCGGGCCGACGCGCCGAGCGAGGTTGACGTGCCGACAGACTGGATGTGCTGCAGCAGATTCAGGTAGTTGTGGCAGTCGTGCACCAGGCGCCGCACCGGCCGCCCGGTGAGCCAGCTTCTCGGATCGGCCCACCACAGCAGCAGCGCCCCCACCACGAGCAGCACCAGACGGGAGATCACGGGATGCTCCTGCCATACGGTCAGCGTCCACTCCCACAGACCCACCGCCCATCCCGCGGCGGCAGGGCGAGTGGACCGGTAGACGGCATCAACGAGATCGCGGACTTCCCTCTGGATCGCCAAGACGACCAGGCCGAGCCCGGCCAGGAGCTGGGCCCACCGGCGGGCCGAGTAGTACAGGCGCCGGGGGCGGTGTGCTGCGCGGGCCCGCGAGCGGAACAGAAACGGGGCACGCGGACGGCGACCGTACAGTGC
Organism: Streptomyces sp. NPDC048106; assembly: GCF_040706415.1. NCBI lineage: Bacteria > Bacillati > Actinomycetota > Actinomycetes > Kitasatosporales > Streptomycetaceae > Streptomyces > Streptomyces sp. NPDC048106. Next base: position 6,191 of record NZ_JBEZND010000088.1, on the reverse strand, counting down.
GAGGTAGTCCCGGCACACCGACTGGAACAGGGAGAGCAGGAACTCCTCGGGGCGGTAGTTGGCTGGCGTCTGGATGATGGTGTGGAAATGCGGTTCGGGAAAAGGACCGAGTCGGCCCTGGCATGCCTTCTTCAGCAGGGTGCTCTTGCCGACGCCCCGCGGCCCGCAGATCGCGATCGCCCCACCGCTCATCTGGTCGAACTTGCGCTGCAGAGTGGCCTCGACCTGTGTCGATATCCAGTACCGGGAGTTGCCGGCGTCGATGAGACCGTCATGGCTGCGGGCCACCAGCAGTGACTCGTGATCAGGTCCGAGCAGCGCCGTCATTTCACGCCGCATGGTCGGGTCCATTGTCTTCTTCAGCTTGACGAGCGCCCACCAGCCCAGTCGCACCTCGGTGTCGGCCGCGCAGGCGGCCCACAGCACGCCGTATACGGCGGTCTGCATTTGATTGAGAAAGTTGTTCCGGTTATCCGCGTTTCTGAACTCTTTGACGCCGCAGTAGCCGATAGGCCAGATAAGGGCCGTGATGCCCACCCACCAGGGCATCCCGACCATTGCATCCGCCAGCCAGTAGACGAGCGCCACCAAGAACACGAGCGACAGGAAGGGCGTGGTGCGGCATCGCTCCCGGGACTCGATGAGGCTTTGACGCAAGGAGTCGACGCGAGCCGCTCTGCGGCGCAGATCGAAGTAGGAGGGATCGGCCCGCAGCACTTCGGAGATGATCCGGGGCTGGTCGAAGGCCTGCCGCAAGTGCTCGTCCGTGATCTGGGGCCGGTCCAGGTCCAGATACGCCCGGATCTCTGGGTGCTCGGTGGACGCCGTCACGGCACGCTCGTACCAGGGCCGGATCCGTCGGGGCTCCAGGTGCCAGATTCCGCTCGGCATCCATGCCTTCCTCTGAGCAGCGAATGCATCCCGCGGCCCGACTTCGACGGGAAACCGTAAGGGGCTGACACCTTACGCCCCGTGCGGAACCACTGGACCAGGGCAGCATCGTAGGAGCCAACATGCTCAACAGGGCCCGTCAGGAAGAAAGTTGACGCAATGTCGCTGGTAGCAGCTGGCAGTCGCGGCATTTCATGGATGCGGCCCATCGAGGTCCGGTGGCGGACACGGCCGGCCTACGTGTGCCAGCGCGGAGCAACTGCACTAAGGAGAGGGAGACTTGGCCGGGCGGAACATGGCGTACCTGCGCAGGCACGAGGTGGAGAAGCTCCTCCACCTGGACAAAGGTGAGCTGGACCGACTGCTGGAGGAAGACGAAGGCTTCCCTGAAGCGTCCCGGGAGCATCACAGCCTGTTCGACCAGGCACTCGGCAAGGAGCCCCCCGTGACGTGGGACGGCGGCTCGGTCTACATCTGGGCCGCCCGCTCAAACCGGTTTCGTGAGCGAGGAGCCGTGCTGCTTGATCCTGCCCTGGGCACACGGTCCGTCGCGCCCGGCAAGTGGCTCGGATTCCAGCCCACCTCGCAGGGCCCGGCCATGGACTGGGACACCGACCTCGGCATCGTGCGCATCGTCCACACCACTCGCCATGGCGCAGCCTGCGCTATGGCCGAAGAACTGGCCAAGGACTTCGGAGCCCAGGGCGTGATCACCGTATGCGCCCTGTTCGGTGATATCGGATTCTCGGGACCGGCCTTGATCGCGGCCGACACCGCGCAGCCGTTCCTGGAGTACGAGACCCAGTGGGGCCTTGTGACCCGGCTCGTCGGCCAGCCGCTGCCCTGGTGGCCCCGTGCGCTGCGACGCTCCGACGTGATCAGCCAGTGGTCGCCGGGCGCACCCGTCACCCTCGCCGAAGTCCTGCCCGCCGAGAAGGAGACCACCCTGAGGCGGGCAGCCACCGTCCGATGGCCTGATGACGCCGCCAAGACGGCACTTGTGGACCTGGCCAACTCCCTGCGCAATCACGACATCGACAGCCTCGACAGCGAGATTCGCATCTTCGCCGAACACGGTGGGCACCCCCACGGCGACCCGCTCCTCATCGCGGCCCGACACCGCACCGAGGGCTACCCCCTGCCCCGCACCGATGACCGTGATCTGCTCGCTGCAGGCTGGCGCACAATCGCTTCCAGCCAGCTCTTCGAAGCCTACGAACCCATGGAGATCGGCATGCACTACGCCGCCGATCTCCTGCCGTACGGCCCGTGCACCGAAGTGCGCCTGCGAGGCCCCGCCGCCCGCCGATGGGGGCAGCACCTCACGGCGTGCACACCTACCGCCGTGCACGCCGTCCTCGCCGGTGACGCCCACGACGTGACCTTCTACACCGACCGCACCACCGGCATTCCCATCGTCCGCAAGGGATCCTCCCGCGACGGCACCTGGGTCTTCCTGGCCCCACTACAGCTAGAGGACCAAGGCGCCCAGCTCGAGTCCGTGATCCTGGAAGACACCGTGTGGGTGCAGACCGCGGACGGTCGGATCCATCCCGGGCCGTGTACGCCAGGCGACCACTTGTGGTGGGGCCCCGGCGGAGGGGACCGGCCCACGGAAGCCGCCTGGGTTATCTCCCAGCTCATGGACGACATCAGTACGCGAGTGAGCCTGGCCGACCACTGGCACCACGCCCCCGCCGGCCTGACGAAGCTCCTCAACGAAACCCGCCGGTACGGCACCGAACTCCCGAGGGCCGTGCTCGAGCATGCCCGGACGCAGCAGGTCGATGGCACTTCTTAGCCGACGGTCCACGCCGCCTCACCTTGATTCTCGCCACTTCTGCTGGGTCGCGAGCAGGCGAGAGGGCAGTGCGGTGTCTACGGGTCTTACCCGCTGGCTTTGTCCACGAGATCGGACAGCACTTCGACACCGCTTTGGGAGGCGGGAAGCCCACGAGACCAGGGCGGAATGTTCACGAGATTCGACAGCACCACCATGAGGGCGGCCGGGGCGGGCACCGAGTCCTGGCGTACGTTCGAACCTATGACGCGCACCCTGAGATGTCGGCTGGTGGCCCGGTGAGTGGCTGGTGGGCCTACCTGGAGGAACGGACCTGCCGAGAGGTCGATGCCGCAGTGCTGCGCGACCGCCGGCTGTCGGCGGTCAGGTCCGTCTGGGAGGCGCTGCGCCCGCTGGGGGTTGGCCTGCACGAAGCCGAGCGGGTAGTCCACGCGCGATACGAGGCCTTGGGCGACCGTGTGCAGCGCACGCTGCCTGATCCGCTGGACCTCCCCTCGCTCGCAGCCCGCGCCGCGGCTCTCCCAGGCCGTGTGGCGGCGGTGGAGGCGCTCTGGGACGGCGATACAGTGCACGACTGGTTCGTGCTCCTGGTCGCGGTGCTGGACGCTCCAGATGGGGAGGGCCACCTGGCGACTGTCTACCACCGATCCGACGGCCCTCCTCCTGGTGTTGCCGCCGCCGCGGCTGGCCGGACGCTGGCCGGCCACCTTCGCGTGCCCTTCCACTTCGCGTCTCCGGACGCTCCTGATGACGACGCCCCGCGTTGGAGGACGATCCAACGGTTGGCGGAAGGGCCGTGACCAGCGGGACGGGGCGCGGCGACCCCAAGGAGGCCGGACGACATGGTGCCTCCCGTTCTCATGAACATGGCCTCGGGGCCGATCCGCCTGCCTCCCAGGAGGGTGAACAACTGCTGTCGAAACTCGTGAACAAAGCCATACCCGCCGTCTGGGTGTGTGCCCGGGCCGTCGAGCTCGACCAGGCCGTCATTCAGGCGCAGTACCCCCCGGTCGCCCCGGGCAGCCGGTGGGGTGTAGGTGGAGCCGGTGATGGCGATGGGTGAGTCCGTGAGAAGCTCGCCGATCTCGTCGGTGGTGCGGCCTTTCGCCCAGCGCACGCAGTACCGGCCATCAGGCCGGTGAGCTGGGGTGGTGGCGCCTTCATGGCCCCAGCAGCTCCACCACAGGTACGCCCGCGTCAGCAGGGCGCTGCGCAGGGGTGTGCAGGCGGCGGGGGTCCAGTATTGGGCGAGATTCGTCTCGGTGGGCGTGAGCAGTGGGGCGTTCTTGAGGAGCTGCCGCTCGAACGACTCGTCCAACAGAGCAAGATCCCATAGGCCCAACTGGCCGCTGGTATCGAGGAGTTCGAGGCGCGAGCCGGTTGGCAGGTGGCGCAGGACGAGGCTGCGCTTGCCGACCGACTCCAGCCTCAGTCCGGGCAGGCCGGTGAGCTCGATCGTGCCGTCGTTGTCGGTGCGCTGGGTGGGCAGCAGGAAGCGGGCGATGCGGGCGGCGCAGCTCAGCCGAAGGACGAGGCGATCCGGCCGAGGGCTGAGGCCGCCGAAGTAGAGCAGGAGGTCGGGAAAGCTCCGGCCCTCCATACGGTCAAAGGGGTGCTCGCGATCGCGGCTGAACAGGCAGGTGTGCAGCATCGCCTGGAAGGCCTGCTGCCCCTCGTCCGGGGTGTCCAGGACGATCCGGCCACTGCGGTCGAGTACCGGATTCAGATCGTTGTGGGACAGGCCGAACAGCTGGCGACAGGCGGCGCGATGGGCCTTGTCGCGGACGTAGGTCTCCCTGGTGTTGTTCGCTGCCCGGTCAGCACAAGGGGAAAGCCGTCATAGGTGTGGCGCTGTCGCGAGGAGACTGGGTATCGCACCCTTTGGCCCGTGGCGGGCCCGTCCGGGGTGGGCCCTTCGACCGGCAGCCGGTCTCCGCGTCTGCGTCAACCGGGACATTACGCCGCCCCGCAGCGCTCAATGGTGTCCGACATTCCGAACGGCACCGTCCGTACCCGATCGGACGTGTCGTCATCACACCGGCAAGGCTCTCGCTTCGCGGGCGTGACGCCACGAGTACTGGCTCGTTACTCAGTGCGGGCCGCCGTCTGCGTCGGCCCCGGCTCCAGCGTGCTCTGCCCCGTGAGCGGGACACGCGGTCAAACGCCGAAAGTGGCAGGGCAGCGACGCAGATCATTGGTGCTGGCTCGTACCTCGACGCGCACCAGGTCACGGGACAGCGTGCGCGCCGCGAAGGGACACGAGCGTCATGAATCCCAACCACCGTGACAAGCAGACAGCGAAGATCCGCCGGGAGGCGGACGGCCGCCGCCCGTATGCGGCGCATCTGGCCGACGTTCGGCGTGAGCGTCTGGAGCACCTCGGCCGCATCGAGCACGAGGAGTTCGTGCCCGACAAGCTCAAGGCCGACGATCCGCTGCCTGTGGAACTCCCGCTTCTCGTGCGTCACCACATCAGCGAGATCAACCGCTACTTCTGCGACGTACTGATGCACGGCTACCACGCCGACACCTACGCAGAATGGGCGCGGATCGCGCTGTACCGGCTGACCGACGCGCTGGAGCACTTCCACCTGATGATCGGAACGACCGTGGCGCACCTGCAGGACAACCGCATCTCCCCCGACCGGATCCGCACCTATCTCCAGGCACGCACCTACAAGGACGTCGAGGCGTTTGTCACCCCAAAGGCCAAGGAACACCTCGACGGTCTGATCGGCAGGAACGAGCGGGCCGACGGCAAGCCGTACGTCGGCATCAGCCATGTCGTCGGGCGCCGCATCGCAGAGCGCACGGGATGGGCGGAGCCGGATCGCGAGGACACTCTGGAAGCCTTCCTCGCCGTGCTTTACAACAACTACCCCTACGATCCGGAGGCCTTCAGCTCCCTGCCCGAGCACATCCGGGACTGCGCACTCAAGACCGCGCCGCACTCCCTGGTGACGATCTCCGACGACGACGAAAGCTGATCCTTCGGGTGTAGCCCGGTGGGCGATGGTCTCCAGCACCACCGGGCTACACCGCTTGCGCGGCAGGACCGGGCCGGGAAACCACCTGGTCACGAGCCTGCCGCCTGAGACCCGCGAGGGATCGAAGGGGCTGAAGGGGCCGAGTCTTCGAAGAAGGCACCGGCGAGGAGAGCGTCACGGACCGGTGCGACGACGGCGAGTTCGAAGACACCTGGGCCGACAACGCCGGCCGCCTCGCCGAAGCCGCGGAACTCGAGGCGGAGAAGACCTGCGAAGCCTGTGGTGAGCCCGGACGCGCCCGCTTCCACGGCGACCAACACGGCACCTGGATCAAGGCCCTTTGTGATGACTGCAAGGCACTCCCTGGTTCCGCTCTGTGTCATTTCGCGATCGAACAAGCGAAGAAAGTGAGCATATTAAGGGCTGTCCCGTAACTGCTGGTCACGGGTGAGATGATCTCGCTGTGTCTGGTGTGATCACGGCGTCGGAGCCCTCCTGGATAGCCCCGTTCA
>NZ_JBEZND010000087.1:0-11596 GCF_040706415.1 Streptomyces sp. NPDC048106 | reverse complement strand
CCTCCGCCTTGCGTCTCGACGCACCAGACCCCGCTCACCTGGGTCAAAACCGTGCCGTGACTTCCCTCCACCAAGATCCGCCGGACACCCCCTAGCGGGCCTCGCCTACCGCGTCACGAGCGAGCCTCGCCGACCGCGTCCCAGAAGCCGGCGAGGGCGTCGGCGGTTTCCAGGGGGCGCTCGGTGTTGGGGGAGTGCCCGGTGCCGGCGATGACCGTCCGGCGCGCGCCGAGCCGTTTCGCCATGTCGTCCAGCAGGGGCACCGGCCAGGTGTCGTCGGAGGCCCCCGACACGACGTGGAACGGCAGTGGCACGGCGGCCAGTTCCGCGACCCGGTCCGGCTCCGTAGCCAACTGGCGCCCGGCGGCGAGGAGTTGCGCCGGCTTCGTGCCCATCCAGCGGCGCCGCATGTCCTCCTGGACGCCGGGGGCGTCGCCCGGCGCGGGCGTCCCGGTCTGCTCGGGCGCATCCATCTCCCGCATCGCGTCCCAGACCTGGGCCATCGTCAGCACGGCGAGGGTGTCCCGCAGCAGCCGCACGCGCTCTCGCTGGGCGTCGGAGATCCGCGCCGGCCCCGACGACATCAGGGTCAGCGACCGGAAGGGCGTCCGGTCCCGCAGGACGGCCGCGCGGGCGACCTGCCCGCCGAAGGAGTGCCCCAGCAGATGCACCGGCTCGCCGAGCGCCGCGGCCTGTGCCAGCACGTCCGCCGCCAACTCGCCCTGCGTGTACGCCGATTCGTCGGCGTCGGGCCCGTCCGACTCGAACTGCCCGCGTCCGTCCACGGCCACGGTCCGGTATCCGCGCCCGGCCAACGGCACGTGCAGCGCGTTGAAGTCCTCCTTGCTGCCGGTGAACCCGGGCAGCAGCAGCACGACCCCCTTCGCCTCGACCCCCTCGGCCACCGGAGCGTCGACGACGGCGAACTCCCCGCGCGCGGTGCGCAGCGCGTACGCACGGGCGCCGGGGGGCGGAACGAAGGTGTCGGGCCTGCTCATGGGGAGAGGTTAGCCGCAGGGGTCCGGCATACGCCGACGGCCCGGTCCACCGAGGTGGACCGGGCCGTCATGGACGCTGCGGTGCCGCCGGGTCAGGCGTCCGGGGCCTGACCGGCCGCCGTCGCCTTGCGGGTGCGGCGGCGCGGCTTCGTCTCCGGCTCGTCGGTGGCCTGCGCCGGGATCTCCGCGGTGGCCGTCTCGGCGACGGCCTTACGGGTCCGCCGGACCTTCGGAGCGGCGGGCTCGGCCCCGTCGACCGGCTCCGCGGCAGCGGCGGTCTTCCGGGTGCGGCGCGGCTTGGCCTCCGTGACCTCGGCGGCCTCGGCGGTCGCCGCGGTCTTGCGGGTGCGGCGGGGCTTGACCTCGGCCTCGGCCTCGGGGGCGTCGGCCTCCGGCTTGGCGGCGGCGGTCTTGCGGGTGCGCCGCGGCTTGGTTTCCGCCTCGGGGGCGTCGGCCTCCGCGACGGTCGCCTTGCGCGTACGGCGCGGCTTGGTCGCCGGAGCGGCCTCCTCCGCCGTGGCCTCGGGGGCCGGCTCCGCGGCCTTGCGCGTGCGACGGCGCGGCGCGGCCTCCGTACCCTCGGCCGTCTCGACGGCCTCCACGGCCGCCGCGGCGGTCTTGCGGGTCCGGCGGGGCTTGACCTCGGCCTCGGCCTCGGCCTCGGGGGCGTCGGCCTCCGGCTTGGCGGCGGCGGCCTTGCGGGTGCGCCGCGGCTTGGCCTCGGCCTCGGGGGCCTCGGCGGTGACCGCAGGTGCCTCGGCTGCCTTGCGGGTGCGGCGACGGGGCTTGGCCTCGGCGGCCTCGGCCGTCTCCACCGCCGCCTCGGCGGCCGGCTCGGCCGCCTTGCGGGTGCGGCGGCGCGGCTTGGCCTCCGGCTCCGGCTCGGACTCCACGGCCACGGCCGCGACCGGGGCCGGAGTTTCCACGACGGTGGTCTCCACCGTCTCCACCGGCTGCGCCGCCACGGGCTCCGCGGCCTTGCGCGTACGACGGCGACGCGGCTTCTCGGCGACCTCCGTGACCTCAGCGACCTCCGTGACCTCCGGCGCCTCCGTCGTGACGGGGGCCGGGGCGGCGACGGGCGCCTCCTGCGGCTTCTCGGTGGTCACCTCGGCGGTCGGCGTCGCCGCGGCCGGAGCCTGAGCGCCGCCGCGGGTGCGGCGACGACGGCGCGGGGTGCGCGTCGCCGACTCCTCCACGGCCGTGGACTCGGCGGCCGGCGCCGGCGTGGCTCCGTCCAGCGGGGCACCGCCCCGGGTACGGCGCCGACGGCGCGGGGTGCGCGCCGGACGCTCCTGCTCGGCGTGGGAGTCCGCACGGTCGTGCCGGTCGTGCCGGTCGTTTCGACCACCGCGGCCACGGCCGTGGGCGCCGCGCCCACCGGTCTCGCCCAGGTCCTCCAGCTCCTCCGCGGCCAGACCGGCACGGGTCCGCTCCGAGCGCGGCAGGATGCCCTTGGTGCCCGCGGGGATGCCGAGGTCGGAGAAGAGGTGCGGGGAGCTGGAGTACGTCTCCGCCGGGTCGTTGAAGTCCAGCTCCAGCGCCTTGTTGATCAGCTGCCAGCGCGGGATGTCGTCCCAGTCCACGAACGTGATTGCCGTACCCTTGGCGCCCGCGCGGCCGGTGCGGCCGACCCGGTGCAGGTACGTCTTCTCGTCCTCGGGGGACTGGTAGTTGATGACGTGGGTCACGCCCTCGACGTCGATACCGCGGGCGGCCACGTCGGTGCAGACCAGGACGTCGACCTTGCCGTTGCGGAACGCGCGCAGCGCCTGCTCGCGGGCGCCCTGGCCGAGGTCGCCGTGGACCGCGCCGGAGGCGAAGCCGCGGTGCTGGAGCTGCTCGGCGATGTCGGCCGCCGTGCGCTTGGTCCGGCAGAAGATCATCGCCAGTCCGCGGCCCTCGGCCTGCAGTATGCGGGCGACCATCTCCGGCTTGTCCATGTTGTGGGCGCGGTAGACGAACTGCTTGATGTTCGCGACCGTCGCGCCCTCGTCGTCCGGCGCGGTGGCGCGGATGTGGGTGGGCCGGGACATGTAGCGGCGGGCGAGACCGATGACCGCGCCCGGCATGGTCGCCGAGAACAGCATGGTCTGGCGCTTGGCCGGGAGCATGTCGATGATCTTCTCGACGTCGGGCAGGAAGCCCAGGTCGAGCATCTCGTCGGCCTCGTCGAGGACCAGGCACTTGACGTGCTTCAGGTCGAGCTTCTTCTGGCCCGCGAGGTCGAGCAGGCGGCCCGGGGTGCCGACGATCACGTCGACGCCCTTCTTCAGGGCCTCGACCTGGGGCTCGTAGGCCCGGCCGCCGTAGATCGCCAGCACGCGCACGTTGCGGACCTTGCCGGCCGTCTGGAGGTCGTTGGTGACCTGCGTGCACAGCTCGCGGGTGGGGACGACGACGAGCGCCTGCGGGGCGTCGGTGAGGTCCTCGGGGGTGGCGCGTCCGGCCTCGACATCGGCGGGGACGGTCACGCGTTCGAGGATCGGGAGGCCGAAGCCCAGCGTCTTGCCGGTGCCGGTCTTGGCCTGGCCGATGACGTCCGTGCCGGAAAGGGCGACGGGGAGCGTCATCTCCTGGATGGGGAAGGGATTGACGATGCCGACGGCCTCCAGGGCCTCGGCGGTCTCGGAAAGAATCCCCAGGTCTCGAAACGTCGTAGTCAGGGTGCTGCCTCTTCTGTGTGGCGCGGTGCGAGGCGAGCGCGGGGGTCATGACTGACCGTGCCGGGGACGTCGGCTGCCGTACGGGCGAACCTGTCCAGGCAAGCCGTAGGCAGGGGACCTCTGCCGACGCTCTAGCGCTCGTACCGCTGAGGGTGTCCCTCCGGTCGGTGTACGTACTGAGCCGTACGGCCGCGGAGGTCTGTCGGGTCGGAGCCGATCGGGCCACCGACCGGGCATCCTCATGCGTGCGCCCTGTCGGGGCACGTCGAATACCACCGACGCACTCAGCAGGCGCATTACCACCATACCCCGGATTCGCGCACATGCGATGGCCGAATTGGTCACGTAGTCGTGGTCACAGTGATCGGCCGGGGGCTTGAGGGCGGCGCCGAGCGGGCTATTGTGCGCCTCATGACTAGCTCTGACAAGCCTGAGAACGCGTCCGCCGCCCCCGAACCGACCGGTGTCGCCGCGCAGGACTGGGCGCAGGCCGCCGCCGAGCCGCACTATCGCGCCGCCGTCGTCGATCTGCTCGGGGCGCTCGCCTATGGAGAGCTCGCGGCGTTCGAGCGGCTCGCGGAGGACGCGAAGCTCGCGCCGACCCTCGCGGACAAGGCGGAGCTGGCGAAGATGGCGTCGGCCGAATTCCATCACTTCGAGCGGCTGCGGGACCGGCTGACGGAGATCGGCGAGGAGCCCACGGCGGCCATGGATCCCTTCGTCGCCGCGCTCGACGGTTTCCACCGGCAGACGGCGCCTTCGGACTGGCTGGAGGGGCTGGTCAAGGCGTACGTCGGCGACTCGATCGCGAGCGACTTCTACCGGGAGGTGGCGGCCCGGCTCGACACCGACACGCGGGAGCTGGTGCTCGCGGTGCTGGACGACACCGGGCACGCGGAGTTCGCGGTGGAGAAGGTGCGGGCCGCGATCGACGCCGATCCGCGGGTCGGGGGCCGGCTCGCGCTGTGGGCGCGGCGGCTGATGGGCGAGGCTCTGTCGCAGTCGCAGCGGGTGGTGGCGGACCGGGACGCGCTGTCCACGATGCTCGTGGGAGGGGTGGCCGACGGGTTCGATCTCGCCGAGGTGGGGCGGATGTTCACCCGGATCACCGAGGCGCACACCAAGCGGATGGCGGCGCTGGGCCTCGCGGCCTGAGCGGCGGGGGCGCCCCTTTCGGGGCGCCGCCTACGCGGTCACCGAGCGGCGGGCCCTCGACGGGCGCAGCAGCAGGGACAGCGAAGCGGCCGAGATGATCGCCGCGCCCAGGAAGGGCACCAGGCTGAAGCCGGAGCCCAGGGCGCTGTGGGTGACGAAGGCGCCCAGGAGGGCGCCCGCGGTGCCGGTCGCGTGGACCAGGGGGCGGGCCGGGAGGCGGTGGGCGAGGCGGACGGTCGCCGCCCACGCGAGCAGGAGACCGAGCACGGCGGCGCCGAGTGCTTCCAGGATCATGACGGGGGTCCCTCCCACGGCCGGTCTGCCTTGAACGGTCGTAGCCCGTCTTACCCGTGACCTGCGGACCGCAATCCTCCGCTATGGAGGAGTTGTGTCGTCTCTGTGCGCGCCACCCCAGCGCAAGGGCCCGGCGGCCGAGTGCCGCCGGGCCCTTGCCATGGCCTGCTCAGAGCGCGCCGAAGCCCACCTTGCGCACCGTCGGCGCGCCGAGTTCCACGTACGCCAGCCGGTCCGTCGGCACCATGACCTTGCGGCCCTTCTCGTCCTCGAGGGTCAGCAGCTGCGTCTTCCCGGCCAGCGCGTCGGACACCAGGCGCTCGACCTCCTCGACGCTCTGAACGCTCTCCAGAACGATCTCGCGGGGCGCGTGCTGCACGCCGATCTTGACCTCCACGGCTTTGTCCCTCCGACGGTCAGTGATGTGCGCGATCTCCCGCGCCGTACCAGCACACATTAGCCCGGTGAGGGGACGTGCACGCTGCGGGCCGGAACGCCAAGAGCGAACAGCTCCCGGGAATGAACGCGGCGAGGAAACTCAGTGGTGCTCATTGCCGTGCAGCGGGAAGCCCGCGATGCCGCGCCAGGCGAGCGAGGCGAGGAGCTGCACCGCCTGGTCGCGCGGCACGCTGCGGTCGCTGTGCAGCCAGGAGCGGGCCACCACCTGGGCGAGTCCGCCGAGGCCGGAGGCGAGCAGCATGGACTCCGCGCGGGAGAGACCGGTGTCCTCGGCGATGACGTCGCAGATCGCCGCGGCGCACTCGTTCGTCACCTTGTCGACGCGCTCGCGCACCGCGGGCTCGTTCGTCAGGTCCGACTCGAAGACCAGCCGGAAGGCGCCGCCGTCGTCCTCCACGTAGGCGAAGTAGGCGTCCATGGTCGCCCGCACGCGGTGCTTGTTGTCGTTCGTCGACGCCAGCGCGGTGCGCACGGACTGGATCAGCGCCTCGCAGTGCTGGTCCAGCAGCGCGAGGTAGAGGTCGAGCTTGCCCGGGAAGTGCTGGTAGAGCACCGGCTTGCTGACGCCGGCCCGCTCGGCGATGTCGTCCATCGCCGCGGCGTGGTAGCCCTGAGCGACGAAGACCTCCTGGGCCGCGCCCAGGAGTTGGTTCCGTCGGGCTCGGCGCGGCAGCCGGGTGCCGCGCGGGCGTGCTGCCTCAGTTTGCTCGATGGCTGTCACGCCGCCTCCCAATGTCGTCCACATGCGGTGTCGACCGCGCGGCCATCGTACTTTTCGGTAACCGTGGTGTGCGCGGTGCGAACGCAGAATTTCATGTACCGGACGACGGCGAAAGCCGAGCCGCACGGGTGATCAGCGGTAGTCGTCCTCGTCGATCGCGACCACGCGTGCCTGTTCGAGTAGATCCGCCTCGTTCGCCCGGTCCTTCTTCTCCGCCGTCACGGTGTCGTCGCGCTCGGGCCGGATGTCGGCCTGCTGCTCGACGGTGTCCACTACCGGGTCCTCGACGCCCAGCTCGGGGGTGTCGTCGTCCAGTTCCTCGATGGATTCGGGCTCGGTGGGATCCTTGGCCATGATGGGCTCCCTTCCTACGAACGTCCCTGGGAACAGCAGGGGCCACACGCGGGTGCCCTCTGTACGAGCCTAGGAGACGGCCGATCCGGATGCCACGGCGTGCGCGTCCGTTTCGCCCACCGGTTGCCCCCGGCAGAACGGCTCATTCTGTGACGGCGAACACACGAACCCCCGTGTGATCACCTCGTAACATTGCCCGCATGTCTTCCACCGAGTCGCCCTCCGCGCCGGCCGCCAGTGTCCTTCCCCGGGTGGCGCCGGTCCGGGTCGGCGAGGGGGAGCGGCTGCGGACGGTGGGTCTGCCGGGGGTCACCTTGTCGGTGCGCTACCGGCCACCGGCGCGCGAGGACCTGCCGCGCGCCCTGTATGTCCACGGGCTCGGCGGCTCCTCGCAGAACTGGTCGGACCTGATGGCCGCGCTGGACGGCGTCGTGGCGGGCGAGGCGCTCGACCTGCCGGGCTTCGGCGACTCCCCGCCCCCGGACGACGGCGACTATTCGGTCACCGGGCACGCGCGGGCCGTCATCCGCTACCTGGACGCGGCCGGACGGGGTCCCGTCCACCTCGTCGGCAACTCGCTCGGCGGCGCGGTCAGCACCCGCGTGGCCGCCGTGCGCCCCGACCTGGTGCGCACCCTCATGCTGATCTCGCCCGCGCTGCCGGAGCTGCGGATCCAGCGCTCCGCGGTGCCGACCGGACTGCTCGGCGTGCCCGGCATCGCGGCCCTGTTCACCCGGCTCACCAGGGAGTGGACGGCCGAGCAGCGGGTGCGCGGGGTCATGGGGCTCTGCTACGGCGATCCCGGCCGGGTGTCGCCGGAGGCCTTCCGGCAGGCCGTCGAGGAGCTGGAGCGGCGGTTGCGGCTGCCGTACTTCTGGGACGCGATGGCCCGCTCCGCGCGCGGCATCGTCAACGCGTACACGCTCGGCGGGCAGCACGGGCTGTGGCGGCAGGCCGAGCGGGTGCTCGCGCCGACCCTGCTCGTCTACGGCGGCCGCGACCAGCTCGTCGGCTACCGCATGGCCGCCAAGGCCGCCCGCTCCTTCCGCGACTCCCGGCTGCTGTCCCTGCCCGACGCCGGGCACGTGGCGATGATGGAGTACCCGGACGTGGTGGCGCGGGCCTTCCGGGAGCTGCTGGCGCAGACCGGGGACGGCGACGACAGTACGGACACGGGCGGCGGGGAAGCCGCCGACGGTACGCGAGCGGGGAGCTGAAGCACACCGTGGGACGCCACAGCCGCCGAGGACCGGCCAAGCCGGCCGCGAAGGACGCGGGTCCGGAGATAGCGGCGAAGAGCGAGCGGGGCGCGCCCGGTCGCGACGTGCCGGGACTCCCGGAGGGGGCGCCGGGCGGTGGTGCGCCGGGCCGTCCGGCCGGTGCGTCGGGCGGTGGTGCGCCGGGTCGTCCGGCCGGTGCGTCGGGCGGTGGTGCGCCGGGTCGTCCGGCCGGTGCGCCGGGCCGTGGTGTTCCGCGCGCGCCCGACGGGACCCCCGCCCGTGGTGTTCCGCGCGCGCCCGACGGGACCCCCGCCCGTGGTGTTCCGCGGCTGCCGGACGGTACTCCGGCTCGTGGGGTTCCGCGGCTGCCGGACGGCACTCCGGCCCGTGGTGTTCCGAGGCCCGCCGGGGGGACTCCCGCGCACGGCGTGCCGGGTGGCCCCGGCGGGGCCGCCGCTCGTGGCGGGCACCCCGAGCAGCGTGAACCCGGGGGCGGCTGGGGGGAGTTCCCGGGGCGGCCCGGGTCCGATACGGGCGCGCACCAGGTCGTGCTGCCCCGGCAGCGGCAGCCGGGTCCGGGGGCAGGGCCGGGCGGCGCCGCCGTGCGCGGTCCCCGGCAGGACTACCTGGACGCCTTCGACCACGGCCGCGACGGCGGCGGCGGACCCGGCGGCGCCCGCACGAAGGAGCGGCCGGCCGAGGACCCGGAGCGGGAACCGGAGCCGGAGGCCGAGGAGTCCGGTGCGGACAAGGCGTCCCTGCCCGCGCAGCGCGGCGGCAAAGGGCGGGCCTTCACCGGTATCGCCGCGGCCGCCGTCACCACCGTGCTCGCGGTGGTCGTCGCAGGTCAGGTGACCGAGGGGCGCGACGGTGGCGCGGAGCCGGGGCGGGCCGTGCCGGACCAGGGTGCCGGCGTGGGTGCCCGGCCCTCCGTGAAGCCGAGCGCGGTGCCGCTGACGTACGAGCAGAAGATGGACCGCACGTATCCGCTGAGCGCCACCCTCAAGGCGTCCGGGAAGTTCGACACCGTCCCCGGGACCGACAAGGCGCCCGGCACGGGCCGGAAGTACCGCTACCGGGTCGACATCGAGCAGGGACTCGGCCTGGACGGCGCGCTGTTCGCCGCGGCCGTGCAGAAGACGCTGAACGACGACCGGAGTTGGGGGCACGGCGGCACCCGCACCTTCGAGCGGGTCTCCTCCGGGACACCCGACTTCGTGATCACCCTGGCCAGCCCCGGCACCACCGCCACCTGGTGCGCCAAGTCGGGCCTGGACACCACGGAGGACAACGTCTCCTGCGACTCGGCCGCCACCCAGCGCGTGATGATCAACGCGTACCGATGGGCTCAGGGCAGCAAGACATACGGCGACAAAATCCACATGTACCGGCAAATGCTGATCAACCATGAAGTCGGCCACCGGCTCGGCCACAATCACGTCACCTGCGAGAAGGACGGCGAACTCGCGCCGGTCATGCAGCAGCAGACCAAGTTCCTCGACCACGACGGGATCCACTGTCTGCCCAACGCCTGGCCCTATCCCAGGAGTTGACAATCGGCGCTTATGTCACATTGACATGAGTCGTAAGTTCGTTCATATTTCTGCGCATGTGGTCTAGCCATGCCGTCTCCGACAGCGCCGCCATCGAGCTGGCGCTGATCGGCGTGACCGCGCTCTGCGTGGCCGACGTCCACTGTCGCTGACGCCGCCCCTGGCGTTCGCGTCGCGACCTTTCTCCTTTCTCTCCGTCCGTGGCCCCGGTCGTTCTCCGACCGCGGCTCGGTCACGGATTCTTCGACGACCCGACGCCGGGGCCGACGTCTGTCCATGGACGTCTCACCCTTCGTCCGTCTGTCTCACTTTTCGAGAAACCCTCGAATCGTTCCCGAGAGGTCGTCATCCCGATGCGTCAACCGTCCGTCATAGCGCGCCGCGTGGCAGCGGCATCCGTCAGCCTGGTCGTGGCAGCGGGCGCCGCCGCCTGCGGCCCGAAGGACAGCGGTGCGAAGGGCTCCGGAGGCGACTCCACGCCCCACAAGGGCGGCACGCTCACGGTCCTGAACTCCGAGCCGCAGACCGACTTCGACCCCGCGCGGCTGTACACCTCCGGCGGCGGAAACGTCCCCTCGCTGGTCTTCCGCACCCTCACGACGCGCAACCGGGCGAACGGCGCGGCCGGCGCCAAGGTCGTGCCCGACCTCGCCACCGACACCGGGCGTCCCAACAAGGACGCGACCGTGTGGACGTACACCCTGAAGAAGGGCCTGAAGTACGAGGACGGCACCCCGATCACCTCGGCCGACGTCAAGTACGGCATCGAGCGCTCCTTCGCCCCCGAACTCTCCGGCGGCGCCCCCTACCTGCGGGACTGGCTGGTCGGCGCGGCGGACTACCAGGGGCCGTACAAGGACAAGAAGGGCCTGTCGGCGATCGAGACGCCGGACGAGCGCACACTCGTCTTCCATCTGGTCAAGCCCGAGGGCGAGTTCCCCTTCCTCGCCACCCAGACGCAGTTCGCGCCCGTGCCGAAGGCCAAGGACACCGGCACCAAGTACGAGGAGCACCCCGTCTCGTCCGGCCCCTACGAGGTCGTGAAGAACGAGAACGACGGCGAGCACGTGCTGCTCAAGCGCAACCCCCACTGGTCCCCGGCCACCGACGACCAGCGCAAGGCCTACCCGGACACCATCGAGGTCCGCTCCGGCCTCGACTCCTCGGTGATCGACCAGCGGCTGTCCGCCTCCCAGGGCGCGGACGCCGCCGCCGTCACCACGGACACCAACCTCGGCCCGGCCGAACTCGCCAAGGTGACCGGCGACAAGGCGCTGGCCGCGCGCGTGGGCACCGGCCACTTCGGCTACACGAACTACATCGCGTTCAACCCCACCGTGAAGCCGTTCGACAACCCCAAGGTGCGCGAGGCCATCGCCTACGCCGTCGACCGCTCCTCGGTGGTCAACGCGGCCGGCGGCAGCGCGCTCGCCGAGCCCGCCACGACCTTCCTGCCGAACCAGAAGTCCTTCGGATACACGCCCTACGACCCGTTCCCGGCGGGCGCGTCCGGCAACCCGGCGAAGGCCAGGGAACTGCTGGCGCAGGCCGGCTACAAGAACGGGCTCACCGTCACCCTGACGCACTCCAACGCCAAGGACTTCTCGACCAGCCCGGAGATCGCCACCGCCCTCCAGGACGCCCTCAAGAAGGCCGGCATCACGGTCAGGCTCCAGGGCCTGGAGGACAACGACTACCGGGACACCGTCCACAGCGTGAAGACCGAGCCCGGCTTCTTCCTGGCCGGCTGGGGCGCCGACTGGCCCTCCGGCGGCCCCTTCCTCGCCCCGATCTTCGACGGCCGGCAGATCGTCGAGAACGGCGCCAACTTCAACGCCAGCCGGCTCGACGACCCGTCGGTCAACGACGAGATCGACGCGATCAACAAGCTGACCGACCTCGACGCGGCCGCCGCGCGCTGGGGCGCCCTGGACCGGAAGATCGGCGCCAAGGCCCTCGTGGTGCCGCTGTTCCACCCGGTCTACAAGCGCCTGGTCGGCAAGGACATCCGCAACGTCGTCATCAGCGACTGGACCGGCGTGCTGGACATCTCCCAGGTCGCGGTGAAGTGACGCCGTGACCGAGTCACCTGTAGCCGCCGGGGCCGCCGGGACGGGCACCCCCGTCCCGGCGGCCCCGGGGGCCCGGCGGGTGGGGGGGGGGCTGCGGGGGGCGC
>NZ_JBEZND010000086.1:0-11822 GCF_040706415.1 Streptomyces sp. NPDC048106 | reverse complement strand
CCCGGCT
This sequence comes from Streptomyces sp. NPDC048106, assembly GCF_040706415.1. Lineage (NCBI taxonomy): Bacteria > Bacillati > Actinomycetota > Actinomycetes > Kitasatosporales > Streptomycetaceae > Streptomyces > Streptomyces sp. NPDC048106. Next base: position 11,815 of record NZ_JBEZND010000086.1, on the reverse strand, counting down.
GCGACCCCGCCCCCCACCAGATCGAACTGACCCCGGTCGGCGACGACTTGAAGTACACCTCGGACAGCGAGCCGGAGGGCCACCCGGTAGGCTGCTGTCGGTCCGGCTGCTCGGGGTCACTTCTTGTGGCAGCCCCACTTGCCGTTGGCCTTGGTGAAGTGCTCGCCCTTCGGGCACTTCTTGTGGGTCGGCGTGGGGCGGGGGCTGGACGCATGCTTGGCGACGGTCGCGTGGGTGCTCGCCGGCACCGCGAGGGCTGTCCCCGTGGAGGCCATCGCGGCTCCGCCGGCAAGCGTGCCAGCGGCGATGCCGGCGACCAGAGTCCGTACGATCTTGCTGCGCATGATCGGCACCTTTCTGCAGTCGGCGTCAGTACCTCCGTCGATTCTTGGGGGCTGTTCTCGCGACGCGCATCTCGATCAGCGGCACGCTGGAGGGTTCGGACGGTGAACCTTGCGCGTGGAGCGCGCGTGCGGCACCGCGACGGTCAGTCGTACCCATACTGAGACATTCCGTGCGAGCGGTCGGGGGCAGGCTCCTGTCGACCATGGTCCTGACGGCGAACACCCGCGGGGCCATTGAGCACGACAAGGAGTGTTCGCATGGGCAAGAAGCACACGTCCGCCGCCTTCGCCGCGGTCGCGCTGGCCGTCACCGCCTGCGGGGGAATCGCACAGGCCGCACCCGCGACGGCCGCGAGGACCGCCCCCTCGGCCTGCCGTCCGGCCAACCACACGGCCACGATCACTGAGGCGCCCGCCAGCTCAGGGCACAGCCACTACCGCGTGACACTGACCGCCCCGCGCGGCTACGAGCCGTGCGAACTCGCCGGTTCGCCCACCGACGTACGGTTCTGGCACCACGGCGCGCGGACCGGCGGCACCGCCGGGCACTACGGCGACCAGAGGACCGCGGTGGCCTTCGGACCGGGGCACCCGGTGCACTTCGACATCCAGGTGCCGAACCAGCGTCCCGGCACGCCCGCGGACGAGGCGTCGTTCACGCTGCGGGCCCCTGACGGGGAGATCCCCGGCACCTCGTTCGCCGAGGGCAGGTTCACGGTCGCCCCCGGCACCCTCGTCGGACCGGTCCGGCGCAGCGCCTGACCGGCCGTCCGGTGTGGCGGAGAGGGCAGGATTCGAACCTGCGTGGACCCTTGAGGATCCGACCTCGAGACGTGCTCGCTGGTCCCCGATCAACCACTCCGGGCACCTCTCCTCGTTCCCGGCTCCCGGTCGCTGCCGGGTGCCGTTCACGTGAACAAGACTGACAGGCCCCGCTGACGGCGGACTGACGCGCCGCTGACGTGATTCGCGCGCCCACGGGGAGGCCGGTGCGGCGCCCTGTTCGCGGCCGAGGTGTTCGGCCGCGAACAGGGCGCGGGAGGGGCCGGACGTCGCGGGCTCGGCCCGGTCCCGTGGCCGGGTCAGCCCACCCGGCGCGGGATGCCCAGCGGGTTGGCGTCCTGGAGCTCCGGCGGGAGCAGCTCGTCCGGCCAGTCCTGGTAGGCGATCGGGACCAGCCAGCGGTCGATCGAGGTGGCGCCCACCGAGGTGTGCAGCGGGGCCGTCGTCGACGGCCAGGGGCCGCCGTGGTGCATGGCCCAGCAGACGGCGACGCCGGTCGGCCAGCCGTTGTGGACGAGCCGGCCCACGCGGTGGCGCAGTGCCGCCGCCACCCGGGCGGCCGCCGGTGCCTCACCGGCCGTGGCGTGCACCGAACCGGTCAGGCTGCCCGGCAGGGACGCCAGGACCTCGGCCAGCGAGTCCAGGTCCGGGTACGTCACCACCAGGCCGGCCGGGCCGAAGCACTCCTCGGCCAGGGTGTCCGCGCGGTCCGCGAAGGACTTCAGGGACAGCAGCCACACGCGCGGTGCCACCGCGAAGGAGTCGCCGCCCGCGCTGCCGGAGCCCAGCGGGGCGAGGTCCGCGACCTCGTCCAGTTCGGCGACCCGGGCCTGGTAGCCGTCCCGGATCCGGGCCGTCAGCATCGCACCGGTGGCGGTGGCGCCGACCGCGGTGGCGACGGCGTCCGGCAGCGGACTTCCCTCGGGGACGAACAGCAGACCGGGGTTGGTGCAGAACTGGCCGGTGCCCAGGGTGAGCGACTGCGCGTACCCCTCGGCGACTTCCCGGGTGCGCTCGGCCGCGGCGCCCGGCAGGGCCACCACCGGGTTGACGCTGCCGAGTTCGCCGTAGAACGGGATCGGCTCGGGTCGGGCGGCGGCGAGGTCGTACAGGGCCCGGCCGCCGGCCTGCGAGCCGGTGAAGCCGGCGGCCTTGACGGCCGGGTGGTTCACCAGCGCGACACCGGCCTCGAAACCGGTGACGAGGCCGAGGACGCCGTCGGGGGCGCCGGCGTCGCGCAGCGCCTCGGCGACGACCTGCGCGACCGCGGCCGAGGTCGCCGGGTGACCCTCGTGCGCCTTGACGACCACCGGGCAGCCGGCGGCCAGGGCGGAGGCCGTGTCGCCGCCCGCCACGGAGAAGGCGAAGGGGAAGTTGGAGGCGCTGAACACCGCCACCGGCCCGATGGCCTGCCGCATCCGGCGGATGTCGGGACGTCCGGCGGCCGGGTCGGCCGGGGTGAGCACGGCCTGCACATGGCCGCCGTCGCGCAGCACCTCGGCGAAGAGGCGGAGCTGGCCACTGGTGCGGCCCACCTCGCCGGTCAGCCGGGCCTCGCCGAGCGCGGTCTCCGCGTCGGCGACGGCGACGAGCCGGTCGCGGGCCGCGTCCAGCGCGTCGGCGGCGGCTTCCAGGGCCCTGGCCCGGTCGGCGGCGGGCAGCGCGGACCAGACGGGGAAGGCGCGGGCGGCGGCGCGGACCGCGGCGTCGACGTCCTGCGCGGTGGAGGCGGGGACCGGGTCCCCGACGGGCTCACCGGTACGCGGGCTGATGCCCCGCAGAGGGGCGGACGTGGTGTCGGTCATCGGTCGAACCTCCGGGTCGAACGGGGCGGTCGGGGTGGGCTTTGCCTGGAAGGTAACTGAGCTGGGCGCGGTATCGGTCGCCCGGGTCAGGATCCGGATCCGGGCCCGGGCCCGCGTCGTCCGCTTCGTCCGGGTCTTACGCGTCGTCCGCGTCGAGTTCCGGCGAGCAGAAGGCGCCGCCCAGGTAGATGTCGTCCAGCGGGTCGTGACGGCCTTCGAGCTCACCGGCGAAGCGTTCGGCGTCGTCCTGGGGCTCGTAGCCCAGGGCGCGTGCCTCGTCCAGGGAGAACCAGCGGCGGGTGTTGTCCGAGACGCCCCACACCACGCGGAAGCCGGGTGAGGGCGCGGCGATCAGCGCCTCCATCAGGCGGGCACAGTCGTCGGGGGAGAGCCAGGTGGCCAACTGGCGGGTGGCGATGGGGCTTTCGAAGCAGCCGCCGATGCGGACGCAGACCACGTCCAGGCCGTAGCGGTCGTGGTAGAGGCTGCCCAGGGCCTCGGCGGCCACCTTGCTCACGCCGTAGTACGTGTCGGGGCGGGGGAAGAGGTAGTCGGGCGCCTCGCCTCCGTCCCGGGGGTGGAAGCCCACCGCGTGGCTGCTGCTCGCGATGATCACTCGGGGCACGCCGGCCCGGCGGGCCGCTTCGAGGACCGTGCGGGTGCCGTTGATGTTGATGTCGAGGATCTCCTCCCACGGCCCCTCGACGCTGAGGCCGCCGAGGTGGATCACCGCGTCGGCTCCGGCGAGGGCCTCGCACATCGCCGGCAGATCCGTCACCGACAACCGGGCGGTCTCCACGTCCTCGCCCTCGGCCGCGCCGGGCACCGGCGCCACGTCGAGCAGTCGCAGGGTCCGGCCCGCACGGGCCAGTCGGGGACGGAGCAGGCTGCCGACCCCGCCCGCGGCTCCGGTGATCACGATGCGCTGACTCACTCGCCTCATCTCCTCCGTGGCGGCTCCGTGACGGCCGGGTGGATCCGTGGCCGTCTTGACCGTGCTCCGAGGGAGTCTTACAGTTCAAAGACAAGTTCGCAAATGTGGAGCCTGTCTGCATATGTAGACGACGGAGGAGTGCCAAGTGCCCATGTTCGACGGCGTGCTGTTCTTTCCGGTGACGCCCTTCGCGGCGTCCGGGCAGGTCGACAAAGAGGTGCTCGGCGAGCATCTGCGTCGCGGCCTGGCCGCCGGCCCCGGCGGTGTCTTCGTCGCCTGCGGTACGGGCGAGTTCCACGCCCTGAGCCCCGACGAGTACGGCGAGGCGGTGCGCACCGCGGTCGAGACCGCGGCCGGCCGCGTCCCGGTGTACGCCGGCGCGGGCGGCCCGCTGCCCCTGGCCCGCCAGTTCGCGCGCATCGCCCAGGAGGCGGGCGCGGACGGCCTGCTCCTCCTGCCGCCCTACCTGGTCCAGGCCCCGGCGGCCGGACTCGCCGCGTACGCGCGAGAGGTCGCGGACGCGAGCGCGCTGCCGGTCATCGTCTACAACCGGTCCAACGCCCGCTTCGACCCCGCCACCGCCGCCGAACTGGCTCGCCACGACAAGGTGGTCGGCTTCAAGGACGGCGTCGGCGACCTCGACCGGCTGTCCCGCGTCGTGACCGCCGTACGGCACGAACTCGCGGGCACCGGCAAGGAGTTCCAGTTCTTCAACGGCATGCCCACCGCCGAGGTGACCGTCCCGGCGTACCGCGGCATCGGCGTCGACCTGTACTCCTCGGCCGTCTTCTGCTTCGCCCCCGAGATCTCCAACGCCTTCTACCAGGCGGTCGAGAAGGGCGAGACGGCCAAGGTGGAGCGGCTCCAGCGGGAGTTCTTCCACCCGCTCGTGGCGCTGCGCGACCTGGTCCCGGGCTACGCCGTCTCGCTGGTCAAGGCCGGCGTGCGCCAACAGGGCCTGGACGTCGGCGGGGTGCGCCCCCCGCTCGTCGACCCGGCCCCCGAACACCTCGACGCCCTGCGCCGGATCACCGACGCGGGCCTGGCCCTCGTGGAGGACATCGCCTGATGAGCGACGCGATCCGCATCACCGACGTCACCGTCACCCCCGTCGCCTTCCGCGACCCCGCGCTGCTCAACGCGGTGGGTGTGCACGAGCCGTACGCGCTGCGCGCCATCCTCGAGGTCCACACGGACCAGGGGCTCACCGGCCTCGGCGAGACCTACGCCGACGAGGGCCATCTGCGCCGGCTACGGCAGGCCGCCGACGCCCTGGTGGGCCTGGACGTCCACCGACTGGGCCGGATGTACGGCGTGGTCGCGGCCGCGCTCGGCGGGGACACCGGCAGCGACGGCCACGGCCTCACCGGCATGATCACCACCAGCAGCACGGTGGACCGGGTCTTCTCGCCGTTCGAGGTCGCCTGCCTGGACATCCAGGGGAAGGCGGCCGGGCGGCCGGTGTCCGACCTGCTCGGCGGCGCCGTACGGGACCGAGTCCCCTTCAGCGCCTACCTGTTCTACAAGTGGGCCGGGCATCCCGGCGACGAGGCCGACTCCTGGGGCGAGGCGCTCGACCCCGAGGGCATCGTCGCGCAGGCCCGCCGGATGATCGACGAGTACGGCTTCTCGGCCATCAAGCTCAAGGGCGGCGTCTTCCGGCCCGAGGAGGAGATCGAGGCGGTCCGCGCCCTGCGCGAGGCCTTCCCCGACCGGCCGCTGCGACTCGACCCCAACGCCGCCTGGACGGTGGAGACTTCCCTGATGGTCGCCCGCGAGCTCGACGGGGTCCTGGAGTACCTGGAGGACCCCACGCCGGGGCAGGAGGGCATGGCCCGGGTGGCCCGCGAGGCGCCCATGCCGCTCGCCACGAACATGTGCGTGGTCGCCTTCGACGAGCTCAAGCCCGCCGTGGCCCTGGACGCGGTCCAGGTCGTCCTCTCCGACCATCACTACTGGGGCGGCCTCCAGCGCTCGAAGGTCCTCGCCGGGATCTGCGACACGTTCGACCTGGGCCTGTCCATGCACTCCAACTCGCACCTGGGCGTCAGCCTCGCCGCGATGACCCATCTGGCCGCGGCCACGCCGAACCTGACGTACGCCTGCGACACCCACTGGCCGTGGAAGAGCGAGGAGGTGGTCGTGGCGGGCGCCCTGGAGTTCCGCGACGGCTCCGTCGCCGTGCCCACGGCCCCCGGCCTCGGCGTCGAACTCGACCGTGACGCCCTGGCCCGCCTGCACGAGCAGTACGTGTCCTGCGGGCTGCGCAACCGCGACGACACCGGCTACATGCGGCGGATCGACCCGTCGTACGAGAAGAAGGTGCCCCGCTGGTGAGGCACCGGCCGGCCGCCGCCGGCCGATGAGAGCGGTGATGCCCCGCCGGTGATCCCGGCGGGGCACGCGGAAGGCGCCGAAGAGTCCCCCGGCCGGGTGTGCCGGGTCCGGGGGACTCTTCGGCGTGCCTCTTTTCCGGGGCCCTGCCTCGGTCTCAGCGGATGCCGCCGCGGCGCAGCGTCCCCGCCAGCGCCGCGGCGTGCCGGGTGACGGCCTCCGCCACCCGTTCGATCTCCTGGTCCGTGGCGTGGTCGAGCGGGACCGAGCAGCTGATCGCGTCGGTCGCCGGGATGCGGTACGACACCGTCGCGGCGACGCAGCACAGCCCGGGGGTGTTCTGCTCGCTCTCCAGCGCCCAGCCGCGGGTACGCGTCTGTTCCAGCTCCTCCCGCAGGGCCGGCCGGCGGGTGACGGTGTGCGGGGTGAGCGCCTCCAGGGGCTGCTCGGGCAGCAGCCCGTCCACCTCCTGCGGGGTCAGGTCGGCGAGCAGCGCCTTGCCGAGGGCCGTCGCGTGCGCCGGGAGCTGCCGGCCCACGCGGGAGGTCAGCCGGCGGGAGTCCGTGGCCTCACGGGTGGCCAGGTAGATGACGTTCGAGCCGTCCAGCCGGGCGTAGTGGGTGGTGTAGCCGACGTCCGCGCGCAGCTGCTCGATCTGGCGCACCGCGTACGGCAGGGCCGGGTCCCGGTCCAGGTACGCCGTACCGCACAGCAGGGCGCGCGGGCCGATGCCGAAGCCGGCCGCCTCGCCGCCCTCCTCGACCTCGATCCACTTCAGCGCCACCAGGGTGCGCAGCAGCGCGTACAGGCTTGAGCGCGGGTATCCGGTGAGCTCCTGGAGCCGGGCCAGGGTGAGCCGTTCGGGGGAGGCCGACAGCAGTTCCATGATCTGGACCGTGCGCTCCGCCGACTTCACCGGCCCGCGGCCGCCGTCACCTGGCTCCGTCATGCCTGCCACTTCCGTTCGGACGTCTCGCCCCGGCAACTCGGGCCTGCCTGACCGCGGATGGCGCCCCCGCCCCACCGGAGGCGGCGCCCTCTCCCTGTCGCGTCAACGAAAACCTCCCGAAACATTGACCGCCCCTGTACGCCAGGCTAACGTGCGCGCTGAAAAGCATGGATGAGAACTGAGTCTACATACGTAGACGGCTTGGTCAAGTCGAGCTTCAGTCCATGCAAATGGAGTCCGGGTCACGTCGGTGCCGCCGACGGCCCCGCGCACCTACCGCCCTACCGTTCGCTACCGCCGACGGCCGTCGGCATCGAGGAGTTCGCATGGCTTGGCCGGACTGGGTGGCCCTCGGCGGCTACTTCGTGGTGATGCTGTTCATAGGCCTCTGGTCGCACAAGCGGATCAGTGACGTGAGCGACTACTTCACCGGCGGCGGCCGGATGCCCTGGTGGCTGTCCGGCATCTCGCACCACATGTCGGGATACAGCGCCGCCGTGTTCGTCGCCTACGCGGCGGTCGCCTACAGCTACGGCATCACCATCTACGTCTGGGCGTTCCTGCCGCTCGCGCTCGCGACCGGCGTCGGCGCCTGGCTGTTCGCCCCGCGCTGGAACCGACTGCGCCGCCGCTACAACGTCGCCTCACCGCTGGAGTACCTGGCCCGCCGGTACAACATCGCCACCCAGCAGGCGCTGGCCTGGAGCGGCGCGCTGCTCAAGGTCTTCGACGTCGCCGCCAAGTGGGCCTCGGTCGCCATCCTGCTGAACGTGTTCACCGGCGTCTCGCTCAACATCGGCATCCTGATCACCGGCGTCGTCACCCTGGTCTACTGCACCGTCGGCGGCCTGTGGGCGGACGCGCTGACCGACTTCGGCCAGTTCGTCATCCAGGGCGTCGCCGGGATCTCCATGGTGATCGTCACGCTGGACCACGTGGGCGGCGTCTCCGGACTGAACACCATCTGGCACCGGCTGCCCGCCGACCACACCCACCCGCTGGTCGGGCCGTACACGGCCGGCTTCCTCACGGCGTACGTGGTCGTCAAGCTCTTCGAGTACAACGGCGGCATGTGGAACCTGGCCCAGCGCTACATGGCCACGGAGTCCGCCCCGGCGGCCAAGCGCTCGGCCGTCCTGTCCGCGGTCCTCTACCTCATCTGGCCCGCGGTGCTGCTCTTCCCGTCCGTCGTCGGTCCGGTGCTGATGCCGCACATCGCGAACCCGCAGCAGGTGTACGCGCTGATGGCCGAGAACCTGCTCCCGGCCGGCCTGGTCGGTCTGACGCTGGCCGGCATGTTCTCGCACACCATGGCCATGGCCTCGTCGGACGCCAACGCCATCGCCTCCGTGGTGGTCCGGGACATCATCCCGGCCGTCGCCCGCCGGGGCCGGGCGCTCAGCGCCAAGAGCGGGCTGCTCGCCGCGCGGATCTGCACGGTCTCCTTCATCGCGGTGAGCATGGTGGTCGCCATGGAGGCGAGCCACTTCGGCGGACCGCTCGGCATCATCACCGCCCTGGTCGCCGCGGTGATGGGTCCGATCTCCATCCCGATGCTGCTCGGCCTGCTCCCGGCGTTCCGCCGCTGGGGCTCCCTCGCCGCGCTGATCTCCTGGGCCTGCGGCCTGGCGAGCTTCGTCCTGGTGAAGTACATCCTCGACAGCACCGATCAGACCCTCACCATCGCCACGCCGTTGGTGACCTCCCTCGCCCTGTACCTGGTCATCGGCCTGGTCCTGCCGCAGCCGTCCGCGGCCGCGGACGAGATCACCGCAGCGGTGAGCGCCGCCGGCGACGCCCCGGCCCCGGAGGGGCCCACGCCGCTGGTTCCCGCGACCGACTGACCCGGGTTTCAGCGGCTGTCCGCCTCACCCCGGCAGCCGTCCCGGCCCCCGCTCCGGTCTCCGGCAGCGGGGGCCCGTCAGGCGTCGGGCAGGCTGGAGTACACGGAGTTCGCCCAGGCCTGGCTGCCGTCGCACTGGTGTTCCTCTTCGCCGGGACCGACCCCGGCGTAGACGAAGGCCGAGCCGTAGGACGTGGGCCAGCTGATGACGCAGATGCCGGCGCTGTTGATGCGCGCCGAGCTTGTGGTGGGCCCCTCCACCGTGGTGGAGATCGGCCCGGCGGTGTAGCGGTTGGTCGTGAAGCCGATGCCGAAGATGTCGACCCCGCCATTGCCCCAGACGCACTCCTTGTGGACGTTCGTGTTGTAGTTGCTGTCCGTACCCGGCATGCGCAGGTCGAAGTCGGTCACGGTGGCCTGGCTCAACTGCAACTGACAGGGATCGACCAGCCGCACGCTCGCCGGTGCCGGGGTCGGCTTCGGTGTCGGGTCCGGTGTCGGGGTGGGCGTCGGCCGAGTGGGGGCGGGCGTCGGGGAGTCCGATGGGGAGGGAGAGGGGGAGTAAGGGGAGTCCGACACCGTGGGTGACCGCGTGGCGGATTCTCCCGCTTCGCCGGGGCCCTTCTGGTCGTGCCCGTGTGCCGAGGCCAGGACGGCGGCGGTGATGGTCACCGCGACCACCGCGGCGCAGCTCGCCACGATCGCGGCGACGGTGGCGGACCGGCGCCGGCCCGTCGCCGAGTGGTCCCGGCCCGTTGCCGCCTCGGGGCGCGCGGCGGAGTCGGGCGCGGACGGCCGCGCGGGAGGCGGCGGGGAGGGCGGCGGCGGCCCGGACGGGACCGCGGCGGGCTCATGGACGTTACGGGCGATGACGAAGTGGTCGGCGTGATGCCGGACGGAGCGGGTCGGCTCCGGCCGGCGGTCGTGGGCCAGGGCCTCGGCCGTGGCGGTGAACACGGCACCGAGCGGCAGCCCTTCCGGATGGCCGGGCAGACCCTGCTCGATGACGTCCACCAGGTACTTGGTGAAGTACGTCTGCGGCGCGGGGGTGTGCCCGTCCGCCTCGAACCAGGCCGTGCGGTACGCGCCGCTGGCCGCCATCGTGAACGCGCCGGTGCCCAGCGTCTTGTCGATGACCTCGGCGGATCCGTCCGCCAGGCTGTGCCGGGAGTCGGCCGCCTGCCCCGCGAAGCAGCAGTCCAGGATCACGATCTTGGTCCGGGCGTCACACTCGCGCAGCGCTTTGCGCACGTCGGAGAAGGGCAGCCCCACCGTGGTGCGACGGGGACCCGATTGGGGTGAACTCCCCAGCGCGAGACACAACTCGTCCTCGTGCAACTGCCCGTGCCCCACGAAGTAGAACAGCGCGACGTCGGTGGCCTCGCCGAACCACTCCATCAGCCTGTCCGGCAGGTTGTCCCGCTGGGGGACATTGCGCAGCACCTGCACTTGCCGCGTCGGCCACCCGCACAACGGCCCGGTCAAAAGCCCGCTGAACCGCTCAAGGCTGTTGCGCGCCGCGGGCACCGCCGGCAGCCGGGCGTAGTCCCACGTGCCGATCAGCACCGCCCGCGAGCGCGCGTAGTCGTGCGGCGGACGGGTCTCAGTCATCGAGGAGTCGCTCCAGGAGTGGCAACACCTCGTCGACGTTGGTTGCGTCCAGCGTGACGCGCTTCCCGCGGACCGTCGCCTCGATGTGCAGGCCGGAGCGTCGCGAGCGGATGAAGTCGGGCAGCGTCCTGATGGCGGCCACCAGCCCGCTGCTGGTGGCGACCACGGACAACACGTCGATCACACCGAGTTCACCCGGCTGCGGCGCCCCGGACTCCAGCGCCACCCGGAGATCCGGCTGATGCCGCATCCACTCACGCAGGGACGTGAGTTGAGCCGGATCGGAAACGTCCAGCTCGATCCGCTCTTCCACGGGCGCGTTCCCGCTACGGGACATAGGAGCTTCTCCTGATCGACGTCGTCGGCGGATTGACATCTTGTCAGGGGAAGGCGGGGCCGGGTGCGGATCTTTCTCGACCTGCGCGATGATGTCCGGACCTTATTGGCGACAGCGGAGGAGTCCCTGTGCCCGGAGCCGCTCGGACCGGACTGATCATCTTCCTGAACGGAACGTCCAGTTCAGGCAAGTCGAGCATCGCCAAGGAACTCTTGCGGGTCCTGGACGAGCCGTCCTTCCACATGCCGGTGGACGCCTTCCACGCGATGCGCACACGCCGGGAGATCAGCCCGGAAGAGCTGCCCGCGGTGCTCCGGCGAACGTGGATGGGCTTCCACCGGGCCGTCGCAGGCATGGCCGCGGCCGGCAACAACGTCGTGGTCGACCATGTCCTCAGCGAGGACTGGCGCCTGCTGGACTGCCTGGAACTCTTCACCGCTCCCGACGTCGTACTCGTCGGCGTGCGGTGTTCGCTGGAGGAACTCCAGCGGCGCGAACAGGCACGCGGTGACCGCCCGGCGGGCCTGGCGGCGCGGCAGTTCGAACGCGTCCACGCGCACGGCCTGTACGACATCGAATGCGACACCACCGAGTCGAGCCCGCTGGACTGCGCCCGCCGGATCAGCGCATTCCTGCCCCGGCGCCCGACCCCGACGGCCTTCGAACAACTCCGGACAAAACTGCGCCCCGACCTGCCGACCCCCGCCCCGGGGGCCGTCGCGGAGCCCTGACAGCACGACGCGCCGGGCCGGGGATCGGTGTGGCCGGCCGCGGCGAAGTGCTAGGGGGTGTCCGGCGGATCTTGGCGCAGACGCGGGGTCCGGCACGCCGATCTGCGGCGTTGTCGTCGGTCGCCGACTCCCCCACGCTCGGCT
>NZ_JBEZND010000085.1:0-13177 GCF_040706415.1 Streptomyces sp. NPDC048106 | reverse complement strand
AACGGGGCTATCCAGGAGGGCTCCGACGCCGTGATCACACCAGACACAGCGAGATCATCTCACCCGTGACCAGCAGTTACGGGACAGCCCTTAGTGAGACCGAGGCGCCGAGAAGCAGAAACATGATCAGTGTCTGAGTGTTCACTCACTTCTTTGCTCTGGTTGTTGAGGACAACCGGCTGACCGGCCGCCGCTGTTCCCAATAACCAGAGCAAAAAGTGCGAGGAAGCGAATCTACTCCAGAACGCTACCGGCGTGGCATTATGGAACAGTGCCGCGAGACTCCGCCGGGATTACCGTGCCCGTCCCGCTGGCCCGGCAGACTGCCGCTGGACGCGTTGACGGCCGAGCTCCTCTCACGGAGGCCCGGCCGTCGATGTCTTCGCGGAGTTCTGAAGGGATGCTGAAGAGTTAGCCCCTTCAGCCCCTGAGCTCCTTCAGCTCCCTCCTCGCTCGCAGCCGGCCAAGGATCGATGAGCGGGGAGCTTGCCGCTCGACGCGGCGTTGCTGTCGGCATCGAGCAGGGCTGTAGCGATGCGCCCCTTGAGCTTCGGGTCGCGGATACGAATCTGTAGGACGGACGCCAAGGATTCAAGGCACTTGTCACGACGTGTCCGGCAGCCTTGAACCGTCTGGCGCGGCCGGTCGCGCCGCCGCCCTGCCCGTAAGGCTCGCCAACTGGTCTAGGGTCGGCCCGTGTCAGAGACCGACGATCAGAATGAGATACCTGGGTTTCTCTACCAGTGGGACCGCGACCAGGCGCTCACCCAGGACCGATGCTTCCTGTGCGGGGTCGACCTTGCCAGAGGCCGGACCGACGAGCATGTCTTCCCCCAGTGGCTGCTGCGGCGGTGCGACCTGTGGAACGAGAAGATCACACTGCTCAACGGCACCCTGATGCCGTACAAGCAGATGAAAATTCCCTGCTGCAGCACCTGCAACAACGAACACTTGTCCCGCATCGAACAAGCCGTGGGCGACGCCTTCGCCGAGGGCCCCGAAGCGGTTGCGGCCCTGGACGCCACCACCCTGTTCTTGTGGATGGGCAAGATCTACTACGGCCTCATGTTCCGGGAACTGTCGCTCCTCGCTGACCGGCGTGACCCGCGGGGCAGCTCCATCGTCTCGCCCGAATTCCTGACCACCTTCCGCATGCACCACCTACTGTTGCAGGCGGCTCGCGGCGCCGTACGCTGGCAAAAGGATCAGCATCCGGCCTCCGTGTTCGTTTTCCAGGCGCAGGAGCCCACCGACCCGCGCCACCGCTTCGACTACGTGGACATCATCAACTACCCGTTCCTCGCCATCAGAGTCGGAGCGACCGTCGTCGTCGCCGTGCTCCAGGACTGGGGCGCGCTCGCCCAGGCTGTGACCGTTCCAGTTTTCGAGGCGGTCCGACAACTCGTGCTCCACCCGCAGTAGTTCCGTGAGGTGGCTGCCCTGGCCGCATACATGACTACCCTGTTCAACCGCGTCCCCAAGCACCTTCTGTATGCAGGTGAGAATCACGTCGATGTCATTACGCTGCCCCTCCAGGGCATGTCCACCAAGTTCGTCTTCGATCCCTTCGATGTGGGCGACTACGCACAGGTTCTGTCCCATGTCATGGGTCATCCCATCGAGGAACTGTATGACGGACGCAACATCGGCACCCTCCTGCGGGACGGGGACAACCAGCCGTGGGCCGTTCCATGGTCTGCCGACGAACGCCAGTACCCCGATATCCGGTTCATGCAGCGCTGACCCGCACAGCAATTCCCGCAGGCCGACAGGAGCAGCTCACGGCATGCGGCCTGCACCCGAGCCCCAAGCCGCGGTCTGCATCGGGAGCGTCGACGTCGTGCCGACGATGCCGGCGCAGGCAAGGGAACGGATCTCGCCGGCGGCGCGGAGGCGGTCTGCCCGGCGGCGGAGCGAGGAGGGCACGGTGGGTCCTTCGGCGCTGTCCGGCTGGGTGGAGCACCACATGATGCGGATCAAGAACGATCATGAAGGGTGAAGCGGGTGCGCCGCACCCTCTGCCGGGGCCACGGAGCATCCGGGATGTCTCCCGCACCCGGTCCAGTCCTCCATGGACCAGTACACCGACGCTACAACTGCGCGGCGCACCCCTCGTCCGCGATACGCACCATCATCCCTGCCCGGCTACGAGAAAGAGGCTTCACCGGCATACTCGTGATGCCTGCAGCGCAGCAGTAGGCACGGGAGTCGGGTAGAGCGGTCGGGCAGCTTGTCGGCGTGGCGTCGTGCGCCGAGGATGGCGGGATGATCGAACGTGACCATGCGCCGAACGCCGGGACGGGACTGCTCGGAGCGAACTTCAGTCGTCGCAGCCGTCTGGAACCGACCGCCAACCGGGCCGGGGCCGGGCGGTGGATCGCCATCGACGAGTCCGGCTACCACGGCGATCAGCTGCACGGCGGCGACCGCTACATGATCCTGGGCTCGGTGGCCATTGATGACGCCGATGCTGCCACCATCGTGGACACCCTGCGTGTCGAGGCGGGGATCCAGAAGTCCGCGACAGAGCTGAAGTTCCAGAAGATGTTCGCCGGCCCGGGTGCGGGCCGGCGCCGTCACCTCCTGGGCGACCTGCTGGCACCCGATGGTCCGCTCCATGACCGCGCCTCGGTATACGTGATCGACAAGCACTACTTCGTCGCGGCCAAACTTGTCGACCTCCTGCTGGAGGAGCGGTTCAACGCCATGGGCATCGACATCGTCATGAACGGCGTCGCCCGGCAATTCGCCCTGGACCTGGCCGCCGAAGGCCCCCGGGCGATGGGCCGCGACGGCTTCGACCGACTCATCGCCACCGCCGTGGGCTTCTTCTCCAAGAAGAACCGTACGGGCGACCATGTCACCGTCGACGAGCTCTTCACCGTCATCCAGCAGTGCCACGCCCACGCCCGCCGCCGTAAAGCCCCGCAGGCGAAGAAGGCGACAGCGGTCCTGGAGATGCTGCGAGAAACCCGCCGCGAAGCCGAAGCCTTCGCCCGTGAACGTCCGGCCAAGGCCACTCCGACCGGAGAGCTCGGGCTGCTCGACGACTCCACCGATCCGCTCGTCACCGCCGTGTCGACGGTCATCCTCCACGCCTCGATCCGACACGGCGGCAAGCTCCAGGTCCTCGCGGACGACCAACGGCTGCTGACCGACGACAAACTCGACGTCCTGGAACGTGGGGCGACAGCCGTGGGTCTGGTGCAAGGCCTGATCAAGCAGAGCCACCTTCAGAGCCTGGTCCGCGGCCGTTCGGTGGACCACCCCTCCCTCCAGCTCGCCGACCTGGTGGCAGGCGCCGGCCGGGCGGTTGCGCGATGGCACGACGGCCAGGACGACCCCGCCGGACAAGACCTCCACCCCATGGTGGCGCCACTAGTCGATCCCGGCGGTCTGCTCATGGATGAGAAGCCCGACGATTTCGCGCGAGTCGACACCGCCCGCGCGAAGCGCCGCTGAACGCCGTGCGCCGCCGTAGAGTCACCTGCGGCTCGAGCACCGGATCGGACGTTGCCCGCCCGAGGTGCTGTGCCGTCGCTGCCGCTGCCCCTGCCGCCGCGCGGAGAGCTAATGCCCCGTGCCCGGACAGCAGTCGGCGAGCCCTTCCGCACGACAAGTGGAATATGCGCGTGTCGCATGCGAGGGAGGTGGATGCTGGTGTAAGCAGGCGTGAGACCCTGCGGCCGTAGACGTCCGGCGGGGGCAGGGATCGGGGTGGGGCTCGTGACAGAAAGCGCGTACGAGGAGCTGCAGACCGGCCGGTTGGGGCCAGCCACGTTCGAACTGCTGCGGAGGCTGGTTCATCAAGCCCGCCGTGGCACCGGTTTTCCGCCCCCGGAGGGGCACACGGTGTGGAGCGATGACGCGGCTTACGACGTGATTAGCGCGATGTTGTCCCAGGAAGGAGCGGGACAACGGTTCGTGACCGTCTGCTTCACCCAGGCCGCCGACGAAGCCTCTCTGGAACGACTGTTTCTCACGTCGATCAAGAACTTCCTCATCGACGAGGCGAAGAAGACACCGCGAGGCAAGCTTCGGCGCCGTATCGCCCGGCTGATGGGCGAGGACGCGGCCTACCGCAAGCTCAAGGGTTCCCCGCCGCGCTGGGCACTGGCCGACCACGCCGAAGGAGCCGTATGGCAGGGAGATCTCGACGATCTCATCGCCCAGGCCGCACAGGTAAAAGGCGTCGGCATCACCCGCTGGAACCACTCCGGCCCCACACCCCAGCAGACCGTGCACGCCCTGATGGCCATCCTGCTGTCCGTGCTGCAGCGCGCACAGGGAGCGGTACGGGAGGAAGACCTCGCCAAGGTCCTCGAGGCCCGGTTCGAGCTTCTGGCACCGGCCCGCATGACCCCTCTGTTCGCCGACGAAGGGACCGTCGCCGCCATCGTCGAGCAGCATGCAGCCACCACCGCACCGGACCCGACCGGGGTCGAAGGGGTTGCCGAGGACATCTGGCAGCGTCTCTCACCCAACGAGCGTCTGCTGCTTCCCTACCTCGACAAGGACGCCCACCACGCGGCGCAACTACTGGAGATCCGGCAAGGCCATGCGGCGCTTGTCCTGTCCAACCTCAAGACAATGCTCCGTGATGCCCTCTCCGCTGACAGTGACCCCCAGGTCGTCATGGCTGCCCTGTTGCGGCGCTGCAGCAAGGCTGCGTCGTGAACAGCCCCAGTTACGTCGTCTGGACCCAGTGAGAAGAGAATGCGCTGATGGACCACAGCCGAGGAGACGGGGGAGACGGCATGAGCTCTGTCCACACCACTGCCTACCAGAGGCTTCTAGCCGCCGCAGCGAGTCTGAAAGTACCCGACGCCGTCCACCGGGTGGCCACCGCAGCACCCCAGGACCCCCGCCCCGGCCAAATCTGGCGCGCGATGTGGGAGGACACCATCCAGCTGCTGCTGATCACCACGGCCGGCGACGACGACACCGCGCGCGTCGTGCCGGCCTCATTCGAGCGGTACGCCGACGCCGACACCCTGCTTCTGCCCGCGCAGGCGACCACCCTGGAGCAGCCGCTGGCCCTGTGGTGGGGCCTGGAGACTACCGTGCCGTGGTGCGTGCTGGACCGGCAGGTCAGCGAGCTGACAAGCCGCCCCGACAACCTCACCTCCCGTGCGCTCGCAGACACAGTGACCGGAGCCCAGTGGGGAAGCCGTACCGTCTTGTCCTCAGCGGCAGACGAGTACCGCGCCGTTCTCACCGGCCACTTTGAGGTCCTCGGCTCCGCATGGTGGGCCCCGCAAGGATCGGGAGGTCTCTCCGAGCTCCTTGGCGAGCACGGAATCACCGTCAAGCAGCTCGCGGCCGAACTGAAACTGCCACCCCCTCTGGCGCTGGACTTGTGGCGGGGCCAGCAGCCCCTCACCGCCGAACAGGCCGCCACGCTCGCCGCACTCCTCGGCCAGCCCGCAGCCCGCTTCCTCGACGCCAACCCCGCCCTGCCACCCGCCGTCGTCCACGAACTCAACCGGCCTCTGCGGCGCAGCCAGGTCAAGAAGCTCTCCGCCCAGTACGACGAGACCGAACACGCCGCCCGTCTGCGCGCCGCCTATGGCGTCTACACGCTCGCGGCACGCGACGACAACCGCACCCAGCCGAACTGGACCGCACGTACCGACCGCTACTTCGAACTCCTCCTGGACTAATAGAGAAGAGGGGGTACCCCCGAGTGGTCAACTACGTGCTCGCCGGCGCCGCCCGCACCCAGGCCGCCGCCATGATCACAGAACTCGAAACGGTCCGCCCCGGCGCCGTCGAACTCCTGGCACAAGGCGCCCTCGCGGAACTGCGGACCTGGCCCGAGCTCACCGTCAAAGACGTCCCCGAGAACGAGGCAGCCCAAGGCTGCAGCGTCGCCGGCGCGTACGACTACGGCCCCCCAACCCGCCTGTCCGTCGCCACGTCCAACAGCCAGGCACGGCGGGACTTCACCGCCCTGCACGAACTCGGTCACCACCTGCAGAAGAACAGCTTCGACCTCATGGAGCCCTTCAGCAAGGAAGCCGACCGCGGCATCCTCCTCGAAGACGCCGCCTGCGACGCGTTCGCCGCCCAGATCCTGCTTCCCGCACACCTCGTCGACCAGCACCTGGACGCCAAAGGGCCCACCGCCTCAGCGATCACCCTCCTGTGGGAGACGAGCAACGCCTCCCGCATGGCCGTCTGCGTACGAGCAGCCCAGCACCTCCCCGCCCCCGGTCACGTCCTCCTCCTCGACCCCGTCGGACGCCTCGCTTTCGCCGCCTCCCACGGTCTGCCGCCCCTGCGGCGCGGCAGCTTCCAAGGCGACATCCCCGTCATCGACCGCGCCCTGGCCGGCGCCGGCCGCGTACAAGGACGGACCCAGGTCCGCTACCGTGACGGCATCCTCGGACGCGAACTGCACACCGATACTGCCCCCATGGACGGCTACATCGTCGCCGTCCTCGTCACCGACTCCGCCCCCTGGCGCGCCTTCACCCCGCCCACCGCCGACACAGGCCCCCGGTCGCGCGACTACATCTGCGCGAACTGCGACGAGAACTACCGCTCCTTCGAACCCGCTTGCCCGCGCTGCCGCACTCCTGAGTGCCCCGACTGTGGCCGCTGCGCCTGCCCGCCCCGTACCTCAGACCGCTCCTGCCCCGGCTGCTTCATCGTGCACCCGCCCGCGATGTTCGCCCCCGGCAGCGACCGCTGCCTCGACTGCTCCTGACACCCCGTCGGCCCTGTTAACCACACGCGTCTCCTACCCGCGAGTTACGTCGTCCGTTCCAGGTGAAGCACCCCACCCAGGGTGCTCACGGAACCCGGGCGCCGGCCGCGGGGACCCGTCGGAAACGTAGCCGGCAGGAACAGCAGGACAGCAACGATGGCCATCCAGATCACTGCGGTACGCCTGACGGCCGGCGGTACCACGCACGAGCACATCATCCACCTGTGGTGGACCGAGCAGGCGACCGGCAAGACCAGTGACAACACCCGGGCGCAGATCGTCGACTGGATCGAGAACCAGTCCGGCAAGGCCTACACCAGCGACGCAGCCGGCCACCGCACGGAAGTCGCCGTCGTGACGCCCGCCCGGGGCGAGAAGTACCTGCGGACCCACGCCGACGGCGTGTGGACCAACAACCTCCTCGCCCTGCCCCGGCGCTGACCCGCCACCATCAACCGGCCGTCGAACGCGCCGCTCCTACGGCGGCGCGCCAGACGCCCCCAGCCTCACCAGTCCGAACACGCGCTCCCCACTCCAGGAGGACCCCATGTCCCAGGACAACCACGGGCCCAAGCCCGTCACGATCATCGTCAACGCCCGCCCCCATACCTGGGCGGCGAAGGAGATCACCTACGAGGAGGTCGTCGACCTCGCCTACCCCGGCCAGCCGCCGAACGACCAGGACACCTACACCGTCCGCTACAGCCGCGGACACGACGGCCACGGAACGGGCAGCCTCACCGCTGGCCACAGCGTCCACATGAAGGAGGGGATGGTCTTCGATGTCTACCGCACTTCTCGCTCGTGACCCCGACCTCGCCCGCCTCCTCGACGACGGCTACGACATCACCCTCGCCGCCGGCCACATCATCATCCGGATCCCGTACGTCACCGAGAACCGCACCGTCGCCAATGGCTTCCTCGCCCACCCCGTCACCGTCGCCGGAGACCGCTTCGTCTCCGGCACCGACCACCGCATCTGGTTCGGCGGCTCCATGCCCTGCACCGAGCACGGCCACCCCCTGCCCCTGGCCACCCCCGAGAGCCGGGTGATCGCCAAGGGCATGCAGGCGAACTTCATGCTCTCCAGCAAGCCCCCGGGCGGCTACCCCGACCAGTACACGAAGATCACCGCGTACACGCGGATCATCGCCGACCACGCCCACGCCCTCGACCCCTCAGCCACGCCCACCCCCGGCGCCGCGTGGCAGGAGATCGACGACGACAGCCCCTTCGCCTATCGCGACACCGCCACCTCCCGCGCCGGCATCACCGCTATCAACCGCCGCTTTCGGGGCCACCGGATCGTGATCGTCGGCCTCGGCGGCAGCGGCAGCTACATCCTCGACCAGGTCGCCAAGACCGAGGTCGACTCGATCCTCCTCATCGACGGCGACACTTTCGACAACCACAACGCCTTCCGCGCACCCGGCGCACCCGCCCTCGACACCCTCCGCACCCGCCCACCCAAGGCGACCCACTTCGCCTCGATCTACGCCAACATGCACCAGGGCGTGACCGCCTGCGCGCAGTACCTCGACGAGGACAACCTCGACCTCCTCACCGGGGCGACGTTCGTGTTCCTCGCCTCTGACGACGCCGTCAGCAAGCCGGCCATCATCGACTGGCTCGAAACCCACGACGTGCCGTTCATCGACGTCGGCATGGGCATCGAAGAGATCGACGGCCGCCTCAGCGGACTGCTCCGCATCACCACCAGCCTCCCCGGCCGCCGAGACACGCCCCGCGAGCGCATCCCCCGGCCAGCACCCGAACGCGACGCCTACGCAAGCAACATCCAGACCGCGGACCTCAACGCGCTCAACGCCGTCCTGGCCGTCATCCGATGGAAACGCTCCCTCGGCATCTACGCCGACGCCACCGACGAGGCCCACACCACGTACTCACTGATCACCAACGAGATCGCCAACGAGGACCTCCCGTGACCCCAACAGACACCCTGCGCCCGGTCTTCACCGAGACCTTCCCCCAGGCCATGGACGCAGGAGTGCTCTACATCTCGATCCCGTACCGCACCTGCGGCCACCTGTGCTGCTGCGGATGCGGGTACGAAGTCGTCACACCGCTCTCCCCGGCCCAGTGGTCCCTCACCTACGACGGCGAGAGCACCTCCCTCACTCCCTCGATCGGCAACTGGTCCCTCCCGTGCCAGTCGCACTACTGGATCCGTAACGGCCGCGTCCGCTGGGCCCGCCGCTACTCGCCAGCGGAAATCGACCAGAACCGGAACCGGGACGGTCGCCTGCTGGCCGTCCACGACACCAGAGACCCTCAACCAAACGACGGGGAGGGATCCGCCGCCGTCTCCGGTTCTGGCACCGTCCGTAGACTGACGCGCGAGCCCCCCACCGCAATGCCGGACAAGTAGACCCCTACAACGCACTTAGCGACGTTGATGGGGGCCGCGGGGGCGGATGGGCGTGACGGTGGTTGAGATGCCCTTGTCGAGTTGCTGCCGCAGGGGTTCGTAGAATGGTTCTTTGGGAGCTGCCAGCGGGAGCCCGCCCACGGCTCCCAAGATCGCCCGGGCAAGTCCTAACAGACTCCCGTCCGTGCTCGGCTTCGGTGTCTATGGAGTTACTCCAGCCAGGGGCCCGAAGCAGGCAGGGCGGCGATCCTGCGCTGTCCCTGCTGAGACGCCTTCTTCTTCAGCACGAGGTTCTCGTAGTAGAGGCACCGAGCCTGTCTCGCCGACCTTGACGACCCGGCCCGCCAGCAGTGGCTCATCATCCCCACCCACCTCCCCAATGGGCGGCCCACACTCATCCGGGACGCCCGGATCGACGACCCTGCCTTGGCCTGCCGCCGAACCGCCGGGATGCTGCGGCAGCACTACGGCTCCAGCCCCCACTGGCCCGCCCCCGCGAAGGCCCTGGGCCCGGTGCTGGATGCCTTCATCACCGGCCGGACCGCGACGGTCGCCGAGATCTCCACCCGCGTCCTGCTGGACCTGCTCGGCTGGAAGGGCCAAATCCTCACCAGCAGCCAACTCCCGTCCCGGCCGGGCCGATCCGTCCGGCTCGCGGACCTCTCCGCCGCGACCGGCGCCCGCGCGTATCTGTGCGGGACCGGCGGCATGACCTATCTCGACCCCGCACCCTTCGCCGCCCGGAACATCGCCGTGGCGCCGTTGCGGCCGCCGTTGATCAATATCTGCTCCTCCTGCCGCCAGCCCAGTGCCCTGTGGGCCCTTGCGGCTCTCGGCCCGGATGCCGTGGCCGACCGGCTCCAGGCCCTCGCCGCCGTCCACACCGTCCTACAGCCCGCCGCCTGACGCAGCCGTCCCCCTCCTCAAGGAGGGGGACGTACCACTGAACGTCCCCAGTCGCGTACGACTCCGTCCTGCACCATCGCGTACGGGATGCGCCTAGGTCACATGCCTTCTTAGCTCCGGGCCGGGAGCCAAGGCAGCCCGCACGCGGGTGCGGCGCCCAGGAGAACAGGCACCCAGAGATTCCGCTTAGGGCCGTACGCGGAGTCGCAGAGCCGTGTCGGCCTCCCGCGTGGTGGCCGCCAGCCCGGCGGCTGACGCGACGAAGCTCTCGCCCATGTGACGAACACCACATCGCCTCCAGCGCGTCCGAAGCGGCTGCTGGGCGTGGTGCGGGGCGGCCCGATGTGGAACCGCGCACCCCTCCTCACCAGGGCTTCAGCTGCTTTGCCCCGTCCGTGACTGTGGCGGAGCCCTGCCGGAGTGCCCTCCGTTGGGCGACGAGCGGCTGGCACGAATCGCCAGGGAAGGCTCCTCCCGCACTGAGTTCCTGCCGGGTGGGCAGCCGACACTCCGGCGTCTGCTCACGGCCCCAGGCGCCAGGAGAGCACCAAGGGGAGTCCCTCCGAATGCCCGCGCCTCGGGGCCTTGGGCTGCACCTCGCCCAGTGGGACACTCCACCGCGGAACAGGCCAGCCGCACCTGGGATCAATCTCGTTGGGAATTCCGACGCCCAACTCTGCGCGTTCGTGTCTCGCCATGCCGGCTCGCGCAACCGTGCATTCCTGTGTGGTGTTTCGAGGGCGCGGCCATCGGCTTCGGGGGCGTCCCCGTTCGCTTCGGGAGCACGCTGCGGGGTTTCGAGGCCAGCCGGTCTCACGGGGCGGGTCTCGGTCTCGCGGACGCAGGTCTCGGTCTCGCGGGAGGTCTCGGCGTTCAACGACACAGGTCTCGTCTTCATCGCGACAAGATCGGCGTTCAGCGACACGGGGCCTGTGTTCAACGGCTGCTGTCGCGACGCGGACGGAGACGTCCGTGTCGACGGCGACGCCTTGTCCGCGGACAGTCCGCGCGGACGGGTCTGGATGTCCCCTCGGATACCCCGGATGTCCGATGGGTTGTCCGCCCCCTGTGACGCGGGCCCGCCGTGACGGCGGGCCGACGGACCGCAACGCGGACCGGGACGGTCTCCGGCGGACCGGAGTGGGGACCGGGTGGGGACGGACCGCAGCGCGGTCCGGGACGGACCGGGGACGGACCGGAGTGGGGAACCGGGCTGGGGAACAGGTGGGGACCGTCCCCGCTCGGTCCCCAGCGCCTGAGCGCGTTCACGCTCACCGAGCGTGAAGGCCGTGAATCAGTGAGCGTGAACGCCGTGAACTGGGACCGTGAACCGAGCTCACCGCAGCGGTGCACGCTCACCCCAAAACCGGTAGTTCCAGTCACCGTACGGGCGGCATCGCCGCCGTACTACCGCACGCGGACAGTGCAACAGCGCACGTACGGGTGCATTGCCGAGGCGTACGTACCGCGCCTGTACGGCGTACGTACGGCCCCGGCGAAGGGCCGGACGAACTGCGGAGAACCCAGTTCCCGCCTGGGCGGGAAGCACTTCGCAGATCACGCGCAACTGCATCCGATACGGCCGTACGTGCGCCGTACGGTACGGCCGTACCGGTCGTACGCCGCGGTGCTCGTACAGGCGCCGTACGAGCACCCGTACCGCTACGGATTACCGCTTCCTGATTACCGGTTCTGGGGTGAGCGCGAACCGGTGCGGTGAGCTCGGTTCACGCTCACCAGTTCACGGCGTTCACGCTCACCGAGCGTGGTCCCGCTCGGTGAGCGTGGGACCGGGTGGGGATGGTCCCCGCGCCGTCCCCAGCGTGGTCCCCCAATCCGTCCCCGGTCCGTCCCCAATCCCCAGCCCGGTCCGTCCCCGGTCCGTCCCGGACCGCGCTGCGGTCCGTCCCCACCCGGTCCCCACTCCGGTCCGCCGGAGACCGTCCCGGTCCGCGTTGCGGTCCGTCGGCCCGCCGTCACGGCGGGCCCGCGTCACAGGGGGCGGACAACCCGTCGGACATCCGGGGTATCCGAGGGGACATCCAGACCCGTCCGCGCGGACTGTCCGCGGACAAGGCGTCGCCGTCGACACGGACGTCTCCGTCCGCGTCGCGACAGCAGCCGTTGAACACAGGCCCCGTGTCGCTGAACGCCGATCTTGTCGCGATGAAGACGAGACCTGTGTCGTTGAACGCCGAGACCTCCCGCGAGACCTCTGCGAGACCGAGACCTGCGTCCGCGAGATCGAGACCCGCCCCGTGAGACCGGCTGGCCTCGAAACCCCGCAGCGTGCTCCCGAAGCGAACGGGGACGCCCCCGAAGTCGACGGCCGCGCCTCCGAAACGAAGGGGGACGCCCCCGAAGCCGATGGCCGTGCCCTCGAAACACCACACAGGATGAGGAAATGAAGTCATACGGCAGGGGCGAATCGAAAGAATGAAATGCCGACATTCGCGGAGAATTGGAGGACCCCGAGATTCGACAGTTTCCCGATTCGGGAATCGGGATCCGGAATTCATTGGGTTCCGCAAATAGAAAAAGGGATGTATGCTGGCAGCTGATCGCCAGTTCCGGGAAGCCGGACAGATCACTCGGTCCACAAATGAGTCGGGCCCCACGCCTCTGTCGCACGAGATCGTGGGGCCCCCGGTTCCGGACCTGAGATGGGCTCGGCCGTGGCATCGGCCGGGCCCATCGTTGCTGCTAGTTCAGCTGCCAGAGCTTGTACACCCAGTACGCGGCCTGGCTGGCGCGCGCGATCAGGATGCATATCTGGACGGCTGACTGCCGCTTGGTCCGGTCCGGCTTGGTTCCCTCGTCGGGGTTCCTGCCGGACACCGAATCACCTCCTCCCGGTAGACCAGCTGAAATCCACCGGAATTCTTGGAGGGGTGTCTCGACAGTAGCAGAATCACGCCTACTGAAAAGCGGCTCCCTGAATGCGGCACCCATGCGACACGGCTAATAGTGAGAGCTGTCCGGCGGCGCCGAGGCGTCGGTAATACCTGGCTCGCGCTCCGGGCGAGTCTCGGCGTGGTTCCGGTTACGGTCTCGGCGCCGAGACCGTGATCTTGGTTAAGGGCTGTCCCGTAAATGATCTTTGATGTGCCGGGTGACCTGGTGGTTTCTGCGTCACCCGGCAAGGACGAGGTTGTGCAGGCGGGAGATGC
>NZ_JBEZND010000084.1:0-13272 GCF_040706415.1 Streptomyces sp. NPDC048106 | reverse complement strand
GCGGCCGGCCGGCCTCCAGGGCCTGGCGTTCCGCGAGGAGCATGAGTGCCCGGCCGTGCCCCCGGCCGCGCTCGGCGGCGTCGGTCGCGACGTCGGTCGCGACGTCGTACACGTACGCCGTGGCCCCCCGCAGGGCCAGCCACAGGGTGCCGACCCGGCTGCCCTCGCTCTCCAGGACGCTGAAGATTCGACACCGGCCTCGCCGGGGACCACCCGTGCGCCTCCTGCCCACGCACCCGGCACCGGTCGGACCGACCAGGGGGACGCGGGCGGCCCGGACGCGCACGGGCAACGCCCAGTGGCCCCCGACGAGCGGACGAGCCGCACCGGGTGGCCCGGTGGGCGGTTCGGTCAGCGGGCGGCCGGGCGGCGGGGGGCGGTGGGCTGGGTCGTTCTCATCGCGTTGTTGTAGACGCGTCTCAGGTGCTTCGCCGCGGCGCACGGGGACGGACCGAGCGCGCACTGACGGCAGTAGCGCCGGTGCTCCTCGTAGTCCTCGCGTGCCTGCTCGACGGACGGGGCGGAATGGTGCGGTGACTGCAAGAAGGGCTCCTGATGGACAGGGCGGTGCCGCGCCGCGATGGGCGGGCACGAGGTGCCGTGTTGGGGGTGTGAGGGAGGAGTGAACGTTTCCTGAGGCGTCCGATTTCGGATGATCATCTTGTTACTGGGGGTACGCCAACATGGCCGTCCATGACTGCCCTTAAGGACTGCAGCGGTGCCCGCAAGCGCCCCACGCCCGCCGGGTCGGTCCGTTGGTGCAGTGTTCGTTCCCCAACAGCCCTGGTTCCGCCGCTACGGGCGTACTTCGCCCGGACGGGTCCCTAGCTTGGCCCTCGTGCTGTCGGCCGAGCGGCGTCGGTCGCCGCGTCGGCGCGTCCGGACAGCATCCTCCCCAACCGTCCCTGGAGCCCCGCGTCATGGCTGCCCCCCGCGTTCTTGTTCCCACCGGGTCCGCACGGCCGTCCCGGGGAGCGTGGCGCCCCAGGGGGCGCCGGGCAGCGCGCCCGGCGGCTCCCGAGGGGCTGCTCCCCACGCCTCCCGACGACCGGGAGAAGTACTCCTACGTCGTGCGCCGCACCTGGCTGCTCAGCCTCACGTCGCTCGTCGGGTTCGTGTGCGTCGCCTACAGCCAGGTCGACTCGGCCCGGCACGGTCCGTGGATCTGGCTGTTCACCCCGGTCCTGCTGCTGTCCGCGCTGGGCTTCCTGATATCGCTCAGACTGGACCTGTTCACGTCCGACTTCGACATCGAGGCCCACCGCGCGCTGGTGCGTACCTGGTCGCCGCGGGAGTACCCGTCGGTCGACGTCTTCCTCCCGGTGTGCGGCGAGCCGATCGCGGTGCTGTACAACACCTGGACGCACCTCCAGCGGCTCGTCGAGACCTACCCCGGACGGGTCGTCCCCCTCGTCCTCGACGACTCCGACAGCCCGGAGGTCGCCGACATGGCGGACGACTTCGGCTTCCGCTACCTCGTGCGGCCCAACCGCGGCTGGTTCAAGAAGGCCGGCAACCTGCGGTACGGCTTCGAGCACTCCGACAGCGAGTTCATCCTCATCCTGGACGCCGACTTCGCCCCCCGGGCCGACCTCCTCGAAGAACTGCTGCCGTACATGGACGCCGACCCGGGCGCCGGGATCGTGCAGTCCCCGCAGTACTTCCGCATCCTGGACCAGCAGAACTGGATCGAGCGCGGCGCCGGTGCCGTACAGGAGCTGTTCTACCGGTCGGTCCAGGTCTCCCGGCAGCGCAGTGACGGCTCCATCTGCGTCGGCTCCTGCGCCGTCTACCGGCGCACCGCGCTCGCCGAGGTCGGCGGCACCAGTCTGATCGAGCACTCCGAGGACATGCACACCGGATTCGACCTGCGGGCGCGCGGCTGGGACCTGCGGTACGTGCCCCTCGCGCTCGCCACCGGTCTGTGCCCGGACACCATCGGCGCCTACTTCAGTCAGCAGTACCGCTGGTGCATGGCCTCCATGAGCATGCTGGGCAGCCTGGAGAACTTCTGGCGGGTCAGGATGCGCCGGGCCAGCCGCCTGTGCTACGTCTCCGGGTTCGTCTACTACATCGAGTCGGCCCTGATGATCTTCACCGGCCCGCTGATCGTCTGTGTGCTGCTGCTGTTCTTCCCCCAGCAGATCAAGTCGACCGACATGTGGCTGCTGCTGCCCGGCCTGGTCTACCTCGTCGTCGTCTACCCGCTGTGGCACCGTAACCCGTACCGCCTGGAGGCGTGGGCGACCCGGGTCCTGTACAGCTGGTCGCATGTCTTCGCCGTCTGGGACGTGCTGCGCCGCCGCGCCATGGGCTGGCAACCCACCGGGGCCGCCGGGGCGCGCAAGAACAACGTGCGGCGCCTGTGGATCGGTGTCTGGGCCTGGACCGTACCCGTCACCGCGCTCTGGATCGGCGCCGCCGTGTGGCGGATGGACACGATGGTGCCGGAGGACTTCGCCCTGCCGCTGGGCTCCGGCCTCTTCTACGCGGCGGCCGTGATCCGCCTGCTCGTCCTGCCCCGCCCCGAGGAGCCCGCCACGCTCCCCGAGACACCCGCCACGGGTGCGGCCGGCCTCGCCGACGCCGCCGGCTGGGGTGTCGCGTGACCGCCGCCGGGCGCAGGAGCGCGCTGCTGTGGGCGGTCGCCGCCGCGGCCTCGGCCACGGCGGGCTGCGCCCCGAGCCGTACGGCGCCGATCGGCGCGGGCGGGCAGGGGCCCACGGTCCGCACCGCGCCGTACGTGCCGTTCGACGTCACCTGGCTGATCCGGCCCAAGCACGGCCGCAAGTACCTCGGCGCCGCCTTCGGCGGCCGGAGCACGGCACCGGGCGCCCTCGACGCCTGGATCGGCCGGGCCGGCAGGGCGCCCACCCTGTGCGCCCGCCGGTTCGCCTGGGGCGACGGCTTCCCGGCCGAGGACATCACGGCGGTGTGGCAGCGCAGGACGCTGCCGTACCTGGTCTGGGAGCCCTGGAAGACGACGCTGCGTGACATCGCCGGGGGCCGGGACGACGCCTACATCCGGCGCACCGCGGTGCACGTCCGCGACCTCAACGTGCCGGTCGCCATCGGGTTCGCCCCGCAGATGAACGGCGACTGGTACCCGTGGGGCACCCGCGAGGCCACGCCCGAGGAGTTCGTCGGCGCGTGGCGGCACCTGCACGACCTGTTCCAGGACACGGGGGTGTCCAACGTCGTCTGGGTGTGGAGCCCCACGGTGGTCGGCCCCCTCCCGCCGGCGCGGCTGCGGCCGTACTACCCGGGGGACGCGTACGCGGACTGGCTGGGTCTGGTCGGCTACTACACCCGGACCGGTCCGCACACCTTCGGCTCGCTCTTCGCCCCCACCATCGAGAAGCTCAGGGCCTTCACCCGCAATCCGGTGCTCGTCGCCGAGACCGCTGCGGAGCCCGGTGCCCGCAAGCCCGCGGACATCGCGGACCTGATGCACGCGGTGACCACCCGCAAGGACGTGGTCGGCCTGGTCTGGTACGACGCGAGGGGCGACACGAACGACAAGGGCACCGAAGGCGACAAGGGTACGGACTGGCGGATCGACAGCAGCCCCGCGGCGCTGGCGGCCTTCCGCCGCGGTGCCGCCGACCCCCGCTTCGGCTTCGATGTGAGACACCCGTGACGACCGCGGAGGACCCGTTGACCGCTCCCCGCGGCCGTACCGCCGAACCGCACCCCGCCGGCCCCCGTGCGCCCGCGCACTCCGGGCCGTTCGACCCCGAGTCGACCCTGCGGCTGCGGGTGCTGCCCGCACCGGGCCGCCCCCAGCCCACGCCCGGGTACACCATCGACGAGATCACCCGGGCCGACTGGGTGCTCGGGCCGGTCCCCGACCGGGGTTGGTCCGCCCGCCCGCACGCCCGCCGGACCCTGGTCAGCCGCGCCCTGCTGGTGTGTCTGCTGCTGGTCCAGACTGTCCTGTCGCTGCGCCTGCACAACACGGCGTTCGAGGACGAGGCGCTGTACGTCTACGCCGGGCACGCCATGATCGACCACCTGTTCCACGGCGTTCCCGACTACGGCGGCTTCAGCGGCTACTTCTCCGGCTCGCCCGCCCTCTACCCGGTGCTCGCCGCCTGGGTGGACAGCGTCGGGGGACTGACCGCGGTGCGGCTGATGAGCCTCGCCTTCATGCTGGGCGCCACCGGTCTGCTCTACTCCCTCACCCGCATGCTTTTCAACGAGCGGGCGGCGCTGTGCGCGGCGGGCATCTTCGCCGTCTGCCAGTCGACGCTGTTCCTGGGCTACTTCGCGACGTACGACGCGCTGGCGATCCTGCTGCTCGCGCTCACCGCCTGGCTCCTCGTCCGGACCGCCCCGGGCCACTGGGCGCTGCCGCTGGCCACGGCACCGGTGGCGTTCCTCGCGGTGGGGGTGAAGTACGCCTCCGCGCTGTACCTGCCGACCCTCGCGGTCCTGCTGGTCCTGGCCGCCCACCGGCACCTGGGCCGGCGTCAGGCGCTGCGCCGCGGCGCGGCCTTCACGGCCGGTGTGACGGTCCTGCTCGGCATCGGCCTGGCCACCACCGATTACCTCCAGGCGATCCGGAGCACCACGACGGACCGCGCGCACGGCACCACGTCGGTCGCGACCATGGCCTGGGACTGCTTCCGGTGGGGCGGCCTGATCTTCGTCCTGGCCTGCCTCGGCTCCGCGCTGTACGCGCGCCGCGACCGGCTCGGCGAGGTGCCGGGCGGGTCCCGGACGGGCCCGGGCACCGGCTGGCGCCTGGCCCTGGGAGCAGTGCTGACCGGCAGCGCGCTGCTCGCCCCGGCATACCAGATCCAGCTCCAGACCAGCGTCTCGCTGCACAAGCACATCGGGTACGGGCTGTTGTTCGCCGCGCCGATGGCGGGCGTGGGCATCAGCCGTCTGATGGGGGCGCACTTCAGGTTCCCGCAGGCGGCCATCGCCGTCGGGGTGCTGGCGCTGACCCTCGGCATGTCGCAGTCGGCCCAGAACTACGGCATGTGGCCCAGCACCAGCTATCTGATGCCCGAACTGGCGAAGAACGTCCGGCCGGGGCA
The DNA here is from genome assembly GCF_040706415.1 of Streptomyces sp. NPDC048106. Lineage (NCBI taxonomy): Bacteria > Bacillati > Actinomycetota > Actinomycetes > Kitasatosporales > Streptomycetaceae > Streptomyces > Streptomyces sp. NPDC048106. The sequence goes on along the minus strand of NZ_JBEZND010000084.1, from coordinate 8,227 downwards.
GAAGTGGCTGGGCCAGCCGCACGAGGCGCCCGTGTACTACCTCAGCCGCGCGGGCCTCACCGACTACACCTATTGGACCTCGATCTACTACATCGACTACACCGGCCGCGGGGGCCACCTCACGGGTGCCGAGGGCTACCGGGCCGCGATCGACGACGGCTGGTTCGACGGCGTCGTGCTGGACTGGTCCGACCAGCCGGGGGACGTACAGACCCTGATCCGCGCCGAGATGCGCACCAGCGGCCGGTACCGGCTGGCCAGTGCCCTGACGTACCGCACCTCCGTGGGCACGGGCCACTTCGAGATCTGGCTTCGCCTGCCCGCCGCACACAAGCACTGACCGGCGGCGGCCCGTCACATCCGTGCCCGTCCGGGCACAGTCCCTGCCCGGACGGGCACGACGGCCCCGCAGGGCGGTTCGCCGCATCGTCCGGTGTCCGTACCATCGGCCCCGACGTCACGCCGGACGCCGGGAATGCCGGCAGGGACGAGCGGGACCCCAGCACGACGACGGAGACGCCGCGCATGAATCGCAGTCAGCCGACCGGACCGGCCGAGGTCCGGTCCGCATCCCCCACTGCCGCGCCCGGCGCCCCGGCGGCCCGCCTCCGCCACCGGCCGTTCGCCCGGCGCTCCCGTGCCGACGGCACCCTCCGCCCGGGTGGTACCGCGCCGTGGCGGAGAGGGATTTGATCTCCAGCGGCAGGGAGGGCGCCGGTCCGGCCGTCAGGAAGCGGTCGTGGCTGTCGCCGAGGGCCCGGTCCGCGCCTCCCGCCGAGCACTCCGCGGCGCCGGTGGCCGAGCTCGCGGTGCGACGTGTCGGCAACGCCTGGCTGGTGCACCCGGCCACCGGCCCCGACCGGCGGTCCGTGCTGTTCGCCGCCGGCCTCTCGGCCGACCCCGAGTACACGGTCGCCGTGGCCGACCTCCCGCCGGAGACCGCGCTGGAGGCGGTGGAGGAGGCCGTGGCGCGCGCGGTGCCCGCCGGTCCGCGCGGCCTGCGGCTGGTGTTCGGCAGGTCCCCGTCCCGGGGACCCGCCGCCGCGGGACGCTGGCTGGCCGGACGCCTGGGGCAGGACGTGGTCGTCCCGGACGGCGTGCTGCTCCCGTCCGCCGGAGGCGCCCTGTTCATCGGGGCGGACCGGGGCCGCGGCTGGGTGCTCTGCACCCCCGAGGGCCACGAACGCTACCTCTCCCGGCGCTTCCCCCGGCCCGCGTGGGACGAGGCCCTGCCGGACCGGCCCTGGCCGGTCGGGGCGGACGCGGTGGCCGAGCCGGTGAGCGCCGGGGTGTGGCTCCGCCCGGCCGCCGAGGACACCGTCCAGCACCGGTACCGCCGCTACCTGGCCGCCCGCCTGCGCGGCCGGAGCGACGCGGCCACCGTGGTGATCGGCACGCCCGACGCGGCGGAACTGACACCCGAGGATGTCGCATGCTTCTGGCAGGGCCTCCCGGAGGACGCCAGGGCCACGCCGCGCGTCGTGCTGTCCGGGCGGGTGCGGACGCCCGGTGGCCGTCCCTTCGGTGAGATCCTCGCCGCCCTGACCGGCGAGCCGGTGCACGTGTACAACGGCTTCCCCACCAGCGACCCGGTCGTCGGGCGCATGCCAAGGGACGAGGTCGTGCTGCCGGGCCGGGACGGCACACCCGGACGCCCGGTCTTCGCCCGTGAGTACCTGTACCTGCCCCCGGACCCGCACGGGCCGTCGGACCCGTTGCTCGCGGTCGACCACCGCTGGCCCCTTGACCACCTGCCGATGCTCCGCCGGGGCCTGTACCGCGGCGGGCCGGGCGTGGTGCTGGAGGTGCTGCCCTGGGGCCTGTGGATACGGCCCTCCGCCGAGCCGTCGTCCGCTGCGGAGGTACGAGCCGCTCCCGCCGACCCCCACCACGAACTGATCCTGTGCGACGACGGCGTGCCCGAGGTGCTGCCCCGGTCGCAGCGGCTGGCCGAGGACATCGTCCGGCGGCTGCCGGCGGAGACCGGTCTGCTGGTACGCGTGCTGACCGCCGGCCGACCGTGGGGCGCGCCACCCGCCGAACCCGCGCCACCCGCCGAACCCGAGCCGTCCGCCCCGGCGCTCCCCGCCATCGCCCCGAGCCGTCCTCCGTCCGCCGACGACGGGGCGCGGACCGACGAGACGGCGGAGGAGACTCCGGATGAGGTGCCGGGCGGGCCGTCCGGCGGGCGCGGTTCGTCCCGGGACACCGCCGTCGTCGCCCTCGCGCTTCAGCGCGAACCCGAGCTGGGCAGAAACCATTCGCCCGAGGTCATCCTGGCCGGACTCGTCGCCGCCCGGCTCCAGTTGACCGTACACGGGCAGCGCACCGACCGGGAGCACGGGGGCCCGGCCGACGAGGTGCCGCCGCCGACCGAGTCGGCCCTGGAGGGACTCGCCATGCTGCCCTCGCACCACGGTGTGGTCGCGCTGCGCACCGATCTCACCGAGGCCGAGACACGCTGGTACGGCACTCACCGTCAGGTCGTCGAACCCGGCGTGTGCTCGGCGTTCCTCACCGGGAACCCCGGCCGGGCGGGCAACACCGACATCCTCATCCGCTCGGTCACCGGCCGCCGTACGGCCCTGCTGGAACCGGAGCTACCGGACCGGGTGCTGTTCCCGCCGGGGACGCGGTTCGAGGTTCTGGACGTCCGGGTGCGGCAGGGCGAGCGGACGGTCGTGCTGATGCGCGAGCTCCCGGCCGGGTCCCCGGCGGACGGCACCGGCCGCACGGCCGTGCGGGAACTCGAGGAGGCCCTGCGCCTCTGGCGCGCGGACGAGGCGAACGGTCTCGTGCGGTACGGCACCCCGGACCCGTTCGCCCGCCCGCCCGGCCTGGGCAGCCCGGCCCCCGCGCCGGACGGAGCCGGCGCCGGGGACCGCCCGCGCGCGCTCAGTGAGCGGTTCCACTGACCCACAGGGTCGTACCGTCCTGCTGGATCACCACGTTGCCGTCGTCCTGGAGCACCAGTTCGGCTCCGTCGTGGCCCGCGGTGCCGGACGACCAGGCCGTCTGGTCGTCGCGGGTGTAGACGACGAGATGGCCGTCGGCCTGGAAGACCGTCTTGTAACCGCGGCCCTCGGTGTGGGAGGACCAGCGGACCGTGCCGTTCTCGTCGGTGATGACGAGGTTGCCGTCGTCCTGCATGGTCAGGCGGGCCCGGTCCGACACGATCGAGGTGCCGGGCTCCAGCACCCGGGTGGCCTGGACGACCAGTCCGCCCTCGGACGGCGCCGTGGCGGTCTGAGTCCCGGCGGTCTGCGCGGCGGGGGCGGGCGTGGTCTGGGCGGCCGTCGCCGTCCTCCGGCTGTCGGGTGCCGCCTGGTCGGCGGACGCGCCCCGCGTCGTGGACGAGCCCTGCGTGGCCGACGTGGTCCGAGCGGCCGGTGTGCCCTGACCGCCCACGCGCAGGGCCGTGACCGTCAGGGACGACCCCGTGTACGTGGAGGAGGGAGAGGTCCCGGCGTGGCCGGACGCCGACGACGGCGTCCCTGTGCGCGCCGCGGCGGTACCGCCGCTCCCCGTGGTGGTGCGGGCGATCTGGACCGGCGTCGACGTGGCCGCCTGGTGCTCCTCGCCACCGGCCACGGGGTGGCTCTCCCGGCGCGGTGCGCCGTCGGCGAGAACGGTCGGGGCGTGCGGCTCCGTACGGGGCGCGGGCGAGATCCGGGGGTGCGGGGCGCGTATGCCGGGACCCTGGTAGGGCTTGCTGGGGGACACACGGATGCCGGAGACCGACGGGGCGGGCGTCGGGTCGGCGGAAGAAGACGGTGAAGACGAAGGAGCCGAGGAGGGGGCTGAGGTGGTGGGGGACGAGGGGGACGGCAGGGCGCGTACGGTGGTGGTCTCGGGTCCGGGGCGGGTCGGGACGTCGATGGTGAAGTTCTGTCCGCCCCCCTCGGGCGAGGGGGTCTGCTGACCGGAGGACTCGAAGTCGGTCTCGTTGTCGCCGTCGTTGTTCAGCGCCAGCGGCAGCGCGACCAGCACCGCCCCGGCGACCGCCGCCGCCGCCAGCAACGGCCGTTGGCTGGGCTTGGCGTTGCCGGCCGGCGCGGCACCCTCCGCCGTACCGCCCTCCGTGCCGGACCCCCGGTCGGCGGACCGGCGCCGCTCCCCCAGTTCCGGCCGGTCGCCGGACCGAGGTCCGTCCGCCGGGCGGTGCGCTCCGGTGTCGCGGAGTCCGGTGGCCGCCGTCCCGCCACGAACCGTGCGCTCGGCCGTCCGCTCGGCCGTTCCCACGGCAGCGCTCACCGGCTCCTCGGTGCCGGGCCCGGCGGCGGGCGGCGCGGACAGGACCACGGCCCGCCGCATCCTCAACTGCTCACCGCCTTCCGGCTGTGCTCCGCGCCTCGGCGTCCTGCGCTCTGCGGACATGTTCATCTCCTCTGCTTCGGGGTGGGTGCGTCCGGCACGGCGGGGCCGGTCGGCGTGGTCAGGCGCGGTCGCCGTCGAGGGGCCGCTCGGCCAGCTGTCCGGCGAGCCGGGGCGCCCACGAGGCGGCGGCGCCGCCACCCGGGGCCCGGTCGAGCGCCTGCGTGAGCGCGGCCAGGGCGCCCCGGTCCTGAGCCTCGTGCCGGCCGACCCGGGCGGCGGGGTCGCCCTCGGCCACCTCGCGCAGCAGGACCGACATGGCGCCGGGCCGCCCGTGCGTGCCGAGGACCCTGAAGCGCGTTCCGGGGGCGAAGACGACCTCCTCGCCGTTCCCGGTCGCGGGAGCCGAGGCGAACAGGCCACGCGCGCGCCGCCCGGTCACCGACCAGATGAGGTACCGGTCGGCCGCCGACGCGGGGGCCCCGTCCAGTGCGAGCGTGCCGACCGGCCCGGCCTCGCGCAGTTCGCTCCCGGGTGCCGGTGTCCACGCCTCCTCCGGGAGGACTCCCGCGTCGCGGACGACGACCCCCCGGTACGACGGGAGCCGTCTGAGACCGGACGCCAGACAGGACAGGTACGGCAGTGCGTCGTCCGCCCCCGCCGCCAGGCGCCGCTCCAGCCAGGTCCAGCTCAGCGGGCCGTCGTCGAGGGTGAGGAACGAGCGCACCGCGACCAGGTCCGCGTGCGCCTCCTCGTCCTGGCTGTGCGGGCGCAGCCCCGGCACCACCATCAACGTCCTGGCGAGCGCGGCCTGTTGCTGCCACCACTGCTCACCGGCGAGGACCTGGAGCGCCTGCCGATCGGCGGTGGTGCTGCGGTGCAACGGGGTGATGCGGACGGCCCGCCGCGCCGGGGCGGCGGGGGCGGTGGGCGGCTCCGGAGCGGTGGTCCGGGCGGGCGCGGGCGACGGCGCGGGTGCCACGGGCGACGCCGGGAGCACCGGGGGGACCAGGGGCGCCGGATCGGCGGCCGGACTCCGCGCGGGGGTGGGAGCGGTGGGGGTGGGGGCGGGAGCGGTGGGGGCGTCCGGGCCCTGGGCCAGGGCGTCGCGCGCGGCACTCCAGGGAGCCGGTACGGAACGGTCGCCCGGCCCGCCCGCCGAACGGCTTTCGGCGACGGCCTGGGCGAAGCCCGGCGGCACCAGGGCCTTGCGCGTGGCCGCGGCGGGCACGGCCGGGGTGTGCGGGAACGGCTCGGCCGAGGTCTGCTGGGCCGGCGCGGCCGAGGTGCGCGGGGCCGGTGCGGGCGGGGCGGCCACGCGCCGGACGCGTACGCTCATCGGCTCGGCGTGCCAGGGGGCTTCGGGGACGGCGGGAGTGTCCGGCGCGGTCCGGGGCGCGACGGACGGCCGTTCCGGCTCGGCCGTCTCCTCCGCCGGGCTCTCCGCGGCGAGGTCGGCGGCCGTGTCCCGGCGGTACTCCAGGGCGAGTCCCCGTCGTTCGGTGACGTCTCGCAGCAGGCGCCGGCCCTGCACGCTGCACCGTCCGAGCACGCTGAGCGTCGTCCGCCCCTGCACGGACGGCTCCAGACGCTCCACCAGCGTGTCGAGCGCGGGCCACAGGCCGTCATCCAGCCGCTGCCCCGGCACACCGACGTGGACCGTCATCGTCTCCCGGGCGAGTTCCCGTCCGGACGCCTCCGGGGGAACGTCGCCGTCGGCCCCCACCCACAGCCCGGCGCGGGTGACGGCGACCTGCCACGGGGCCTGGAGCACCAGCACCCCGTCCTCGGCCGCGGCCAGTCCGGGGACGGGCGGGCGCCAGTGGAGCAGGCGCGGGGCCGGTGTCGACCCGTCGCGTGCCGGGAGACAGGCGACGGCTTCCACGTACGGCCGCCACGACGGTTCCCCGTCCGCGCCGATCAGCACCACGGCCCGGTCGGTACCGGTGCCGTCCGCCCGCTCCAGCAAGGCGGGGACGCCGCTGAGGACCTCCACCTCGGTGCCGAGCAGATCGGCGGTCCGCTGGCCGGTCTCCAGGAGGTCGTGCCCGTTCCCGGGTACGAGGCGGGCGCCGGCCCGGGCCCGCGAGGGCAGCAGGGCCAGCAGCTTGGCCAGGGCGTCCGCGGGAACCGGGGGCGTGCCGGGGGTGCCCACCACTACGGCGAGCCGGTGTTCGTCCACGGGGATCGAGGCGGCGACGGCCCGTTCGTCGTCCGGCACCGCGCCCGCCGCCCGGATCAGCACCCCCGCGGGCACGGGCTCGACCACATGGCCGCCGACGGCGTCGGGCGTCAGGTATGCCGCCGCGTCCTCCCAGCTCGGCACGGGATGCCGCAGTCCGAGGGGCCGGAGGCCCAGGCCGGGGGCGAAGTGGCACCAGCCGGCCGGTCCGGTGGGGGTGAAGAGCGCCCCATCGGGGGTGACGACCACGGGACCGGCGGGGGCGATGACCTCCATCCCCCAGGTGTCGCGGACGCGCCGGGCGGGAGCAGGACGCCCCGGGAGGTCGGCTCCCGCGCCCGCCCACAGCAGCCGTACGCCGGTGATGCCCGACCGCCGGCATTCGTCGAGCACCGGCCCGAGCCGCTTCCACAGGGTCGGGGAGTCGGAGAAGCCCGCGGCGACCACCACGGTCGCCTGGTTCCGCTCCGCGTCGCCCAGCGCGTCGACCGTCTCGGCGAGCCGCGCCGTCTCGTCGCCGTCGGAGGCGATCAGGAAGAGCGGTCCGGACCGGGTCCGCCGCGCCGTGCCGCCGCGCCGGGGGACGAGCGTCCGCAGGGCGTCGAGACCGGTCGGCCAGCGCCTCACAGAGCGTCACCCGGCGTGCCGGTGCGCCTGTCGGCCCCCACCCGGGCCGCCCTCGCACCGGCGCTCCGCCGGCCGGCTCCGTCGGTCCGCTCCGGTCCGGTCGACCGGTCAGGGGTCTCGCTCATGCCCTTCTCACTGGTCGCCGTGGGTCGCTCACGTGCTGCGCTGCGCCGGGAGAGGACGTCAACCCGGGCACCGTCCATCGCAGCAGGCGCGTGCGCCGGGCCACAAGGCGGCCGGCCCGACCGTGCCCTTTCGGACGGCGGCTCGTGCACGAGCGGACACGGCGCCGCCCGCGCCGTCCGCAGGCCGCCCGCACCGCGGTGCCGCTCCCCCGAGTGGGCGAAGAGGCGGAGTGAATGGCCCGCCGGGCAGACGGGCGGGCGGATCGAGGCGCGGCCCCGTCCGCTTCTCCGATGATCGGGCGCGGTGCGGCATCCGTCCAGGACCATCCCAGGCTCGCCGGGCGGCCCCGTCCGCCGGCCTCCGGGTGACGGGCCGAGAACCGATCCACAACACACGAGACCGACCAGGAGATTGCGTGTCCAATCGGAACCGGATCATCGCGGGCGCTGCCGTCGCGGCGGTGACCGTGACCTTAGGAGGTGTGTCCTTGGCACTGGCCGACAACTCGGTCAGCACCCAGACCGTCTCCGGTCAGATGACGTACTACAACGACAGTGGGCCCGGCGCCTGCGGGCCCGTGATCGACGCGGCCACCGAGGACCTCGTCGCCGTGTCCAGCGCGTGGTGGACGTCCGAGGACCCCAACCAGGACCGGCTGTGCAAAGGCGTCGAAGTCCAGGTGTCGTACAAGGGCAAGACGATCACCGTGCCCGTCAAGGACATGTGTCCCTCGTGCGCCGCCGACCACCTGGACCTCAGCCAGACCGCCTTCCAGAAGCTCGCCCCGCTGGAGGAAGGCCTGGTCAAGGGCATCACCTGGAAGTTCGTCACCGACAACGGCGAACCCGTCGAAGGGCTGTCCGCCTCCCCCGGGCCCAGCGGGGCGCCGGCGCCGGACGCGTCGAACGGGTCGGGTTTCCCGTCGCGGTACGCGGCGCCGTACGTGGAGACGTGGGGCTCGCCCGACGAGTTGGAGAA
>NZ_JBEZND010000083.1:0-13474 GCF_040706415.1 Streptomyces sp. NPDC048106 | reverse complement strand
GCTGCACACCTACAATCACCACCGCGGACACACCGCGCTGAAAGGCCAACCACCCGCCAGCCGCGTCCCCAACCTCACGGGTCAATACACCTAGGTTGCCCGGCAGACCGTTCAGATGGTCCGCGGGCCGTCGACGGGCGGGGGAGCGGTGAGCCGGGCTGTCAGGTGGCGGACGCGCCGGTGGCGGGCAGAACAGTGTGGAGCGCCGGCCGCCGTCCGCGCATTGACCGGCTCCTGTTCGAGTACCGCGAACAGCTTCTCGCTCAGCTTGGGCAGCGATACCGGCCCCACGGACCGATGGCCGTCCGTGCTTGCGTCCTGCCAGGCCTGGCGCGTCACCGCTGAACGGAGCGCATGCTCACCCGTAAGTCCTTGGCGACTTCCGCGTGGGAGGCGCCGACGCCGAGCCGTTCGGCGGCCTTCGTCCGGATCCGCGCAGCTGACGCCTGTGTCGTTCAGGCGTCAGCCCTCCACCCTGCGGATACCTCATGCAAACGGCATGCTGCGGTGATCGCATGCCGTCAGCCTCCAGCGACATCAGGCCAACAGCTCAGTAACCCGGGAGCGGACGTGGTTACACCGTCCGCTCCTCGGCCGTCCGCCCGGCCGCCCGCAACACCAGGAGTGTGATCTCGCTGGGCGCGAAGATCCGGAATGGCGGCCCCCAGAAACCCGTGCCGCGGCTGGTGTAGAGCTGAGTGCGTCGCCCGTGCCGGGACAGGCCGGCCACCACCGGTTGGTCGATGCGTACCAGATGGTGGAACGGCCACATCTGCCCGCCGTGGGTGTGTCCTGAGATCTGCAGGTCGACTCCGGCCGCGGCCGCCTGCTCCACGAATTTCGGCTGGTGGGCCAGCAATAGCACCGGCAGATCCTGGTCCACTCCCTCCAGTGCGCCTTCGATGTGGGCGCGGTGGCCGGGCAGCCCGGAGTGTTCGGCGGTCACGTCGTCCACACCGGCCACCACCAGCAGGTCACCGCCGCGTTCGGCAACCAGGTGGCGGTTGCGCAGGGCGTGCCAGCCGAGCTCTGTCATCCGGTCGACCCAGCCTTGTGCCTGGCTGTAGTACTCATGATTGCCGGTCACATACACGCGGCCGAGCGGCGCGTGGAGGGAGCCGAGCGGCTCGGCCTGCGCCCGCCGCCGGTCGGCGGTGCCGTCGGCGATGTCGCCGACGTGACAGATCAGGTCGGGGTTCAGGGAGTTGACCGCCGAGCACACCTTCGCCGACCAGCGGGCCCGATCCAACGGGCCGTAGTGGGTGTCGGTGATGACCGCGACCCGGGTGCCGTCAAGGCCGGCGCCCAGCCGTTCGAGCTCGATGTCGACCTGGCGGACCCGGGGTACGCGGCGTGCCTCCCACAAACCCCAGCTCAGGAGCAGCGCCGACACCGCGAGGACGGTGTACACCACGATCCTCGCGCGCTGGACGCCGTTGCCGACGTCGCCGAGCACCAGGGCGACGCGCAGGAGGATTCCGAGCAGCACCGACCAAGTGAACACGACCCACACCACGCCGAGCAGCGTGTCCCCGACGATCGCCGCCGCATCCTCCTGCCGGGGTCCGTGCCCGCGGATCATCGCGTACGGCATGCCCGCCAGCCCGAGTACCGCGAGGACACTGCCACCGGCCTTCACCCAGACCGGCCAGTCCTGCCCACCGAAGACCAGCACCCACCACGGCACCAGCCAAAGGATCACGGGAGCCGCCAGCGGAAACACGCGCCGGACGAGTCGCAATCCGCCGGCGCGCGGCCCCGCCTTCACCTCCGCCGCGGGCCCGTCCGCCCCAGTGCCCGCCTCCGGAGCGGGCTCATGTCCCTCTACCTCCGCCTCTGTCGCCGTCCCGTCCGCGGCATCCAGGGGCGCCACTGCCTGGCCGCCCGGTCGATCGGATCCGGCCTGCCGCATGTCTTCGGTCTCGGTCACGGTGCCCTTCCGTCGCTCATACCTGACCCCGTCTCACGCCCCACGCGGTGTGTTCGCCGCCCGTGGACCTCCGGCCCCGCCTGGTCGTCGCGACACCCGCCGGCACGTCGCCCCGGACGGTGAACCTGCCGAGGCGCTCGTGCCGATGCCACCGTAGTGTGCCTGTGCCGACCGGTTCCCCGTGGGCTGCGAGGTCCAGAGCCTGCGGGCTTACGGTGACGCCGTCGAGGTCGACGTAGCGCTTCTCCGCGATGGAGACCACCTTACTGGCGACGACCACGACGTCCCCGTCGCGCAACTCGGTGCCGGTACGGGCGAGAACGTCGCTGATGGCGCCCGACAGGTCGTCGCCGGGATGGACTTCGGGGAAGGGCTCCAGGGCGAAGGCGGAGAATCCGGAGGTGGTGGTCATCGGCGGGCTCCTGCATGGGTGAGGACGGCGGTGTGCAGGCGGGCGTGTGCGGCGGCGAGTTATGGCGCTGCGGCCCGGGGCGGCGCGGTGTCCGCTGGCGAGCCGGTCGCTGACGCGTCGGAGGTAGTGCGGCAAGCGGACGTTACGCCCGCCCGCTCGGCTCGTGTCGGGCGCTGAACCAACGGGGGGCCGTCTCCTATTGAACGGTCCCCGCCGTTCGGCGTGGGTCAGTCCATGTATGCGCTCGCGACGCGTCTTCCCCGGTCGTAAAAAGCGTCGGTCAACTGGTAGCTCCAGCCGGCCTCCTGTAGTGACCGAAGCCGAGACGATCGTCGTCGAGCGCATTGCGTTCACAAGGAAACCGGCCGGAACGGACACCTTTCACCTTCCTGAAACGTGATCGCCGCGTTCCCACCGAGAACGCCCTCTACCGTGGAAGCACAGCCCACCCGGCCACTGTTGTCCGAAGGCGACGCACCACCCGCCCGCGTACGACAGGAGCTCCCGTGTCCCGGCACGCCGCACCCCTCTGGCTCGCCCATGCCCTGCGCGCCCAGCGCGGTCCCGTGCCCTGGAGCGCGGTGACCCGAGGCGCGCTCGCCGCCGGGCCGTTGCTGCTCGCCGGCGTCGGTACGGGACACACCGCCCCCGGTGTCCTCGCCGCCATCGCCGCGATGCTCGCCGGCATCAACGACCGGCCTGGCAGCCGCCGGGCCTCCGTCAGGCGGCTCGGGGTGCCCGCGCTCGCGGGGGCGCTCGGGCTGCTCGCGGGGACGTATGCGGGGCAGGGGCTGGCCGCCGTACCGCTGACCCTGGTGCTCACCCTGCTCGGGCTGGTCGCCGGGAGCATCAGCGCGGTCGGGGCCGTCGCGTCCGCCGCGGGAACGCAACTGCTCGTCGGCGCCGCGATCGGCGCCGGGACGCCGGCGGCCGAGAGCGGCTGGCAACGGGCGCTCGCCTTCCTCGCCGGGGCCGGCTGGCTGCTCGTGCTGCGGCTCGCCCTGCCCACGCCCCGTTCGTTCGCCGGGGATTTCCGGTTCGACGGGGAGAGGACGGCGGTCGCCGAGGTGTACGACGCTGTCGCCGCGCTCCTCGACGCCGTGGGCGGTGAACGGGCCACCGCGCGGCGGGCCGCGCTCACCGCCGCCCTCGACCATGCCCAGGACGCCCTCGCCGGACCCCGGCTGCGTCGGTACGCCGGCTCCGCCACCGAGCGCCGGCTGCACGCGCAGTTCGCGGCCGCGCTGCCCCTCGCCGAGGCCGCCACCGCCCTGTTCTGGTCGGGGAAGCCGGTCTCGGCGCGGGCCGCGGAAGGGCCCCGGCGGCTCGCCGCCGCCGTCCGCGGCAACACCGGCCCCGGCCCGCTGCCGGCCCCCCACCGGTCGGACGCCGCCCTGCGTGCCCTCGACGAGGCCCTGCTGCGCGCGGCCGAGGCCTTCGACCGGGGTGAGGGCGCCGACCGGGGGCTGGTGGGGCGCCGGCGGAGTGCCCGGAACGCACTGCGCGCCGCGATCGGCAGCGGCGGCCGCGAGTACGGGTGGCGGGTGTGTGTCTGCTTCGGGGCCGCCGCCGCCATTGCCCAGGCGCTGCATCACACCCACTGGGACAGCCAGCACTGGTACTGGCTGCCCGCCACCGCCGCCTTCCTCGTCAAGCCCGACCTCGGACCGCTGGCTTCCCGAGTGCTGTGCCGGGCCGCCGGGACCGTTCTGGGCGCCCTGGTGTTCGCGGGGCTGGCCGCGCTGCTGCCCCGGCCCGCCGGGCTGATCGCACTGGTCGCGGTGTGCGGGGCGCTTGTTCCCGTCGCCACCCGGCACTTCGCCGCGCAGACCACCGTCGTCACCGTCCTCGTCCTCGCCCTGGTCATGGCCGGCGGCGAGCCGCAGGCCTGCGTCAGCCGGATCGGCGAGACCCTGCTGGCCTGCGCGCTCGTGCTCATCGCCGGGCATCTGCCGATGCCGGGGCAGCGCGGCGGCAGGGTACGGGCGCGGCTCGCGGCGGCCGGGAGTGCTGCGCATGCCTATCTGGTGCACGTCCTCGGTGAGTACGACGACCGCGTCGAGCGGTGGGCGCTGCGCCGGGAGGCCTACCGCACCCTCGCCGAGGCCCGCACCGCCATCGCGCTCGCCGCCGCCGAACTGCCCGCCCTCGCCCGGCATACCGCGGGCACGGACACCGTCGCGGATATTCTGGAGCGACTTGTCGACACCACCACGGCCTGCGCCGTCCACCTCGACGACATGGGCCGGCTCACACCCCGGCATGTCAGACAACTGCGATGTGCCCTGGACGAGTTGGGACTTCAGGAGGGCGAGGTGCCGTTGCCGACCGCCGCATAGCCGTACGGGGCCCAAGCGTGCCACTTCCCACCGGACTCGTCATCACCGGCCGCACCGCGCTCGTCCGTCATGAGGAGGAACAGGTCGGCTTCTGCCAACGCGGCGATCGTCGTACGCGGCCCGGCCATCGTTCCGCAGTCCGTTGCGTGCGTGGTGCTCCGCATGCGCGCACTCCGCGTGCAGGGTCTCGCGGCTCGTGTCAGAGGACACCGCGGTGTCGACTGCGGCCTTGTAACTCCGGTCAATCGAGGGCGTGTTCGACGCCGGACGGCCACGCCCTCCGGGGTGGGGCATGGCCGTCGGCTCAGGTGCGGTTCCCCGCTCAGCGGTGCAACAGGTCCCCGTTGAAGGTCAGCGCCGGGGAGGCGTTGGCGGCCAGAGCGTGGGCCTGGTCGGGCCACCAGGCGCCGGCGATCGGGTCGACCACGCCGTACTCCGGGTCGGTCGGGCCGGCGGTGCCGCGGGTGCAGCTGCCGTCGGACTCACCGGGCACCTTCACCCACAAATAGGCGTCGAGCAGCGGGTTGCCGGTGTCGGTGGTGGGGCGCACGCCGAGGCCGCGGCCGGGCGGGTTGCACCAGTCCTGCGCGTCCGAGTAGGAGGCGGTCGGCGTCCACGGACCCTGACCGTTGCGGCTGCTGTCGATCACGAAGTGGGTCAGCTGGGCGTCGGCGGGCACATGCGAGGCGTACCACGCGTCGGCGTCCGCAGCCGGCCACCACTGGTTGGCGCAGTCGCCCGGTTGGGCGCCTGCGGTGTTCTGCAAGTACCAGACACACTTGGAGATCTGGGTTCCGTAGCGGACCAGATCGCTGTCGGTCTGGTAGTTGGAGACATTGAGGAAGAAGCCCTGCGCCCGGGCCACACCGCCGTCGATCAGCAGCTTGGACATGGTGCCGACGGGCTGCCAGGAGCTGTGGCCGGCGTCCAGGTAGACGACCGCGGCGGGCTGCTGCTCCAGCCGGTTCACCGCGCCGCTGATCTCGGCGAGCCGGGCGGTCTGCTGTTCGGCGGTGCCGCCGCAGTACGCGGGGGAGAGGGCCAGCCCGTCGGGCTCCAGGATGACCACGGTCTTGTGGTTGTCGATGCCCTTGGCCAGGGCGTCGACCCAGGCGGCGTACTCCTCGCCGGTGGCGGCACCGCCTGCGGAGTACTGCGAGCAGTCGCGGCCGGGGACGTTGTAGGCCACGGTGACCGGCACCCGCTTCTCCACCGCGGCCTTGGCCTGGAGCTTGGCCATGTCGTCCGTGGTCTGCGCGGGGTCGGCGGTGCCGGTGAACCACTGGGCGACCGGGTACGAGGCCATCGCGGCCATCGCGGCGGCGTCCGCCTTGTCGCCCGCCTTGAGGTCCGCGAGGGACTGCTTGGCTGCCTTGCTCGCGGGCTCGACGTAGAGCCTGGTGCCGTGGGCGAGCGTGTGATTGTCGGCGGGGGACGCCTTCGCCGCGGCGGCCGGTGCTGTGCACAGGCCGACGAGGGCGGCAGTCGCGGCCGCTGCGGCGAGGAAGGGCCCGGCCTTGCGGGTATGGGGCACGGATGGACTCCTCGGGTCGAAGAGGTGTGGGAGCGCTCCCAATCGTTAGTCCCACATCAAGTCAGGCAGTCAATGCGGCGTCAAGAGAGCTGTCGGCCCGAATTCCTCGTGACTCCTCCAGTCCTGCGACGCCGGTGACGCGCCGCGGGTCCTCCAGCCTCGCCTTTTCCTGCCGCAGACAGTCCATGTCCTGCACTCACGCCCAGGATCCGCGGATCGGTTTCTTCGGCCCTTTGCTCGTCCGGGAGCTCTGCGTCAGCTGTGTCCATCCCGCCCCGGAGGCGACGACCTTGTGCAGGTACGGGGTATAGGCGGTGCACTCGGCCTTCTACGGTCCTGTGGATGTTGGATCCCGGTCTGCTGGAACGGATCGCCGCACGCCGGGTGGGACTGGGTGAACGGTTAGTCAAGTAGCTGGAGAAGATGCGGGTTGAGCGAGCAGCTCGCCGACGAGCGCTTCCAGGCTGCGCCGATGCCGGGGCAGGGGAGTGGTCGGGCGGTGATGCTGATCCTGCACCGGGAGCCGGGCGCGGAGGAGGCGATGCACCCGCCGGACTACCAGCGGATTCTCGTCGCTGTGCGGCAGGCCCCGCCGGACCGGTCCTGACTCGGCAGGTCGGTGAGTTGCCGGGAGTAGATGTCGGCGTGCGGTTCAAGCTGGAGCCGCTGCGGAGGAAGCTGGTCAGACTGACTGACCGCGGCTGGCTGCGCAAAATACCCGATGGCCGGTTCATCACCTGCTTGGTTCTGTTGAACGGGCTCTGACCGTGCCGGTGGTGGGATGTAGCTGCCGGGGGCGCTCGGTGGTCGGGGTTTTCAGGCGTCTAAGGTCGCGTCCATGACGAGGACCACGCCCGCGCGCCCTCTCGATGTCGAGGCGCTCTTCCCGGAACTGGCCGCCTTTCGGGGGACGACGACTCGGCTCCATCCGCGGCCGGGCAGACCAGATTTTTCGGCCAGTTCTGTGGGCGGTCCGATGCTGTGGCCGGAGGACGAGCCGTGGCCGGTGTGCGGCGAGGCACACGGTCGTGAGCGTGGTCGCCGTCCGGCCGACATCCGCCGCTACCGGCAGGTTCTGGCTTCCGCATGGGCCCGCGATCAGGCTCCCGGCCCGACGGAGGAGGAACGGCAGCTCCTGGGCGAGCTGCGCCGGGAGCACCGGATCCCCGGGGCCTTTGAGGCCGGCCCTTTGCCAATGATCGGCCTTGCGCAGCTGTACCGGCGGGATGTGCCCGACCTGCCGGCGGGGCGGGGCGACTGCGATCTGCTTCAAGTGTTCTGGTGTCCCTTCAACGCGCACGGCTCGGGCCGGTACGACCTGGAGCTGCACCTGCGCTGGCGGCGGTCGTGGGAGGTCGGCAAGGTGCTGACCGCGCCGCCACAGCCGCTGGTCGTCGGGGGCGACGGCTTCGTGCCCGAGCCCTGTGTGCTGCACCCGGAGCAGGTGGTCACCTACCCGTTCGCCGGCCTTCTGCCCGAGGAACTGTGCGCCCGGATCGACGCCTGGGAGGAAGCCCTTGAAGAAGAAGCCGAGCAGACGGCGGACGAAAGCACGACAGAGCCGCTCGGCTACCAGTACGACCTGTCCATCCCGCCCGGCTGGCGCGTGGGCGGCTTCGCCTCCTGGCACCTGACCGACCCGTACCCCATGGACTGCCTGACTTGCACGACACCGATGCACCTGCTGCTGACCATCGACAGCTCGGAATGGGACGGCGGCAGCGGCAGCTGGAGACCGCTGGAGGACCAGAGCCAGCCCACTCACCGTTGCGCCACTCCCACGGAGGTCACTGTGGGCCGCTGGGGCGAGCTCAACGTCTTCGCCTGTCCCAACGATCCAGAGCATCCGCACCGCTGGAGCATCCAGTAGCTCGTCGCGCCCATGAGGAAGCGCCGCGAGGGTAGCGGCGGTGCCCAGGGCCGCTGTTGGAATGGTGTGACGGACACCAAAGAGCGTGTCGCTGTACGCAGAGGCAGGCGATCGCACCCGCCTCGTCAGCCTGCACGCCGTCATGCAAGCGCATGCCGCCGGGGCCAAGCGCCGGCTGCGACCGAGCACGGCCCCGAGTTGGCCGCTGCGCCGGCAGTCGCAATGCTCAACTGGCCAACTGAAGCGCTTCCTGATCGTTTCAGAATGAAGCGCTTGGCCAGAAGTGTCGGACCCCGCGGCTCGCATAGGCTGGCCGGTCTCATCAGACGCACCGCCACGAGGATCAGCTCATGCACGACAGCACCAGGATCCGCCTGATAGAGCACAGCGACGCCGCCCCGATCGCTGCGCATAGGGTGCGGGACTTCGAGGCTTTCCGGCCATGGGAACCCGCCCAGCCAACCGACTTTTACACCCCGGAGGGCCAGGCGGAGCGGATCGACAGGCTGCTGGCCGGATACCTGGCCGGCACGGTCTGGCCGGGCGTGGTGCTCGCCGACGACCAGGTGATCGGGCAGGTCACGGTCGGAGGCATCCTGCCGCAGCCGCACCTTCGCCGCGGTTCTGTCGGTTACTGGATCGCCAGCGTCGCCCAGAATCAAGGGCACGCCGGGCGCGCCGTCGGGCTTGTACTCCAGGTGATGACGGACGAACTCGGGTTGCACCGCGCTGAGGCGTCCACCCATCTGGAGAATCTGCCGTCGCAACGGGTGTTGCGCCGCAACGGGTTCAGCCCGTACGGCGTCGCGCACTCCTCGATCTTCCTCGACGGAAACTGGCGGGACGGACTGCTGTGGGAGCGGGTCCTGGGCGACTGACTGATCGTTTCGCAACGAGGTCCGTAGGCGGCGGAGCCATATGAGGCTGCAGGCCAGTTCGAGCAGGCACTGAGGCAGGTCAGCACGTCGTTCGTAGCGGATGCGGAGTCGTTTGAACTGGTGAAACCAGGCGAAGGCGCGCTCGACTACCCAGCGGACCTTGCCCAGTCCGGAGCCGTGGGCGGCACCGCGTCGGGCGATCGTGGGTTTGACGCCGCGTTTCCACAGCAGGCGGCGGTACTTGTCGAAGTCATAGCCCCGGTCGGCGTACAGTCGCCGGGGCTTGCGCCGAGGGCGTCCCCGCAGGCCCCGGATCGGGGGAACCGCGTTCAGCAGGGGCAGAAGCTGAGTGGCGTCGTGCCGATTTCCGCCGGTGAGCGTGGCGGCGAGCGAGGTTCCGTGCCGGTCGACGATCAGGTGGTGCTTGGAGCCGGGGCGGGCTCCAGGAACCGGTTGCGAGCGAATCCGGGTTGCTGGTCGCTCTCCGCGCTTTGGCAACGACCCCCATCTCGCGCAGTCACCGTTCGAGTCCTGAGCTGGGGAACGCTCAACGTCACTGATGGGTCCCGGCCCAGAGTGAGAAGATCAAAATGATGAGGAAGATGAGGCAGCCGCAGCCACAACCGCGGCCCTCCGCGTCTTGTATACCGCGGCTGACAGCCCTGCGAATCCTCTCCTCGTCACTATTGTCCATCGGATCCCCCTCGCGATCGTTTTTGCGGACTTACTCCATGCCCAAGCCTGAGGGAAGGGAGCCCTAACTCAACGGTCTATAACCAGCCATGGGACCGATTGGCAGCTTCCAGCAGGGGTTCAAAATCTGTCTTTGGTCAAGGGAAACGAGAGTGCGTCGGGGTAGGGGAGCCGGGCAGCGTGGCGGGGTGGCTGATCTGTTGTGGGATGACGTGAGTTCTTTGTTCGACCCGGAGATCTTCCGGTGACGATGTGGACCAGCAGCACGACGGCCTTGCGCATCGCGCCGCCTCGGACCCACGCTCCGGTGAAGCGGACCTGATCGGCCGCCCAGTCGTCCCAGGCGCTGCCACGGGCGCAGCCGTCCGAGCAGATAGCCGGCCGCGAGCGCGGCGACCACGGTGACGGCGATGCCATCACGACCACCGCATCCCGATCGCGGACAGTTGCTCCACTCGCTTCGGGGCAGCGTCGCTGCATGGCTGCGATGGTTCCCGGTCCACGCACCGAGCTGGAGCTCTCGCACATCCTCCTGGTCCTCACCGCTGCCGCTGATCCCATCACCGCCGACGACAACCCGTCGACGTGCTTCCTTGGCACCCGCAGATGCCCCTCACGCTCGAAGAACTGGCGGGCGGCCTCCGTTCCAGAAGCTGATCGACGCGCAGATAGCCGCCGCCAAGATGTCAGGCGGAAACTGCGACTCCGGATGGAGCCACAGCACCAAGGTGTCTACATTCATGGATCAGAGGGCCCATGGTCCTGCGGTCCGAGGTTGGTGGTACGCCTTCAACGGGTTCCAGTACCGGGTTACGAGCAGTAGCGACAGCGAGTGGTAAGCCGAGAGGCAACGTGGGACTATTCCGCGATGTTAATCAGAACGCTCCGGCCCAGTTGCACACTGACGGCTATGCCCGGAACTTCAACGCCTGGGGCACCTACTCATACTCGATCGGCGGGTGAGATGAGGATCCATGCCTTCCGGCGCACGACTGCGATCCTCTTTCTGGGTCTGCTGCCGCTGCTGGCGGTCGCCTCGTGCGGCGAGGAAGCGAAAGCGAAGAAGCACTTCCCGGGCGCTTTCCCGGGCACACACACTGATGTGAGTGCGGCCCAGGCGTTCCGTGACTTCGATCTCGATGTGCCGACGTCGGCGAAGGTGGTCGGGTATTACGCGTGGTCCGCAGACGAGAGGTACCCTATGGCGGCCGTACTCCGGATGCCCTGTTCCGCGATGCCCGGCTTCGTCTCCGGCAGCAAGCTGCGCACGACCTCCTTCATGGACGGAGCCACCGTCAGTGGTCGGGTCTTCGTGGGTGAACACGGCTGGGCCACCAATGGCAAGGATGAGTTCTACGTCCGGGACAGTGACGGTGTGAGCGTCGTGACCCACCAGACGGGCACGGAATGCAGGGTGTACGTCGACGCCTGATGGCTGTTCGGATACGCCTGCTCTGGCCTGCCGCTCCGACCTGGTCGAGCGGCACGCCGCCTCTCTTCGAGGACGAGGCCGGGCGGTCCACGGCTCCGGCGCGGGCCGACGAAGAAGGCCGCCGACGCAGCGCTCACCCGGCGGATACGCAAGGTCCACACAGAGTCCGGGAAGACGTACGCTGCCAAGCGGATCACCGCCGAGATCCGCGCGGGCGGTGTGACAGTGAACCGCAAGCGCATCGAGCGGTTCAGGCGCCAACAGGGCATTCAAGGGCGGGGGTTGAAGCGGCGACACCTCACCACGATCCCGGACGCCGATGCCCAGGAGGTGCCCGATCTTGCCGACCGAGTTGTCCGGCCACCACCCCGAAGTGGCAGAACGTGTGCTTCTTCCCCACCGCGGCGGCGGCTCAGGGCTCCGGCTTTCAGGGCCTGCCGGCGGTGCCGTCCGTTCCCGGCTCCTCCGCCTGGAACGCGCGGGCGGACGTGGTCGGTCGGGCAGTCCGGCTGATCAGCGACGGCGTCGTCGACCGGGAGGGGATCGCAGGGCTGGCCGCCCGTCTCGGGTACAGCGCCCGCCAGGTTCGACGGCAGCTGACCGCCGCCGAACTCGGGCCAGCCCCATAGCGCGCTCGCGCGCGCCCAGCCCACCCACACGGCGCGGATACGTTGCAGACCACCGCCATGCAAGCCGCCGAGATCGCGTTGGCAGCCGGTTTCGCAAGCGTGCGGTAGTTCAACGACACCATCCGCGAGATCTACGTCCGCCGCTGGGGGCCGCAAGCGACACGCCGTACGCGGCGGTGGGCGCGGTGCCGAGCCGACGTCCGGCGGCCACCGAGACCTGCTGGCCCGGGATTGTACGGACGGCCAGTTCGTGTGCGTCCACGGTGCCCGGCGGGCGCAGTCCCGGCCGCAAGGCGACCAGGGGTTCGAGAGCGGGATACGCGCCAAGGCGCTCGGTCACCGTGTAGGGGTCGACGTCCAGGTCGAACAGGCGTCGTACCCGCTGGGCGGCCGTGGTCAAGTCGCGCAGCTCTTCCAGGTGCAGTGTGCACTTCCAGCCAGCCGCTCCCGGTGCGCTCACCGACCTCCTCGATACCGATGCCGTTCGGCAGCACGAGCGTGCGCCGGTACGCGCGCTGCCCGGGTTCACCGGTCGCCTCCTCGACACCGGTGGCGGCACAGGGCCTGGAGGTAGTACTCACCCATGTCTTCCCCGCCGTCGTCGACCCTGCGGAAGCCTCGCTCGGTGAACTCGGCATGCCCGAATCACGTCGACGCGCCCTGCGTACGGTGGCGGCCGCCCTCGCCGGCGGGACGATCACGCTGGACGCTGGTGCGGACCGGGACGAGACAGAGAAGGCGCTGCTGGGCCTCACCGGCGTGGGCCCCTGGCCGGCCGGCTACAGCCGTATGCGGCGCTGGGCGCCCCGACGTACTGCTGACAGGCGACGTTGCCGTGCAGGCGGGCATGCGCCGGGCCGGCGCCGAGGCGGTGGACGCGGAGCGGTGGCAGCCATGGCGCAGTTACGCCACGCACCACTTCTGGAACGCCGCCGCAGACCGGCGCCGCACCGCCAGAGCGTGATGGCCGAATTCCGCCAGCCACGTCCGCCGGAACGGCCCATGCTGAAATGCGGAACACGAAGGAAAAGGAACGACGCATGACCGTCTGCACGACGCTTGACACCCCACTGGGAGAACTGCTTCTGATCGGCGAGCCAACCCAGGACGGCATCACCTTGACCTCGCTGTCCATGCCTGGTCAAAAGTACGCCCCCGCCGTCCCGCCCGCCCGGCACCGAGATCCACAGGCTTTCGCCGAGGTCACGCGGCAGCTGGAGGCGTACTTCGCGGGTGAACCGACCACGTTCGACATAACGTTCACCCCGAAAGGTACCGAATTCCAGCAGCGGGTATGGCGGATGCTGGAGACCATTCCCCACGGCAGCTCGACCACGTACGGGAAGCTGGCCGCGCAGTTGGGACTGGCGCGTGAGCACACCCAGGCCCTGGGGGCGGCGATCGGCGCCAACCCCCTGCTGCTGGTGCGCCCCTGCCACCGCGTCATCGGTGCGGACGGCGGCATGCGCGGTTACGCCGGCGGCGTGGAGCGCAAAGTATGGCTCCTCACCCATGAGGGCGTCCTGCAGCCGATGCTGGGCTGAGGCCCGCGTCCGGATCCTGCCGGTCATGTGACAGCCGGCCGCGGCACCGGCGGCGAGCACTACGAAGCGCCCGACTTCCCACCTCTGCGTAGGTGGGGCAAGACCACGACGAACAGCGCCTAGTAGTGCTTTGTTAGGTGTCTTGTCGGGTCGGCAGTCTGGTGCTTCTCTGCGGGTATGAGGGCGGATGAACTCGCTACGTTTCGGGACCGA
>NZ_JBEZND010000082.1:0-13774 GCF_040706415.1 Streptomyces sp. NPDC048106 | reverse complement strand
CACCCGGGGCCGGGGCGCAGCCGGGGCCGGCGGCCCGGCGGCGGTGGCCCGGCACCGGACGGCTCGGACCACGGGTGCGGCCCCGGACCGTCCTCGCCCGGCGCCGGGGCTCGCCTCCCTGTCGTCGAATGGGGAAGTGGTCGAGCTCCAGGCTGCCTTGACGGCGTGGCTCCGTCTGAACCCGGCAGCGCCGCCGTCCGTGCTCAGGTAAGGACCGCCAGTCTGCCCCGTGTCGACTGGTGCCATCCCGTCCGCTCACGCATCGCTCACGCACGACAGGCTGGTGACCAGTACCTTTCTGCCCTTCTGCCACAACCGATATGAATCTGATCAAGCACTACTGGTAGCGGGCGTCAGTAGGGTCGATGGTGATCTCAGGCAGGTGGACGTGCGGTGGCTGGGTGAGGACCCACTCGATCGTGCGGGCGACATCGTCGGGGAGCAGCGGGTGGTAAGGCCAGTCAGTGACGGCGTGAACGCGGGGCATGTCAGCGCCGGCGAGCACCGAGGCGAATTCGGTGTTGGTGGACCCCGGCGACACAAGGGTGATACGGCAGCCGCCCAGCGGGCGTTCCTCAGCCGCAACCGAATGCAGGAAGCCGCGCAGGCCGTGTTTGGTGGCGGCGTAGGCGGAGTAGCCAGGCGCAGCCGTCGTGCCGAAAACGGACCCGACGATGACCAAGTGGCCACCCGCGCGATCGAGGACGGGCAGCAGCGCCCGGGTCATGAGCATCGGGGCGAGGAGGTTGACCAGCACCTGGGACTCCCAGTGGGCGGCGTCCGCCTCGCGGACCGGTCCGGCACCCCGACCATGGCCGGCTGCGAGCACCGCCGTACGGAGCGGGCTCGGTGCCGCGCCGATCAGTTCGGCGACAGCGGCGGGCACGTCGTGGGGCCGGTCGAGGTCGAGGGGCGCGGTGTGCACCTTTACGGAGTGGGCACCGCCGAGTTCATCCTCGAGTACGCGAAGCCGTTCGGCGCGTCGGGCGGTCAACAGCAGGTCGTAGCCGGCGGCGGCCAGACGGCCGGCGGTGGCGGCACCGATGCCGCTGCTGGCGCCCGTGATCAGGGCGGTACCGGGGTGGGTCATCAGGAGTTCTCCTTCCCTGCGCGTTCACGTGCGGCGTCCGCGGCGCGGCGGTCTATGTCGGCGTGCAGGTCACGGGGGAACCACAGGCTGGCCGCGCCGGCGAGGGCCACCGCTGCCGCGCCGGTCAGCACGGGCACGATCCCGATCCTGGTCGCAAGGGCACCGCCGGCGAACGCGCCGATCGGGAGGGGGGCGGTCAGCGCGGCCTGAAGGAAGGCGTTGACCCGGCCGAGCATTCTGGTCGGGGTGACCAGCTGCCGGCCGGTGATCATCGCGATCAGCCATACGGTGGCCAGCAGCCCGAACAGCAGCTCGTACAAAAGAAGTACGGGGAAGGCGAGGCCGAGTGAGGCGGCCGGGATGAGGAACAGTGCGACGCCGGCGCCGATCGCGCACAGCTGGGTACTGCGGCCCATCCCCAGGGCACGGGTTACCGGGGTGGCGAGCGCAACACCGAGCGCGGCGGCTATCGCGTAGGTGGCGTACGCGGTCCCCAGCTCCCAGGGCCGCAGGGACAGTTCCTCGGTGGCGTAGAGGACGAAGAGGGCTCCGGCGGCTCCTCCCCCGAGATTGAGGCCGGCTGCGGCCAGGGCCTGCCGACGAAGCAGGGTCTCTCGGCGGATCACCGCGAAGCCCTCCCGCATCGCCTTCAGCCGGGAGCGCACCGCGGTGCCCTCGGCAGCGGGCACGTTCAGGGCGGTGGGCAGCGCGAGCAGCAGCGGTACGGCCACGACGTAGGCAGCGCACTCCACCAGCAGGGCGGTGTCGGGGGCGGCGAGGCCGATGAACACCCCGCCGAGTGCGGGGCCGCCGATCATGCCCGCGGTTCTGGCCCCGGTCAGCGCGGAGTTGGCGGGCAGTAGCTGGTCGGGCTGTACGACCCGGGGGAGCACCGACTGGAGTCCGACCCCCACAATTGTCGTGAGCCCACCGGAGAGCATGGCCACCACGAACAGGTGGGGCCAGCTCAGCAGGTCTGCCCTGGCGGCCAGGGGCACACTGCCGATCACCAGGATCTGCGCGGTGGTCAGAAGCGCGAGCAGGTTGCGAAGCCGCGCTTGGTCGACCAGCACCCCGATCAGCGGGCTGAGCAGTACTCCGGGCAGGTACGTCAGCCCCATCAAGGTGGCCGCACCGAGCGGCCCCGCGTCCAGAGTCGTGATGGCCAGCAGCGGCAAAGCCAGCGCGGTGACCTGGCGGCCCAAGGTACTGACCGCCTGTTCGGCGCACAGGAGCAGGAACGGGCGGTGGCTGCGCAGCGAGCGCGGGCCGGTCGGCTCAGTGAGTGCTGGGCCGACTGCATCGCGGTCGGTGGTTTCCTCGGAAGGGCTGGTCACGTCAGATTCCTGTGTAGGGCACGGGCCAGTGGCGGATGCGGGGTGGCAGGGTGACCGCCCAGCCCCGGCTGATCAGCACGATGCCCTCGCCGGCGAGCAACGACACCGCCTCCTGACCTCTGGCGGTCAGCTCCGCCGTCCGGGTGGGGGTGAGGCAGGTGTGAAAGGCAGCGAGCAGATCAGGGTGGTCGAGTGTGAAGCGCGCGGCCGATTCCGCCGCGCGCCGGTCCTTGGCCAGGATGAAGCCAGGGCCCTGGCGGTGGAAGAACAGGCCGTACTCATGCGCCGCGCGCCAGGCGGACAGCTCGGGCGGTTCGTCGGGGGAGTGCTTCGGCGGCGGGAGGTGGTGCAGCAACGCCACACGCACGTGCGCGGACTTCGGATCGCGACGCAACGGGTCGTCGGTCGCCAGGTCCCAGCTGACCGGTAGCGCATGGCTCTGGCACTCACGCAACAGGTACACGAGCTCCAGCGCCGCCCGCCCGCCCGAGCCCAGACATACGGGCTCGGGAACGACCACCGTGCGGCCATCACGGCGATGCGCCACTACTCGGGGCAGCTTGGGCCCATCGGCGTCGGCGGCCGAGTACGGTGCCGCGCGCTGGTCGACCGCCGTCACGCGGTCACCTCCTTGGAGGCCGCAGCACGCAGCAGCGGTGGCACCTGTGGTGAATCCGGTAACGGGATCGAGGTGGGGCGCGTGGCGCGTCGGCCGGGTGCCTGGATGGCCGCAGCTCTGGTGGGCAGCGCCACGTAGCTGCCGGCCTCGACGAACACCAGCCCGCCCACGACTAGTTCGGCGACCCAATCGCTCAGCTGTGGTTGTCCGATTCGCTGACCTGCCGCCATCAGCAGCCGGGCGAGCGCCGGTAAGGTCCGGCCATGCTCCAACAGACGGAACGCGTCGGCCTGCCAGCCGCGGAGCCGATGGGTGCGATCCGGCCAGCCGTAGCGCCGGTCGTGGACGAGTAACTCGTCCTCGCTCTCCTCAAGGAGCAACTGCGACCAGGGATAAGCCTCCTCCCAGCGTTCGACCTCCCTTACCAGTCGCTGCTCCACCTCTCCCTGGATGCCGCCCGGTGCCGCCTCGAAGAGGTAGACGAGGTCCTTCAGTTCCTCCTCCGGCAGGCGGTAGACGTGCTGGTACATCTCGGCAGGCCGGGGGTCCGGGAAGCCGAGGGCTGGGTTGGTGTGGTGGGGACTGAAGCGCTCCAGGGCGATCCGGGTGGCTCCGCCAGGCGGTTGCAGATGCCAGAGGGCAGGCATCTGGTCGAGGACGGCGGTGTAGTCGTCCTCCCGTTCGCCGGGGAAGCCGTAAAGGTAGTTCCAGGTGCAGGTCAGCGCGTGGTTTTCGCATTCACGCAGAGTGCGCACATTGCGGGTCCCGGTCACGCCCTTGTCCATCAGTTCCAGAACCCGGTTGTTGAGGCTCTCTATGCCGGGCTGGATGTGAGTGACTCCGGCCCGGGCGAGCAGTGCCAGTTGCTCTGCGGACAGGTTGGACTTCACCTCGTAATGGAGCCGCAGGTCCCAGTCGCTTTCGGCAGCCAGCGGTAGAAAGTCGGCGAAGTAGCCCATGCTGATGATGTTGTCGACGGTGATGACGTCCAGGATCTGGTGCCGTTTGACCAGCTGGTCGATCTCGGACCAAAGCCGAACCCCTGGCTTCGCACGGAACTCCATCAGCGAGCCGTTGAGACCGCAGAAGGTGCAATGGTGCTTCTCGCCCCACCAACAGCCGCGGGCTCCCTCGACCACCAGCTTGGGTTCCAGGAACTCGGCCACCGGAGACGCCTCCAAAGCGCGTTGCCAGGCGTCGTAGTCGGGCGAGGGGATCTGCCCGGGCGGCACAGTGCCGCGTGCCTCCTCATTGGCCCGCGACACGGACCCGTCCCACCAGCACACACCGGGCACGTCGGTGGGGGTGTCGCCGCGGTCCAGCCGGTCGAGCAGGGCAGGCAGGGCGAGTTCCCCCTCGCCGCGGACCACATAGTCCACGAATGGGTGGTTCCGATGGAGGGCGTGGCCCATTTGTCCGTCGCAGTTACTACCGCCCAACAGAGTGATGAGCTCAGGGCGTTGCCGCTTGAGTTCCTTGGCCAGAGCCAATGAGGGCACGTTCTGGAGGAAAGTGCTGGTCATCCCGACGACGTCCGGCTCAGTCTCCAGGATCTCCATGGCTGCGGCTGTGACGAACCCGGCGGCGAGCGGGCGCATCGCGCGTGCGGTCGCCAGGGCGGTGCCGTGTTTTCTGGCGTACGACTCCAGCTGTGTGCAGCCCCATTCCTCATCGTCGTAGAGGACGCCGGAGAAGACCCAGTCGCCGAGCCCGTCGAAGATCTGGTCGTTGGCGATCTCCACGTACTGTGCCGGCCGCAGCTCACCGTCGGAGTGCTCAAGCAGGTGATCGGCCCAGCGCAGCCACCCGTGGTACTCGCTTACCTCATCGGCGGGCCGGCTGGTGGACAGCAGTGAGTGCAACAGGCCGACCTGTAGAGACGGCATGTCAAGGGCCTGCCAGGGCATGGAGACGAGCGTGATGCGCATCTGAGGCGGCTCCAGATCTGGGAGTGGGTGCGGCGCGCGAGACGCCGCACCCACTCAGGTGGTCGGACGGTCAGCCGCGCCGGGCGGCGGCCGCCGGGTCGTCCCCCTTCGTCCGGGGGGTGACGACGCTGTACTTGTTGCACGTTTTGGCCTGGTCCTTGACCGCAACCTTCTTGATCTCCATGTGTTCTCCTCCTTGTTGTTCAGGGCTCCAGCGCCCTGCACCGGGACAGTTCCTCGCGGTCGTCCCGGAGACCTGTGAGGACACGCATTCGGGTCTCGTGCCGGGCACGGAGCCAACCGGCTGCCCGGCCGGCGGAGACCTCGGGTACCAGGCGGTGTATCAGCGAGCCCACCTTGTCCACATCCGTGTTGCGCAGCACGATCCGTTCACTCAGCAGCAGGAGCTCGGCCGGCAGTCGGCGCAGCCTGTCTCGTCCCGCGCCGTGGGCGAGGTACGACATGCCGAGGGCAACGTGGCGTGACTCGTCTCGCCTGACCAGCCGGTAGAGCTCGCCGAGACCCTCGGTTCTCAGCCCTTTCACGAACCAGTGGAACTCGTCGGCGGCGAAGCCCTCGGCGAGGGTGTGTGCCAGAAAGCGGGCGGTGTGGTCGTCCAGCGACCAGAGGTCGCGGGAAAGCTCTTCGGCTGCATCGGACGGCCCGTTCACGGCACCGGCAACCGCACGCGCGTAGTCGTGGAAGACCGTGCTGTGTTTGGCCTCATCGGCGACTGCGGTGGCGAGCACCAGCTTCATGTCTGCATCAGGGCAGGCGTGCAGTAGTCCGGCCGCCACATCCATGCCGACCTGCTCGGCGTAACTGCTGCCGCTTGCCAGCAGCCAGGCCAGCTCGGAGTATTCGGGGCGTCCGGCTCTGTCGGGGTGCCGGGCGAGGGCGGCGCGGACAGCTTCTTCGGGCTCCCAGGCGTGTTCGCGTGCGTCCCGGATGAAGTGGCGGCGAAGTTCCTGAATTCCGTCCTGCTCAAAGGGGGCGACCGGGATCGACCGCGCCCCTCGCACCCCTCCGAGTGCCGACTGACCCACCGAACGTTCCCCCGTCGTGGATGACAACGCGTGTGTTCATTTGTGCGAAAGTGAGCGCCGAGTAGGGAGAGCGTAGGCGTGACGAGAGGTGTGCGGCGAGAGTGCCTGCGACCCAAGGAGAGACAACCGGCCGACGGTCGCCGCAGGGTGGTTCACCGCGTCGTCCCTGCGTATGGGCGCACGGGCGTAGTGCGCAGCCGTGGACCGAGGCAATTTTTCGCCGCTTAACAGTCCGGAATACGTCGGTTCGCTGAGCAACTGTCAATAGTTGTGGATCAGTTCAGTCTTCTTGATCTCCCTTCGGGAGGCCAGGTTCCATCTGTCTGCGCAGGCGCCTGATGTCCGCGATGAGGCGGGGGACGGTTTCGCGGGTGGCGGCGATGAACTGCGCGTTCTCGTCCCGGTGCTCGTCGGCGGTGTCGACGTAGCGAGGGTGCTGGACGAGGGTTGCAGCTACGATCTCGCGATGGTCGAAGCTGGGCCACCGCTCACCGAGGCCGGTGTCGGGCACGGTACTCACGGCGACGAGATTCATGGCGTGCTCGTCGTCGAGGCTGCGGACGAACCAGGGGCCTGGGGTGGCTGCTTGTGCGAGTTCATCGAGTTCCTCGTCGGTGAGCGGTTGTGGGTTGGTCATCAGGCCGCGAACTCCTCTCGCTCCACGAGCTGGCCGTTCTCGAACCTCGCGCCCGCGCGGACGAGCGGGACCAGGTGGGCGCCGGTAATCGCCCGCCCAGCGGGCCTGGGCGGACTCGACGAGCTTGAACACCATGGCAAGGGGCCGCGGTTGGGCTGCCGGCGCCCCGGGTGACCTTGGTCCGAAGCTTGACCGTGGAGAACGTCGACTCGATGGGGTTCGTGGTCCGCAGATGGATCCAGTGCTCGGCGGGGAAATCGTGGAACGCCAGCAGCTCGTCCAGGTCGTCGGTGATCTTCGCGGCGGCCCTGGGCCACTTCACTCCGTAGTCCTTCGCGAACGCGCGGGCCGCCTGCTCGGCATGCGTGCGGTCCTGGGCGTTGTTTGCGAGTGTGGGCTCGTTGTCATGGAATGGCGATTCCGTTGGAAATCTGTTCCCAACTCCACTGCAGGTTCTTGGTGTTGTTGCCGCACCTGAACGAGCGGCAGCGGCGACTGGCCCTGGCCACCGAGGCCCGGCTGCTTGGGCACGGCGGGATACGGGTGGTGGCGCGGATTGCGCAGGTCAGCGAGACCACGGTGCGTCGTGGGTGTCGGAGCTGGAGGCGGGGGCTGGGCAGCTGTCCGACGGCCGGGTGCGGGCGCCCTACGGAGGCCGCAAGCGAGCCGATGCCAACGATCCGGCCCTGCTCAAAGTCTTGTTGGGCCTGGTCGAGCCGGACGAGCGGGGTGATCCGCAGGCGCCGCTGCGGTGGACGACGAAGTCGCTGCGGAACCTGTCCGAGGAGCTGACCCGGCAGGGGCATCCGGTGTCCGCGCCGACGGTGGGCAGGCTGCTCAAGCAGGAGGGTTTCAGTCTGCAGGCAAACGTCAAGACCATCGAGGGCGCCCAGCATCCCGACCGGGATGCCCAGTTCCGCTACATCAACGAGCAGGTCAAGCAGTACCAGACCGGCGGTGAGCCGGTAATCAGCGTGGACACCAAGAAGCGGGAGCAGATCGGCCGACTGCCCATGGCCGGCCGCGAGTGGCGGCCCGCGGGCGAGCCGGTCGAGGTGGAGGACCACCACGTGAACGCCTCCTCCACCATGCGAGCCCAGTGACCGAGGGGCGCTCTGGCGCCCCCGGGATATACCGAAGGGCCCACGTCAGCCACCCAGCGCAGTGGGCGGATCCGAACGGGGTGCCGCTGTTGTTCGTGTTCGCGAGGACGTGCGCCGCCTGGACGAGACCCGAGGGACCCGCCCTCCCCGCGTCATGCGGCGTGGCCGCCGACGCCATCAACTCTCTCCTTGAGGACGCCCGTGCCGCCCCGGCGTCCAGCCGGGCCCGGGTCGCCGCGGCGGACGCTGTGGCCGGCCTCCTGCTCGCCGAGCGGATGCGGGCCTGGCCGCGGATCGCCGCCGTGGACGAGCACCCGCACGACCGGGTGCTCGCCGCCCACCCCGCCGGGCACCCAACCACCGCCGACCCAGCACCACGGACGCCGACGCGGGGGAGTGGTGGGACCCCGGGCAGTCGAGGCCACTGTGCGGCTGCTGGCCGGCCACCCGACACCGGAAGGCTAGGACAGATCCCCGACACCATGGCGAGGACGCCCGCCTCCGGTGTTCAGTGACGGGCCGCCTGGTATGAGCGAGGCCGGAAGGGGGTTTGGAAACGTCGACCGGACACTGATGCTGTGGTCTGCTGTCCCGCGGTTCTTCCGGTCGACGGTCGCGGCTTGGTCCTGTTCCCCTCCTGTTCGTTCGGGGCGAGCTGTGCTGTTGAAGTGCTGGTGGCGACTGTGATGGCCTTCAGCACTTGTCGTCGACGAGTTTGTCGAAGTCCTTGGTGCTCATGGCCCGGCCGTTGGCCCAGACCTGGCCCGGCCGGAGGGAGGCGAGGTCGTCGGCGGTGAAGTAGCCGTGTGCCAGGTAGCTGCTGTACACGCGGAACTCCAGTCCGTAGGTCCGGCCGGGCAGCAGTTCCTGTCTGCCGAAGGTGTGCGCGCGCCATTCGGGTGGTGGGGAGAAAAGCGGGAAGACGGCACCTCCGTGGTTCGTCGGTCCCCCCGCCACCCACCCGCTGTCTTCCTTGTGCGCCTGGCCCCCGTCCGGATCATCAGCGCCGGCCTGTGCAGGTTGGGAGGCCGGGGAAGAGCCGACCGAGCCAAGTGATGCCTCCTCGAGCACGGCTTCGCCTTCCTCAGGGGTCCAGCTCACCAGACTCACCCCCGAGATGGTCTCCCCTCCGTCGCACGGCCGCAGTTCGACCACCACCTGCCCGTTGTCCCCGTTTCGCACCGCTACGAGTGGCAGGTCAGGGGGGCTGCACCCACTCACCATGGTGAGACCCAACGCCAGGCATACTGCCCCGCACACACGTCTCATTCCGGCTCCCCCTCGGATGCTTACTCCTGCTTACTCCTGCTGACTCCGAGAGTCGGGTCTGCCTGAGGAAAGAGTCGAGTTCCGTACGGTCTCAGTTCGGACTCGCGTGCGGGCCAGGCGCCCTCCCAGGGTCTTGCAAGGAGCCACCACGATGACCACTCTCACCGGCCCCCGGCAGGCGCCCGGCGTGCCCGCCCCGACCACGGGCCCGACCGGTACCGGGCGAGCCGCCCCGGCCTCCTGTGGTACGCGCTTGGGAGGCCACTGTGGAACCCGCTTTGGTGCCTGGCGCCGAGCCGGCCGGTAAGTGACCAGGTCACCGCCCAGATTCGGGCGCGCGCTGCGTTGTCACGGCCCTCTTCATCTCTTCCTGAACTTCTGGGTGATGTCCGCGGAGGAGGAGATCATCGGGTCCGGGGGCCGGGTGCCCGCTGCGGCCGGGCGTGGTCGGCGCTCGGCTGGTGGCAGCGCGCGCCGGACGACGGGGTCCGGGGACGGCGCAACGGCCGGCCGCGCTTGCCCCGGATCGGTGGGACGGCTTGGATCAGCGGGATCAGCTGGGTGACGTAGTTCCGGTTCCCGCCGGTCAGGGGCACGGCCAGTGGGATGCCGTGCGCCTCGACGATCAGGTGATGCTTGCCACCGGTCTTCCCCTGGTCCACCGGGGACGGGCCGGTGGCCGACCCACCCCTCATCGCGCGCAGATGGGAGGAGTCGACGGCGGCGCGGGAGAAGTCGAGCATGTCGGCCGCCCGCAGTTCGGCCAGCAGCAGCTCGTGCAAGTGCTGCCAGACTCCCGCCTCGTTCCAGTCCCGCAGCCGCCGCCAGCAGGCCATTCCCGAGCCGAAGCCCAGCTCCTGAGGCAGGAACCGCCACGGGATCCCGCTGTAGAGCACGAACAGGATCCCGCACAGCACCCTGCGATCATCCAGGCGCTTACGCCACGGATGCCGGTACCGGCGCTCGACCACGGGCAGCAGCGGCTCGATCCGCTCCCACTCCCGTCCTCGACCTCCACGGCTTGGGCGCACTCTTCGTCTCGGCGCCTCGCATCCCCATCCAGGCAGCGTCAACGAGAACTGACACGCCGTCATTCCCGCCCCGGTTACCTCGGGGCCGACCACTTCACCCGACGCGATCCGAACGCGCCGGCCGGTTCGGACGCGCGCTCCGGCCGGTGGGAGCTCTCCCCCGGCCGGCTCAGTCCATGTAGGAGGCCGCCTCGCTCGCCGCGCGGTCGGCGTCGCGGTCGCGGATGGCGTCGACGAGCGCGTCATGGTCCTGGAACTGCTCGGAGCGCAGTTCCGCGCCGAAATGGTCCAGGAGGGAGTCGCGGATGACCTCGCCGAGGTCGGCGTGGAGCCCGGCGAGCACCGTGTTCCGGGAGGCGGTGACGACGGCGAGGTGAAAGGCCACATCGGCGTTCACGAAGGCCACCCGGTCGTCGGCGGTCCATGCCTCCTGCCGCTGCCGGAGCGCGTGCTCCAGCCGCTCCAGGTCGTCCTCCGTGCGGCGTTGGCAGGCGAGACGGGCCGCACGCACCTCAAGGGCGCTGCGGACGTCGACTATGTCCTCCGTTCTGGCCTTCTCGAAGCGGTTGCGCATCATGCCGGCGAGTTCGCTGGTGGCCTGGACGTAGGAGCCGGAGCCGTGCCGGATGTCGAGCAGCCCGGTGTGCGCGAGGGCCCGGATGGCCTCGCGCACGGTGTTGCGGGCGACGTCGAGCTGCTCGACGAGCTCGGTCTCGGTGGGGATGCGGCTGCCGACGGGCCAGGCGCCTGAGGTGATCTGCTCGCGAAGCCGGGCGATCACTTGGTCGCCCAGTGCTTGGCGGCGGACAGGTCCCATGTTCATGACGCCCAGCGTACGCCAGATCCTCCAGTCATCCTATGACTCTACGAGAATCACTGGACATCCAGTCATGGGATGACTCTATGATGGGGTCCATGACAATGGATGAGGCCGACAAGAGCGCCTCTTGTTCCATAGCGGCCCAACCCAGCCCCGTCATGCGGGGGTTGCGCCGCACCGCCGTGGTGGCGCTGGTCCTGGCCGCCCTGAATCTCCGCCCGGGGGCCACCAGCCTCGGGCCCGTCCTGGAGGAGGTCCGGGACAGCCTCGACATGAGCGGCTCGGTGACCGGGCTGGTGACCTCGATCCCCGCGGCATGTTTCGCGGTGGTCGGCTCCACGGCCCCGCTGCTGGCCCGCCGCTTCGGCGCGAGCGCCGTCATCGCGGCGGCCGGCGGCGTGCTCGCCCTGGGCCTGGCGCTGCGGCCGTTCGCCTTCGACCCGGTGCTGTTCGTGGCGCTGACCGCGCTGTCGCTGGCCGGCATCGCGGTGGCCAATGTGCTGCTGCCGATGGTGGTGAAGCAGAGCTTCCCCGACCGGGTGGGCGCGATGACGGGCCTGTACTCGATGGCGCTGAACGTGGGCGCGTCGTCCGCGGCGGCGCTCACGGTTCCCCTTTCGGAGGCGTTCGGCGGCGACTGGCGGTACGGCCTGGGCACCTGGTCGGTCCTCGCGGCGCTGTCCGTGCCACCCTGGCTGGCCCTGGCCCGGGGCCGGGGCCGGCAGGAGCCGCACCCGGGACACATCGGCGGCGCGATCGGCCCGCCGCCCGCTGCCGAGGGTCGGCTCTCGCGCGACCCCACGACTTGGGCACTCACCGTGTACTTCGGGCTCCAGGCGAGCTCCGCCTACATCATCATCGGCTGGCTGCCCCAGATCTACCGGGACGCGGGACTCTCCCCGGGCGCCGCGGGACTGCTGTTCTCGGCATCCTCCCTGCTGGGCGTGCCCCTGTCCTTCGCGCTGTCGGCCATGGCCGGCCGACTGCGCCACCAGAGCGGGCTCGCCGCCGGGATCGGGGTGTGCGGCTTCGCCGGATTCGCCGGCCTCTGGTTCGATCCCGCCGTCGCACCATGGCTGTGGGCGATCCTGCTGGGCATCGCCAACTGCTCTTTCCCCCTCGCCCTGACGATGATCGGAATGCGGGGCCGTGACAGCGCGACCGTCGCCCGGCTCTCCGGTTTCGTGCAGAGCATCGGCTACGCGCTGTCCATTCCCGGCCCCCTTGTCGTGGGTGTTCTCTACGACCATGCGGACGGCTGGCGGCTGCCGCTGTCCTTCGTACTGCTGCTGACCCTGATCCAGATTGTGGCTGCTATTCCCGCGGGCCGCGACAGGTCAATCGGCTGAACCGCTCGGGCTCGGCAGAAAATCGCTTCACTGATACGACCTATCTCCACATTTCGCCCTGCGTATATCTATCGCAGGCCTGCGGAAATGTCTTGCGGAGATAGTATGCAACAACACCCGCTTGTGGCGCACATCGGTTTCGTGATAATTTTTATCGAACTGCGCGACAGCAATCCGGAACTCCTATAGGATTTCGGTGGCGAACCCCCGGGCAAGTCTTACCGGGTTCAGGTTCCGCAGAGGCCCGCCACCCGCACTGGCCGGCGAGTAATTCCGAGTACCGCACCAGGAAAGAACGCGAAGTTCGAGGCGGCGTTTCGTCCTCACCACGGACGCCGCCCTCCCAAGACGCGGAAAAAGGAAGTCGCCCCATGAGTTTAGAAACCGCCCCCTGCTCCCGTCGTGCCGCCTCCGGCCTGCCCGACGTGCTGCGCAGCCGGGCACAAGCGGCCCCCGACCGGATCGCCGCCGTCCATGAACACCAGTCCCTGACCTTCGCCGAGCTGGTGGCGCGCAGCGAGCGGGTGGACGCGCTGCTCCGGCAGGCGGGAGTGGGCCGGGACAGCCGGGTGGGCGTGTTCATGGAACCGTCGCTCGACCTGCTCACCGGTGTCTGGGGAATTTTGATGTCCGGCGGCTGCTATGTTCCGCTGTCCCCCGAATACCCGGAAGAGCGGATCGCATACATGCTGGCCGACGCCGGCGTGGATGTCGCCCTCACCCAGGAGAACCTCCGCCCCGCATTTCAGGAATTGGCCCCGGCTGGCGTCAGGGTGCTCACTCTCGACGGAATATCGGAGGCCGCCGACGAGAACGCTCCGGCAGCGGTCCGGCCGGATTCCGGGGTGCGCCCCGACGACCTCGCCTACGTCATCTACACCTCCGGCAGCACCGGCAAGCCGAAGGGTGTGATGGTCGAGCACCACAGCATCATGAGCCAGATGGAGTGGCTGCACGACGAGTGCGGTATCGACGAGCGCGAAACGGTGCTCCAGAAGACGCCGATGAGCTTCGACGCCGCGCAGTGGGAATTGCTG
Organism: Streptomyces sp. NPDC048106; assembly: GCF_040706415.1. Lineage (NCBI taxonomy): Bacteria > Bacillati > Actinomycetota > Actinomycetes > Kitasatosporales > Streptomycetaceae > Streptomyces > Streptomyces sp. NPDC048106. The sequence continues at coordinate 508 of NZ_JBEZND010000082.1, read as the reverse complement.
GCCCCTGCCTGTGGCAGCACCGTGGTGATGGGAGCCCCCGGTATATACCGCGATCCCGAGGCCATCATCGCCACCATCGAAAGGCACGGGGTGACGACGCTCCAGTGCGTTCCCACCCTGCTCCAGGCGCTGCTGGACACCGAGAAGTTCCCCGTCTGCCGGACCCTGCGCCGCGTATTCAGCGGCGGCGAGGCGCTGTCCCGCAGCCTGGCCGCGCAGTGTCTGGACACCATGCCGGACGCTTCCCTGGTCAATCTCTACGGGCCCACCGAGTGCACCATCAACGCCTCGTCGTTCACCGTGGACCGCGCCGTGCTGGAGGACGGGCCGCTCGTCATGCCGATCGGCACCCCGGTCCGCGACACCACGCTGCACGTGCTGAACCCGGACGGCGAGCCGGGGAGTGTCTTAATTCAACGGCGGATCCGGTGATCAAGGAGACGCCTGGTGAGCGAGGCCGTCACCGAGTACGGGGACCGTGGAAGAGCCGGTCGTCGAGTGGGCGGCG
>NZ_JBEZND010000081.1:0-14370 GCF_040706415.1 Streptomyces sp. NPDC048106 | reverse complement strand
ACCTGCTGGCCACCTGGACCGGCACTTGCCCCACCTGCCGACAACCCACCCCATGGCAGCCCTACGACACGACCTAACAAAGCACTACTAGGGCCTCTCTTTCGGATCTTGCCGGCGGTCGCGGGGAGCCACAAGGCGCTGTTGGCCGGAGCCGACCTGATCCGAAAGAAAGGCCCAGTCCTCCCGCCCCTGACAAAGGGCCCCGGCCCGCCCCGGCCGGGTCACGTCGTCCCGGCGATCAGGACCGCGATGGCCAGGAAGACCAGTCCGACGAACAGCATGAACAGCACCGGACCCACCGTGTGACGCCACATGGACACCCGTGCGGCCTGCGGGTTGTGCGCCGGATACACCACCGGCACCTGCCGGCCGGTCGCGAGTCCCATCCCGCCGCCGCGCATCCGCGTCGTGAACTCCACCCGGTAGCCGCGCTGGTCGGCGAAGGCGATGACCGGCGCCCACGACGGCCCCGAATCCCGCCGGTCCACCCGCACGTTGTCCACCACCATCCCCCACGTGCGTATCCCGTGCCGCCGCAACCGCCACACCACCACGCTCTCCCGCAGCCCGGTCACCAGGACCAGCACGCCGACCGCCCCGCACAGGGCGATTCCGATCAAATTGTTCGACACCCGCCGCCTCTTCCGTCCCGCCCCCGTGCCTACGACTCTACGGAGACAGGGGACGCGTCCTCCCCGCGGACGGTTGCACACCCCGCGGGGCCGCCGCCGGAAGGCCGCGGGGGCACGTCACCTCGAAAACACCTCCGGACAACGTGCCGGAAAGGCCGAGTTTCCCGAGCGGACATCGAATACTCGATTTTCGGCCGGTGTGCGTGACAAAACGCATTACTTTCCGGCACGAGCACAACCGATCGGAAAGCCGCCCCGTCTAATTCCGCGAAATCCACAGTGAATTCACGGGGAGCCTGCCGACCGATGGACCATTCGACCGCGCCGGGTGCGAAACACCGGGCCGCCGCACTTCTCGCCGCCCTCGTGGCGAGCGTGGGAATGTGCGCCGGTGACCTGCTGGCCGGCAGCCGGCCCTTCGGCTCGCGCACCCGCGACGTCAACGACCTGGGCAACCAGTACGTCCCCCTGCACGCCCACCTCTGGGACCTGCTGCACGGCAGGGCGGACGGCGGACTGCTGGTCAACTGGCAGTCCGGGTACGGCTCCAGCTTCCTGCCCGACCTCGGCACCTACCTCTCCAGCCCGTTCGCGCCGCTCGTCGCGCTCTTCCCCCGCGACCGGATCGACCTCGCGGTGTATGTGATCACCGTCCTGAAGATCGCCTGTGCCGCGGCCGCCATGGCCTGGCTGCTGCCCGCCCTGCGGCCCGGCCGCTGGTGGGCGGCGGGACTGCTCGGGGCGTCGTACGCGCTGTGCGGCTGGACGCTCGCCGCCGCGGACTACAACCCGATGTGGCTCGACGGGCTGATCGCGCTGCCGCTGCTGTGCCTGGCCGGCGAGTGGGCCCTCGCCGGACGGCGCCGGGTCCCCGGGGTGCTGCTCGTCGCGCTCGCCTGGAGCGCCGACTTCTACACCGCCTACATGGCCACCCTCGGCGCCGGACTCGTCCTGCTGGTGCGGCTGCTGATCACGCGCCCGCCGCGCCGCCGGGCGATCGCCGGCGCCGGCCGCGCCCTGCTCACCGCCGTCCTCGGCATGGGCCTCGCCGCCCCGCTGGTGGCCGTCGTCTACTTCGGCACCAGGCACGCCTACCCGGGCCGCCTCGCGGAGTTCCACCCGGTGCCCGCCGAGAACCTGCTCGCCCGGCTGCTGCCCGCGACGTACGACTACGGCTCCCCGGCGCTCTACGTCGGCACCACGGCCCTGCTCCTCGCCCTGGCCCTGCCCTTCCACCGGGCCGTCCCCGCCCGCGTCCGCGCCGGCTGGACCGGACTGGTGCTCGCGGTGGCCCTCTCCCTCCAGTGGGCGCCCACCAGCCTGGCCTGGCACGCCTTCGCCGTCCCGCAGGGCAGCTCCTACCGGCAGGCCTTCGTGCTGTGCGGGCTGCTGGTCATCGCCGCCTGGCACGCCCTGTCGTACGGCCCGCCCGGCCTGCCCGCGCTCGGCGCGGCGAGCGCCCTGCTCGCCCTGACCGCCGCCGCCGCGAACCGCACGGACCTGGTCCACGCGCACACCTGGGCCGTGGTGCCGCTCGCCGCCGCCGGGGCGCTCACCGGCCTCGTCCTGCTGCGCCGCACCGGGGGGCGCGGCCGGCTCGCCGCGCTGGCCGTGCTCGTCCTGCTCGGCGCGCAGACCGGGGAGAGCGCCGCCACCGCCGCCGTGGCGAGCGGACTGCGCCTCAAGCACCTGGACGACTACGCGCCCTGGGGCGAGCGGCAGCGGCTCCAGTCCACCGCGATCGCCCGCGCCGACGGCTGGCCCCGCTACCGCACCGAACCCGGCCGCGAACAGACCGTCGCCAACGATCCGTTGGCGGTCGGCGGCCAAGGCGCCGCGTACTACAGCAGCCTGACCTCCGACGTCCTCTCCCGCACCCTCACCGCGCTGGGCGGCGGCTGGACCTCGGGCGGCCGGGCGGTGCAGAGCCTCGACAACGCCGTCACGGACGTGCTCTTCTCCGTCGGCGCCCGCGTGCACAGCCCGCCCGACCCGCACCGGACCCGCCTGCCCGCGGACACCGCCGCGCCGGCCGTCACCCGGCGGGACGTGCCGCCCCTGGTGACCGTGCGGGCCGACCCCGACCGCGCGGCCTTCGGCCCGTCGCCGTACCGCAACCAGGAACTGCTGCTGGGCAGCCGCGTCTACACCGTGCCCCGCGTCGCCGTGGGCGCCGCCGACGGGACGCCGGTGCCCGGCCGCCGGGTCGGCTCCGGGCCCGCGCTGACCGGGGCGACGATCACCGCCCGGTGCCCGGCCGGCACCCAGGTGTACCTGGCCGCGCCGCACTTCTCCGGTACCGCGCGGCTCGCCGGGGGCACCGGCACCGCCCTGTTCCACTTCGCCCACGGGCGCGCCCTGGCCGCGATGGAGCCGCTGGGCCGCGCCCCGGCCTCCGGGCGGATACGGATCGACCTGGTCCCGGACCGGCCCGGCCGCGTTCCGCCCGGCGCCGTCGGCTGCCTGGACACCGCCCGGCTGGACACCGCCGCCGCCCGCCTCAAGGCCACCGGCGCCACCTCGGTCACCGTCTCCGACGGCACCGTGCGCGCCCGGCTCCCCGCCGGGAGCAGGGGACTCGCCGTCGTCGCCGCGCCCCGCATCGCCGGCTGGCGGTGCGCCGCCGGAGACGGCCCGGCCCGCCCCGCCCGGCAGTACCACGGCCTGATCGCCGTCCCCCTGGACGGCACCGAGACCACCCTGACCTGCACCTTCCACCCACCCGGGCTCCGGCTGGGCACGGCCGTCGGCCTCGCCTCGCTCGCGGCCCTCCTCCTGCTCACCGCCGCGGGCGCCGTCCGCCGCCGGCGCGCCCCGGCGCCCGCCCCGACCACACCACCGGCACCGCGCGGGCGCGTGACAGCCGCGCCCTGACCGCGATCCGACCGCGCCCGACCGACCGCGCCCGACCGCGACCCTGGGGGACACCCGCCATGCTGATATCGATCGTCGCGCCCTGCTACAACGAGGAAGACGTCCTGGAGCGCTTCCACGAGGCCGTCCAGAAGGTCGCCGACGAACTGCTGACGCTCGGCCACGACACGGAGTTCGTGTACGTGGACGACGGCAGCCGCGACCGCACCCTCCCCGTCCTCGAACGCCTCGCCGCCCGCGACCAGCGGGTGCGCTACGTCTCCTTCAGCCGCAACTTCGGCAAGGAGGCGGCCCTGCTGGCCGGGCTGCGGCACGCCTCCGGCGACTCGGTCGTCGTCATGGACGCCGACCTCCAGCACCCACCCGGGCTGATCACCCGCATGGTCCGGCTGCGCGAACAGGGCCACGACCAGGTCATCGCCCGCCGCACCCGCACCGGCGACCCCCGCACCCGCACCGTCGCCGCCCGCCTGTACTACCGTCTCGTCAACCGTCTGGTCGACATCGAACTCACGGACGGCGTGGGGGACTTCAGGCTCCTGTCCCGCCGCGTGGTGGACGCGGTGCTCGCCCTCACCGAGTACCACCGCTTCTCCAAGGGCCTGTTCGCCTGGGTCGGCTTCCCCAGCACCACCTTCGCCTACGAGAACGCCGCGCGCGAGGCCGGAAGCAGCTCCTGGAGCCTGCGCGGACTGCTCGACTACGGCCTGGACGGCGTCCTCTCCTTCAACAACCGCCCGCTGCGCGCCGCCCTCTGGCTCGGCATGAGCCTGCTGCTGTGCGCCGGCGTCTACACCGCCTGGATCGTGGTCGCCGCGCTGCTGCACGGCGTGCGGACCCCCGGCTATGTCACCATCATCACCGCCGTCACCGCCCTCGCCGGTGTGCAGATGGTCATGCTGGGGGTGATCGGGGAGTACACCGGCCGCATCTACTACGAGGTGAAGGGCCGCCCGCACTTCCTCGTGAAGGCGACCAACGTGGAACGGACGAAAGACCTCATCCCTTGATAGCGCGACAGATCATCACCTTCGCCGTGATCGGCGTGCTCAACACGGCGGTCTACTACGGCCTTTACCTGCTGTTCCTGATCAGGCTGCCCTATCTCGCCGCGCACGTCCTGGCGTTCGCGCTGAGCATGGCCGGTTCCTTTTTCCTCAACGCGCGGTTCACCTACCGCGTCCGCCCGACCTGGCGGAAATTCCTGCTGTTCCCGCTGACCAATGCCGCGAATTTCGTGGTCACCACGGCGGGGGTGTACGTGATCGTGGACGTCCTGCACGCCGGAAGCCGTTTCGCCCCGCTGCTCGCCTCGGCGGCGGCGATCCCCGTCACGTTCCTGGTGTCCCGCCGGGTCATGCTGCCGGGTGCGGCGCCGCGCGTGGCGGTCGACGAGTGACCGTAGGCTGGGCCGCCTGTGACGGCGGACTTCGGAGAGGGGCGGGGCGGATGGCGACCGAGCAGGGGAACGGGGCCGGGGCCGGCATCGGGGCCGAGGTCGGGGTCGGGGGCGTGCGGGTCCGTCTGGAGCCGTCGATGGAGCGGGCGCGGCAGGTGTGCGCGCAGTACGCGGACGAGGCCCTGTACCACCACTCGTGGCGGTCGTACCTCTTCGGCGCGGCCTGGGCGCGGGACCGGGGCCTGGACTTCGACCAGGAGCTGTTCTTCGTCTCCGCGATGCTGCACGACCTCGCGCTCACCCCGCCCTTCGACAGCCACACCCTCCCCTTCGAGGAGGCCGGCGGGCATCTGGCCCAGGTCTTCACGGCGGGCCTCGGCTGGCCGCCCGAGCGGCGCCGGCGGGCGGCCGAACTCATCGTGCTGCACATGCGGGACGAGGTGACGCCGGAGGAGGACCTGGAGAGCCGGCTGCTCCAGGTGGGCACGAGCGCGGACGTCTCCGGGTCCGGTCTGGACGCCTTCGACCCGGCCTTCACCGAGGCCCTCGTCGCCGCCCACCCGCGGTTCGGCTTCGCCGACTCCTTCGTCCGCCTTTTCGCGGACCAGGCGCGGCGGAAACCGGGCTGTGCGGCGGCGGACCTGGCGGCCGGAGACTGGCCGGACCGCACCCGGGCCAACCCGCTGGAGACCATCCGGCCGCGCTAAGGCTGCCCCGGCCCCCGGCCGACGCCGCCCGGGACCCGCGACGGGGCGGGGAGCGTCCGGCCCAGCCGGGCGAGGGGGGACAGGGCCATCAGCGCCGGGGACAGCAGCATGCCCGCGGCCGTCACCAGGAGGCTGGTGCGCGTGCCCCACGCCTGCGCGAGGAAGCCGCCGAGCAGCGAGCCGAGCGGGGTCAGCCCCATGCCGGCGAAGTTGATCGTCGCGGCCACACGGCCCTGCATCCCGTCCGGGGTGACGGTCTGCCGGACGGCCATGACGGTGACGTTCACCAGCTGGCCGAGGGCGCCGAAGACGAAGTTGGCCGCGAGGAGCGCGGCAACCGTCACCCCGGAGGAGCCGTGCAGCGCGGGCACGAACAGGAACACGCCGTCGCCGAGCGCCGCCGCGGACACGAGCACGGCGCCGTGCCCGAAGCGGCCCGGCAGCCGGGCGGCCAGCAGCGAGCCCAGGACCGCGCCCGGCCCGGTCGCCGCGAGCGCCAGCCCGACGGCGGTGCCCGAAAGGCCCAGATCGCGGGGGAGGAACAGCAGATAGACCGTCATCACGGCCGCGAAGAAGAACTGGAAGGCGGCCGACGCCAGGCACACGGTCCGCAGCGAGGTGTCGCCGGCGACGAAGCGGAGCCCCTCGTGGACGCGCCGCCAGACCCGCGGGGAGCGCGCCGGGCGGGCCGGCACGGACTCGCGGCGGCCGATCCGCCGGATCGACAGGAACGACAGCGCGAAGAACAGCGCGCTGGAGGCGGCGGCGACCGGCGCCGACAGCGCGGACACCAACGCTCCGCCGAGGGCGGGGCCGCCGATCTGCGCGGCGGACCGGCTGCCTTCGAGCGCGCTGTTGCCCCGCACCAACTGGTCGCGGTGCACCAGCCGTATCAGGGACGCCTGGTAGGCCACGTCGAAGAACACGGACAGCGCCCCGGCGGCGAAGGCGGTCACGAGCAGCGCGGGCAGGCCGAGACCGCCGAGGAGGCCCGCCACCGCGGCGGCGCCCAGTGCCAGGGCCCGGCCGGCGTCCGCCAGCACCATCAGCGTCCGGGTCCGCCACCGGTCCACCCACGCGCCGACGAACAGCGACAGCAGCAGGATCGGCGCCTGCCCCACCGCGCGCAGCGCGCCCAGCTCGCCGGCGCCCGCGTGCAAGGTCAGGACGGCGAAGAGCGGCAGCACCACCAGACTCGCCTGTTCGCCCAGCTGGGAGGCCGTCTGGCCGGCCCAGAGCCTGCGGAAGTCCCGGTCCCGCCACAGGCTCGGCGCGGCAGGCCGACCGGAATCGGACGGACCGGAATCGGACGGACCGGAATCGGACAAGGCGGAGGAATCTGACGGCACGGGAACGGCCTCTCGGATGATCGTGGCGATCGAGTGCCGGGGGGGCCTCGTCAGGGCAGGGCGAGGACGCAGAACTCGTGTCCCTCCGGGTCGGCCAGGCAGGTCCACGGCACGTCGCCCTGGCCGACGTCGAGGTCGGTGGCGCCGAGGGCCCGCAGCCGGGCCACCTCGGCCGCCTTGTCGTCGCCGGGAGCCGGCAGCAGGTCGAGATGGACGCGGTCCGGCACGGTCTTCCCGCCGGGCGTGCGGAGGAACTCCAGGTACGGCCCGACGCCCTCGGCGGAGCGCATGACCGCGCGGTCGTCGGTCACCTCGTGCCGGATCCAGTCCAGTGCCTCGCCCCAGAACCGGGCCATGGTCCGCGGATCCGCGCAGTCGACCACCACCGCGGCGATCGGCCCGGTGTCCCGGTAGACCTCGCGGGGCTCGAGCACGCAGAACTCGTTGCCCTCGGGATCGGCGAGGACCGCCCACGGCACGTCGCCCTGGCCCACGTCGACGGGGGTCGCGCCGAGCGTCCTCAGGCGCGCGACCAGCTCCGCCTGATGGGCCGCGGAGGTGGTGGCGAGATCGAGGTGCGTCCGGTTCTTCGTCGCCGACCCGGCGTCCGGGACGGGCACGAGGCCGACGCCGACGGCGGCCGGGTCCGGCCAGACGAGGCCGCCGGCGGGTCCGACGTAGGTGGTCACGCCGGGGCTGTAGGCGTTCCAGCCGAGCGCCGCCGCCCAGAACCGGCCGAGCGCCGAGGGCTCCAGAGCCTTCATGTTCACGTGAACAGGTCGCAGCGCCATGCCGGCGATCCTATGCGAGGCGCCCTGGGGGAAGGCCGGCATTTATGCGGGCTCCCGCTGTGACCGAGAACTTTAGTTGGCACGTCTCGGTCCGAGCTGCGCAGGCCAGGACGGCTTGAAGAATTCTTGTTGGCACATCTTGAGAGGGATAGTTGGCACTTCAAGGGCGCGATTGTTCACTGTGCGTGAGCACCGGGGGGCTTTTGATGATCTGTCCAGCACCTGTGTCGATGTCCCAGGCGAGGCGCTGCGCGAAGTTGGTGAGAACGGGGCGCAGGTCCGCGTAGTGACGCAGCGGATCGGGGCGTGAGAACTGGAACCAGGTGGTGTTTCGCCGGGCGGCCCATTGTTGCTGGACTTCTGTGGGCTGTGCGGCTTCGAGCGGTCGGGGAGCGAAGAGGTGCTCGCCTCGCGTTACCAACGTCCAGACGAATACGGAAGCGTCCTGGCGTTTGCGGTCGTCGGTCTGTGCGCGGAACTGGGCGAGGCTGGGCGGGAGTTCTCGGACCAGCGCTCTCCAGGTATCGATGCTGAGTACCCACTCGTGAAGTGCTTGTCGCCTGCGCCGGTAGTCAATGAGTGGTGGCCGTGATTGCAGTTCGGAGGCAAGTGCGCGGAGGGCTCTGTCCATCTCGAGAGGGTTGCAGCGTGTCCATCCTGAGCGCCGGGTCTCGCGTCCAGCGAGTAGGTGTGTCGGGACGGGAGGGATTCCGAGGAACTCTGCGGCGTCGTCGTAGGCTCCGCCCCGAGCCCACTGGACGAGTCGGACGGCGGCGGCCCTCCGTACGACCTTGGATTCCGAGCCCGCGCAGTTGGCCAGGTAACGCTGGTACCAGTCCAGTTCCAGGAACGCCGGAATGTGCTCGGCTGGGTAGCCGGTTCGGAGCGGTGCTGGTGTGCCCCTGCGGCCGTTGACTCGGGGAAACGCCCGAGTCACGGGTTCAGCGACATGTCGGAGTCGCTCAGAGCAGTCGCTCTTGTGCCTGTCGTAGAGAACGGCCCATGGTGTTCGGCTCGAAGGGCTGCCGAAGGCGGCGCGCGTGAGATCAGAGATGAGTTCAGGCAGGTCGTCCCTCGAGAGCAGGCGATCTGCGGCCATGAGCAGAGCGCCGCAGGCAATGGGGTCACGTGGTGGCATGTCGTGGACTTGTTGGTTGCGTCTCCCGCCCGGACCGTCGTGCAGTTTCCGCGAGTTGGCGTCGATTCGCTCAGCGGTGTCGGTGTCGAGGAGGTCCCGGCTGTGAGGCCATGTCGCGTTGATCAGCGCGGTAGCCAGCCTGAGATCGGTGAAGTACTCGGACGCGTCCGTGGTTCGAGTGGGCGATTTCAGGCGGCCGCGGAGGGACTTTTGGAAGCGGAGGATGTCCGCAGTCGGTCGTGGCCGGTCACGTCCAGCGTCGGTGAGGCGGTCGAGCCTGCCGGCGCAGGCGGAAGACTTCCTTCTCGGTGCCGCCGCGTTGACTGTCCACCGGCATTGCGCTGGATGCAGCGTATGGTCGTTGGCTCGTTGGACCAAAGGTCCTTGCTTGTCGTGCGGCTGGCCGCAGTGCGGGCATTCGGCTTCCAGGTAGGTCCGGTGCTCGGTGCAGGCAAAGATGATGGGCAGGTGCCAGAGCTTGCGCCAGGGCCCGCCGTGCAGTTGCTGCACTCTAGTGCCGTCGCCCGTAAGGCAGGAGGGGCAGAAGCGCGGCGAGCCGATGTAGAGCCATGCGTCTGGTCTCATCCGGCGTCCCTGGTCGGGCAGGGAATGGGCGATCGGCGGATAGCGGTCCCGCCACTGCGCCAGCGTCAGAGCGGAGACTTCCCTGGCCGTCTGTCCTGTGAGCCGGGCGAATGCCTCGGCCTGAGGCTTGGGAAGGTCCAGCAGCAGACTGCCGGGGACGTGATGTGGGCTGGCGTCGTGTTTGATCCAGTCCGCCGCGCGCATCAGATGGAGAGGTGAGAGGTCGAGACGGTGCCCGAGCCGCAGCAGATAGCTGACCAGGGACTCTCCGGACAGATACTCAAGACTCCGGGGCAGTGGATGCATCACGCCTTCACTCGTCAGGCGCCTGCGTGGGCGGCCGGGCCGGCGTCATCGAAGACGGTGTTCCGCGGGCGTTTCGCTGGCTTGGCCTTCTTGTTGGCGGTCGGAAGGTCGGCCGGGATCACGGGCTCGTCCGGTGCCTGATCGGGCGTATCCCGTCGGAGCACGATCTCGTCCAGGAGGTTCTCGTCGATCTTTTCCAGCCCGGACTCCATGGCCTCTTGAGCGCCGTCTTCAAGTAGGCGTCCCAGCAGGCCGATGACACCGCCTGTGCGCCGCATCAAGTACTCCGGCATGGTGCCGCCAGTGAGCATGCCCGCCTTCGCGTTGAAAAGCCGCAGGTGTTGCTCGATTCCCTCCAAGTGATCGACGAAGGTCTGGATCTGCTTAGGGGTGGTGTACCGGAAGCGGTCGATCTCGATGAGCTCGAAGCGGTGCTCGGTCTGCGTGATCTCCAAGCCGTGGATGCGGGTTGACTCCAGCGGCGGCATTTCCCACTGCCGGGTCTGCTTGTTCCACTTGGCCTCGCGAAGCAGCCCGGTGCCGGGGATATTGACTCCAGTCAGGATCAAAGTGACGTCCAGGCTCATTAAGGCCCGCATCAGGTCGAGGACGTCCTGATCGTCGGCCCTGTGCATCCGTAGTCGGCTGATGTCATCCAGGATCAGCGCTTTGACGCCATGGTCATGGAGGGAGTCGGCGACCTGTCGTACCAGTTCCGGCAACGTGGCTGACTTGCGGGTCTGTGCCCGGAAGAAGCCCAGGATCGATCCGCATAGGCTCTTCGGGGTCGCGGTCACCGGGGTCGAGACATAGACGACCGGCGCATGAAGGTCCCGAGTGCCCGGAAGGGCCCCGGGGTTGAGACAGCTGTGCAGTTCCAGCCACTGGGCTTCGAAGACAGCCCCGGCTGAGCAGACAGATGCGGTCTTGCCGTAGTTCCCCCAGCCGCTGATCATGACGCCGGCGCGGGTAGGGTCGTTCTTCTTTCTCGTGTTGCCGCTCAACCGGCGCCGGATCAGCCTGCCGACCTTGTCGTGCATCGGGGTGTCCTGCAGGGGGAGGTTCGCGTTCGTCAGCTCTCGGTAGAGGTCGTAGTCGTACTGGCGGCTCTCGGGGAGCATGGACCACTGCTGCGGCGAGATCACGGAGGCAGGGACGAGCAGATCGCAGTGGGCGCGATAGTGCTGCCAGCCGGCGTAGGTGTCGAGGGATGGGCGGCTGCCGAGGATCAACTCGGCGATCCTGGCTCGTGAAGGCAGGCCCTCCACCGAATCGTCGTGCGAGAGAGCTTGGGTCACGTGTCGTCCTCCCGGACAGTTGTGTCGGCTTCCGAGCCGTCGGGAGGCGGAAGCCGGAACATGCGACGCCGGTTCAGGGCTGCGTGCAGCGTTGCTGGGGCGACGGGCCTGGTGCCGGCGAGTGCTTCTTCGCGTCGCCGACGCCGGTCGGCGTCGACCGCGTGGTCGATCGTGCGGGCGTGCTCGGCCCAGGCCGCGGGCATTTCGGTCGGCATCTGCTCGTCGGCGGGTGCCGGAGTGGCGGGGCGGTCGGCCGCGGCGGCCTGTGCTCGGGTGATCTCGCGGGCCTGGGCGACGCGTCGCTTCTTCCCGGCCTTCTTCTTGGCCTGGCTGGGCCACTGGTCGACGGGGGTGACCGAGCCGAGGATCCCGAGCAGATGCTCCAGGAGCTCGCTTTCCGAGTGGATCCTAATGTTGTTCGCCTTCACGTGCGCGAGAAGGGCGCCGGCGGTCTTGTCCGAAAAGGCGGGGATCTCACCGTCGGGCGGCAGCCCCCGCCAGCGCAGGGTGTGCCAGGTCTCATGGTCGGCGTCGTCCTGGAGGAACACCTGCCGGCGGTCCCTTCGGTCACTGCGGACCACCCACTGGCGCGCGTGCTTGCCGCCTCGGGCGGAGGGCTGGAGGAAACGCGGCTCGTCATCAAGGACCGGGTGGTGATACCAAAGCCCGAGGATCTTCACTCCCCGGCGCGGATGGATCTTCACGTGGTGCTTCCGCAAGACCTTGTAGTAGAAGCTCGGTTCGGGGAAGTCCAGGTCGAAGCCGCCCTGCTCCATCGCCGCGGCGAACAGGGTGTTGGGGCTGTGATCCTCGCCCGGCGCCCAACTCGGCGCGTATTCGCCCAGTTTGCGGTTCTGCCAGATCTGGACGATCCAGGTCGCGATGATGTGCTCGGCCTGTGCGAGCGTGAGGCTCGCATCGCGTTCCGGGTCGGCCCCGCGGTCTGCGACGTCACCGCCGGTGAAGCCCAGCAGGTGCTCGAAGAGCATGGTCTGGATGGTGTGAAATTGGCGTTCGACCGCGAATTTGTCGGTCTGGCGCAGGACGCGGGCAGGCAGGATCCGGCAGCCGATCTCCCGTTCGGCCTCCACCAGGTCGTGGTTCTTGTAGGGGCCGCCGTGGTCGGTGGTGACCGTCTCCGGGGCGAAGAACGGCAGGGCGGCGACCTTGTGCCCGGTGAACTCGGCGACCACGTCGGCTGGGACCCCGGCGTAGGGCCATTCCATGTCCTCGCCCCAGCTGTCCTGCATCGGCAGCGGCAGCATTACGTCCCGCAGCAGCATTGCGACGTCGACCGAGGTATCGGACTGCAGGGTCAGTCGGAAGGCCGGCAGCCCGTGCGTGTAGAGGTCGAGCGCGAGGGTGAGCGTCGCGGTGACCGCGTCACCGAACACGGTCTCGCGCAGCTTCACCGGCATCGGGGTCGAGTCCAGTGCCATAACCTGGCCCGGCCGGTGGACCACCATCCGGCCGGAGACTCCGGCCTCCGCGGCGGCCTCGGCCGTCCGCCCGTAACGCGGCCGGGCTCCGCCGGGCCCGAACCACTCCTCCCAGACGGTCGCGAACGTCCAGCGAGAAGGAATCTTCTCGGCCGGGAATACCGGGAACCGCTCGCGCATGTACTGGTGCATCAACCGGTGTCTGGCGGCCCAGCTCAGGCCGGCGCGTTCGCGGCACTCGGCCTTGACCGCGAAGATCGCCTCCCGGACCTCCTCGGTGATGCTGCGGTGCCCGCTGCGTCGCCGCGTCCAGCGCCCGTCCGCGCAGGCCAACAGGAGACTGTCGCCCGCCAGTCCCGACAGACGCATCAGCGTTCGGTAGCTGAGGTGCTGCAGGCCGAGCCGGACCGCCTCCGGACGGGGCATCGCCTTCATCTCCGCAGCCTTCGAGCGGCGGCGCTCGGTCAGCGTTGTGCGGTCCGGGTCGTAGGCGGACCGGGGTTCACACGGCAAGGCCCGAGCCGGGTGGCCCGCCCGGAACCCCGTCTCGGCTTCCAGTACGTGCGCGGCCCGCAGCCGGGCCCGCTCTAACTGGTCCGTCGTCAGGTCGGCCAGTGTCCTTGGCTGTTGGGCCACTCGCGACGGGTGCCCCGGCTCCTGGGACTTCGGCAGGAGCCGCAGGTCGGGATGGTTGAGGAGCCAGCGGAACGAGCGGGTCTCCGTGCGGCCGTCGTCATCCGTGAGGACGAGCCGACCGTACTGACCATGGACGTCCTCGATCTTCCACTCGACGCCGTTGAGCGTGATCCGCCTGCCCGGCGCGATCTGCAGGAAGCCCCTCGCTGCCATCACACCGCCCAGATCATAGAGCTGTCCCGTAAGGGACTGCCCAGGTCAACGCCGAGCTCGCGTTGCCAGAGCAACCGGACGATGTTCGCCCGGCCAACGGCAGGCACGCTGGTCGCGTCCGCCAGCTCGCAGAACGTCATTACCCGTCCCTGCTGACCGCCGATAGCGGTGAGCAGTTGCTCCCGCATACCGAGCAGGTCCCTCGCCGGCCGTCGGCGCGAGGACAGATGATCAAGGACACTCCAGACATGCGGGCGCCAGCCCGCGATTACCGAGTACCGCCAGCCGCAGGCGGCCGCCACTTCCCTGGCCGCCGCGAACTTCAGTGCGTCCTCTTTCTTGATCAGCTTCATCGGCCGGACGTCCAGCAGCCACATCCCGCCGTCGATCACAGCCAGGAAGTCCGGGATGTGCCAGGCCTGTCCGCCCACATGCTCGAAGTCCAGCCGGAACGGCTGCGACAGAACCTCCGACGCCCTCAAGAAGTCCAGCGCGACCAGCAGACGCATCTCTTCCAGCGACTCGAAGCCGTGTTGCCTGCCTGTTGAGGCCATCACCTCCAGGCCGGGGCGATGCCGCTGCTTCGCCCGCCACGTGAACCCCCGCATCGGACGTGACGACAGCACCGGCACGTGCGCCATGTCTCGGATCGGCCAACAGACTTCGCCAGCACCCACCCGCCATGACGAACTCCACCGACAAGGCCAGTCGTCATCGAGCCGTAGCCGATCCCGCTCGGTGACAACCCCGTCATGCTCAATGGCCAACTGGTCAAGGTGACTTGACTCCGATGGGATCATTGCCCTCGTTGCGCCGCCCATCTATCCACGGCAGCACCCTCTGCCCAGCGATGGCGTCCCTTCTTCGAAATTGACCACAATTTGGCGTGAAGCGTCGAAGATTTGTGAACTAAGGGCTGTCCCGTAAATGATCTTTGATGTGCCGGGTGACCTGGTGGTTTCTGCGTCACCCGGCAAGGACGAGGTTGTGCAGGCGGGAGATG
>NZ_JBEZND010000080.1:0-14906 GCF_040706415.1 Streptomyces sp. NPDC048106 | reverse complement strand
CCACCCTCGCCACCCACCCCCAAACCCCCATCCACCACACCGACCTGACCGACCCCGCAGAACGCACACTCCTCCTCGACCAATGGAACGACACCCGCCACGACATCCCCGAGAACACGCTGCCCGCACTCTTCGAGACGCAGGCCGCGAAGACACCCGACGCGGCCGCCGTCGTCTTCGAGGGCACCGAGCTGTCGTATCGCGAGGTGAACGAGCGGGCCAACCGACTCGCACGCCTGCTGATCGAGCAAGGCGCGGGCCCCGAGCGGTTCGTCGCCGTCGCCCTCCCGCGTTCCGCCGACCTGGTGATCGCGCTGCTCGCGGTACTCAAGACCGGCGCCGCATACGTGCCGATCGACCCCGAGTACCCGGCCGAACGCATCGCCTACATCCTCACCGATGCCAACCCGATGGCCATCATCACGGTCGAGGACAGCGGAGTCGAGGTACCGGCCGGAACGAAGCGGATCGTCCTGGACGATCCCGCAACGCGGGAGGTGGCCGGGGCACAGGCGGGTGGCGACCTCCGGGACGAGGAGCGTCTGGGGTCGTTGGGTGCGAGCGTGCCGGCGTATGCGATCTTCACCTCGGGTTCGACGGGGCGGCCCAAGGGCGTGGTGGTCGAGCACCGGGCGCTGGTGAACTTTCTGGCGTCGATGCAGGAGCGGTTCGGCCTGGGCGCGGGCGACCGTTTACCGGCGGTGACCACGGTCGCGTTCGACATCGCCGGTCTGGAGCTGTATCTGCCGCTGCTTCATGGCGCGGCTGTGGTGCCGGCGGCGCCGGAGCAGGTACGTGATCCGCTCGCGCTGCGGTCGCTGATCGCCTCCACCGGGGTGACGGTCATGCAGGCGACGCCGAGTCTGTGGCACGCGGTCGTCGCCGATGCCGGGGACGAGCTGGCCGGGGTACGGGCGCTGGTCGGTGGTGAGGCGCTGCCGGGTGAGCTGGCCCGGACGCTGGTGGCCCGGACCGCGTCGGTGACGAACCTGTACGGGCCGACCGAGACGACGATCTGGTCCACGGCGGACGAGGTCCGGGGGGCCGCGGGCGGGGTCTCCTCGATCGGCCGTCCGATCGCCAACACCCAGGTCTACGTCCTCGACGCGGGCCTGTGCCCGGTGCCGGTGGGCGTGGCGGGCGAGTTGTACATCGCCGGTGCCGGCCTGGCGCGCGGGTACGTGAACCGTCCGGGGCTGACGGCGGAGCGGTTCGTGGCCGCTCCGTTCGGGGCTCCCGGCTCGCGGATGTACCGGACCGGGGATCTGGCACGGTGGAGCGCGGCAGGGCGACTGGAGTACCTGGGGCGCGTCGACGACCAGGTGAAGGTGCGCGGCTTCCGTATCGAACTGGGCGAGATCGAATCCGTCCTGGCCGGGCACCCGGGGGTCGACCGGGCCGCGGTGGTCGTACGGGAGGACCGGCCCGGGGACAAACGCCTCGCCGGATACGTCGTCCCCGCCCCCGAAGCGGCACTCGACCCGCACGCCCTGCGCGCGCATGTGGCCGGTGTGCTGCCGGACTACATGGTCCCGTCGGCGGTCATGGTGCTGGACGCGCTGCCGCTCACGCCGAACGGGAAGCTGGACCGCCGAGCCCTGCCCGTACCGGAGTTCACCACCGGAACGAAGGGCGAGCAGCCGCGGACCGCGCTCGAAGAAGCCCTGTGCCGGGTGTTCGCGGAAGTCCTCGGGGTCGACGGGGTCGGCATCGACGACAACTTCTTCGAACTCGGCGGCGACAGCATCCTGGTGATCCAGGCGGTGCACCGGGCGCGGCAGTCCGGGCTGGGCATCGCACCCAGGGACGTGTACCGGCTGCGGAACGTCCGCGACCTGGCACCCGTGGCGACCGTCCTCACCGAGGACGTCTCGGAGGACGTGGACGCCGGCATCGGTGAATTGGCATCAACTCCCGTGCTGGCACGACTGGTTGAGACCAGCCGCCCGATTGACGACTTCCACCGGGCCATGGTCGTACGGACCCCCGCCGGTCTGACCGTCGAGGCACTGCGCGGGGGGTTGAGCGCCGTGGTGGCGCGGCACGATGCACTGCGGTTGCGTGCCGAGCAGGCGGAAGACCGGACGACAACGTTGCGTGTGGAGGGACGGGACGCGGTCGATACCCAGGACCCGACTCACCTGACCGACCTGACTCCCCGGATTCCCAGGAGCCAACGATTCCACCGGATCGACGTCGCCGGACTGACGGACGAGGAGGTCGACGCCCTCGTATGCCGTGAACATGGGTGTGCGGCAGCCGAGTTGGACCTTCAGGGCGGTGTCGCGTCCACGGTCACCTGGTTCGATGCCGGACCGCTGACGCGGGGGCGGCTGCTGTGGGTCGTACACCAACTGGCCGTGGACGGGCCGTCCTGGCGGATCCTGCTGGCGGACCTCGCGGCTGCCTGCGCCGCCGCCGCGAGCGGTACGACGCCCACGCTGACCCGCCCGGTCATCTCGTTCCGTACCTGGGCGGGCAGATTGGCCGAACTGGCCGCGGACAGCGAGCAGTCGGGCGGGTCGCACCGCTGGACCGAGGCACTCACGGCCGGCGAGCACAGCCTGGGGGCCTGCCCCTGCGACCACGACACCGGGGAAGCCCGCGCGCCGCGAACCCGCATGACCCTCCGGCTGCCCGAGGCAGACACGGCCGCTCTGCTGACGACCGTACCGGCCGCGTTCCATGCCGGCGTCGAGGACGTGCTGCTCGCCGCGCTGACCCTGGCGGTGGCGGACTGGCGCCGACGCCACGGCTCGGTCGAGGGCACGGCCGTACTGCTGGACGTGGAGGGCGACGGACGCGACTGTCTGCCCGCGCCCGCCGACCTGTCCGCGACGGTGGGCTGCTTCACGACCGTCCACCCCATGCTGCTCGACCCGGGCGAGGTCGACTGGCGGGACGTCTGGGCCGGCGGGGCCGACCTGGGCCGCGCCTTCAAGGGGATCAAAGAGCAGGTACGCGAGTACGCCGAGAACGGCACCGCCTACGGCCTGCTGCGTCACCTGAACCCGCACAGCCGGCCCGCACTGGCCGCTCTGCCCGCGCCGCAGATCCGCTTCAGCTACCTCGGAGTCCTCGACGGCGACGGCGGTGACTGGACGACCGAACCCGAATGGGTCCTGTCCGGCACCGGTGACGCCGAGACGGCCTCGGACCACGCGATCGAGATCAGTGCCGTCGCCGGGGACCGTCCCGACGGCCCCCGCCTCACCGTCCGCTGGACCTGGTCCGAGGCCCATTTCACCGACACGACCATGCGCGACCTGGCCGACACCTGGTTCCGCGCCCTGACGGCGCTCGCCGCACACGCGCGGCGCCCCGATGCGGGCGGCCCTACGCCGTCCGACCTCTCCCTGGTGGACATCAGCCAGAGCGAGATCGACGACTTCGCAAGCGAACTTGACTCCGAGTGGGGGACCTGGTGACCGGCCGGCCGCGTATCCAAGACATTCTGCCTCTGTCCGCGTTCCAGGAGGGCCTGCTCTTCCACTCCCTCTTCGACCCCACCGACACGGACGTGTACACCGTCCAGTGGGCGTTCGACCTCAAGGGCGCGCTGGACGCCGAGGCGCTGCGGGCGGCGGCCGAGACCGTGCTGCGACGGCACCCGAACCTGCGGGCCTCGTTCCGGCAGCGGAAGACCGGCGAACCCGTCCAGGTAATCCCGACCGAAGTGCCGCTCCCGTGGCGCGAGTTCGACCTCAGCGCGCAGGGCCGGGAGGAGGCCGAACGCGAAGCGGCCCGGCTGGTCACCGAGGATCGCACCACCCGCTTCGACCCCGCCCGGCCGCCCCTGCTCCGCTTCACCCTGATCCGGATCGCGGCCGACCTGCACCGCCTGGTCTTCATCAACCATCACCTCATCCTCGACGGATGGTCGATGCCGCTGTTCATGCGGGAGCTGTTCACCCTCTACGCGAACCGCTGCGACGAGTCGGCGCTGCCGCGCGTGGCGCCGTACCGGGACTTCCTCGCCCACGTCGCGAACCAGGACCGCGAGGCCGGGCGCGAGGCATGGAGCGCGGTCCTCGCCGACCTGGACGGCGAGACCCTGGTCGCCCCGGGCGCCACCCGCCAGGGCTCGGCGGTACCCGAGCGCGTCCACGCCGAACTCTCGGCCGAGGACACCGCCGCCCTGGGCCGGCAACTGCGCGCCCGCGGCCTGACGCTGAACACCGCGGTCCAGGGCGCCTGGGGCATCCTCCTCAGCCGGCTCACCGGGCGCTCCGACGTCACCTTCGGGGCCACCGTCTCGGGCCGATCCCCCGAACTCGCCGGCGCGGCCTCGATGATCGGCATGCTCATCAACACGATCCCCGTCCGCATGCGGGTCGTGCCCTTCGAATCCCTCCAGACCGGACTGCAGCACCTCCAGGACACCCAGGCCCAGCTGCTCCAGCACCACCACATCGGCCTGCCCGAACTGCACCGCCTGGCCGGCACCAAGGAACTGTTCGACACCTGCATCGTCTTCGAGAACTACCCCGTCGACCCGCAGTCCCTGGACCTGACGGACGCTGGGCTGCATGTGGAGTCCATGGAGGTGAAGGACGCCGCTCACTACCCCCTCCGCCTCGTCGCGGTCCCCGGCGAACGCCTCCGGATGTGGCTGGACTACCGCCCCGACCTGTTCGACCAGTCGACCGCCGAGCGGATCATGGGCTGGCTGCTGCGCCTGCTGGAAGCGGTGCGGACGGACCCGGGTCGTACGGTGGCCGGCGCCGAGATGGTGGACCCCGCGGAGCGCGCCCTGGTCATGGGGGAGTGGAACGACACCTCCGCCGCGGTGCCGGACAGCACGCTGCCCGAGTTGTTCGAGGCGCAGGTCGCGAAGGCGCCCGACGCGGTCGCGGTCGTCTTCGAGGGTGTCGAGCTGTCATACGGCGAGGTGAACGAGCGGGCGAACCGGTTGGCGCGGCTGCTGGTCGAGCAGGGTGCGGGCCCTGAGCGGTTCGTCGCTGTCGCCCTTCCGCGTTCCGCCGAGCTGGTCATCGCGCTGCTCGCGGTGCTGAAGACGGGTGCGGCGTATGTGCCGATCGATCCGGAGTATCCGGCCGACCGCATCGCCTACATCCTTGATGACGCCGATCCGATGTGCGTGATCACGGGTCTTGGTGCGGAGGGTGTGCTGCCCGAGGGCAGTACTCGAATCCTGCTGGACGATCCGGCTACCCGGCGGGCGCTGGATGCGCAGGCGACGGGTGATCTGTCTGATTCGGAGCGGCTTGCGTCTTTGGGAGCGGGGTCTCCGGCGTATGTGATTTATACGTCGGGGTCGACGGGTCGGCCGAAGGGTGTGGTGGTCGAGCACCGGGGGATCGTGAACCGGTTGCTGTGGATGCAGGACCGGTTCGGGCTGGCGGTCGATGACCGGGTGTTGCAGAAGACGCCGTCTGGTTTCGATGTGTCGGTGTGGGAGTTCTTCTGGCCGCTGGTCGTGGGTGCGGGGCTGGTGGTGGCGCGGCCCGGTGGGCATCGGGATCCGGCGTATGTGGCCGGTCTGATCGCCGGGCAGCGGGTGACGACGGTGCACTTCGTGCCGTCGATGCTGCAGGTGTTCCTCCAGGAGCCTGCCGCGGAGTTGTGCGGTGGGCTGCGGCGGGTGGTGTGCAGTGGTGAGGCGTTGCCGCCGGAGGTGGTGGAGCGGTTCCGGCAGGTGCTGGATGTGCCGCTGTTCAACCTGTACGGGCCCACGGAAGCGTCGGTGGACGTGTCGTGGTGGGAGTGCCAGACCCCGGTGGGGGCGACGGTGCCGATCGGGCGGCCCGTCTGGAACACGCGGTTGTATGTGTTGGACGCGGGCCTGTCTCCGGTGCCGGTGGGTGTCGCGGGTGAGTTGTACATCGCGGGTGTGCAGTTGGCCCGTGGGTACCACGATCGGCCTGGTCTGACGGCGGAGCGTTTCGTCGCGGACCCGTTCGGGGTGCCGGGCGCGCGGATGTACCGGACCGGTGACCTGGTGCGGTGGAACGCGGCCGGGGAGATCGAGTACCTGGGGCGTCTGGACGACCAGGTGAAGGTGCGTGGTTTCCGGATCGAGCTGGGGGAGATCGAGTCCGTTCTGGCCGGGCATCCGGGGGTTGCTCAGGTCGCGGTGGTGGTGCGGGAGGACCGGCCGGGTGACAAGCGGCTGGTCGGTTATGTCGTCGCTGACGGTGGGTCTGTCGTTGACCCTGCCGGGTTGCGTGCGGTCGTGGCTGCTGCGGTGCCGGAGTACATGGTCCCGTCGGCGGTTCTCGTCCTCGACGCGTTGCCGTTGACGCCGAACGGGAAGCTGGACCGGCGGGCCCTGCCGGCCCCGGAGTTCATGGCACGCGCGGAGGGTCGTGCCCCGCGGACGGCGCAGGAACGGCAGCTGTGTGAGCTGTTCGCGGAAGTGCTCGGCGTCGATGAGGTCGGCATCGACGACAACTTCTTTGAACTGGGCGGGCATTCGCTGTTGGCGACTCGGTTGGTGAGTCGTGTGCGGTCGGTGCTGGGTGTGGAGCTGGGCATCCGTGTGTTGTTCGAGGCTCCGTCGGTTGCGGGGCTGGTGGAACGCCTTGCGGGTGCTGGTGCGGGGCGGGCTGTGTTGCGGGCGGTTGAGCGTCCGGAGCGGGTTCCGGTGTCGTTTGCTCAGCGGCGTTTGTGGTTCCTGGGGCGGTTGGAGGGGCCGAGTGCGACGTACAACATTCCGCTGGTGGTGCGGTTGCGGGGGGCATTGGATGTCGCCGCGCTGAATGCGGCTCTGGTGGATGTCGTGGGCCGGCACGAGAGCCTGCGGACGGTGTTCGGCGAGGCGGAGGGGCAGCCGTATCAGCGGGTGCTCGGTGTCGAGGAGGCCGGCGCTGCGGTAGAGGTCCGGAAGAGTTCTCCGGAGACGCTGGACGCCGATGTGGCGTCGGTGTCGGGGTATGTGTTTGACCTTGAGTCCGAGATTCCGGTGCGGGCGTGGTTGTTCGATGTGGCGCCGGGTGAGTTCGTGCTGGTCGCGGTGGTGCATCACATCGCGGGTGACGGGTGGTCGCTCGGTCCGCTGGCGCGGGATCTGGCGGTGGCGTATTCGGCGCGGTGTGAGGGTGCGGCTCCGGAGTGGGAGCCGTTGCCGGTGCAGTATGCGGATTACACGCTCTGGCAGCGGGAGTTGCTCGGAGACGAGGGCGATCCGGGGAGTGTCGGCGCCGCTCAGGTGGAGTTCTGGCGGAATGAACTGAATGGCTCGCCCGAGGAGTTGGCGCTGCCGTTCGACCGGCCGCGTCCGATGGCGGGTTCGCATGCGGGTGACGTCGTGGGGTTGGCGTTCGGTGAGCGGGTTCATCGTGGTGTGGTGAGTCTTGCGCGGGAGCGTGGGGCGAGTGTGTTCATGGTGATGCAGGCCGCGGTGGCTGCCCTGCTGTCCCGGCTCGGTGCTGGCGACGACATTCCGATCGGTTCGCCGGTGGCGGGTCGTTTGGACGAGGCCCTGGACGATCTCGTCGGGTTCTTCGTGAACACGTTGGTGTTGCGGACGGATGTGTCGGGTGATCCGTCGTTTGCGGAGCTTGTCGAGCGGGTTCGGGAGACGGATCTGCGGGCGTTCGGTGCGCAGGACGTGCCGTTCGAGCGTCTCGTGGAGGTGCTGAACCCGGCCAGGTCTATGGGGCGTCATCCGTTGTTCCAGGTGGCGTTGGCGTTCCAGAACACCCCGGCGTCGGATCTGGTGATGCCGGGTCTGGATGTGGACGTTGCTCCTGGTGGTACGGGTGCGGCGAAGTTCGACCTGTCGTTCAATCTGGCGGAGTCCTTCACCGGGTCGGGTGAGCCGGCCGGGATCTCGGGTGGGATCGAGTTCGCCACGGATGTGTTCGACCGCTCCACGATCGAGCGGATGGCGGGCTGGCTGACGCGTCTGCTGGAGGAGGTTCTGGCGGACCCGCAGCAGCCGGTCAGCCGGGCACGCTTCCTTGGTGACACCGAGCAGCGGCTGGTGCTGGAGGAGTGGAACGACACCTCCGCCGCGGTGGCGGACGGCACGCTGCCGGTGTTGTTCGAGGAGCAGGTGGCTCGGACGCCGGATGCCGTGGCGGTCGTGTTCGAGGGTGTGGAGCTGTCGTATGGCGAGGTGAACGAGCGGGCGAACCGGCTCGCGCGGCTGCTGGTCGAGCGGGGTGCGGGTCCGGAGCGGTTCGTCGCGGTTGCCCTTCCGCGTTCCGCCGAGCTGGTGATCGTGCTGCTGGCGGTGCTGAAGACCGGTGCGGCGTATGTGCCGATCGACCCGGGCTACCCGGCCGACCGCATCGCCTACATCCTCGATGACGCCGACCCGATGTGCGTGATCACGGTCGGGGACAGTGGCGTCGAGCTGCCGGCCGACACGGCCCGAATCCTCCTGGACGAGCCCGAGACTGTGGCACGGCTGGCCGCTGCCGGGCACGACAACCTCGCCGACGCCGAGCGTCTGGGTTCGTTGGGTGCGGACGTTCCCGCGTATGTGATCTTCACGTCGGGTTCGACGGGTCGGCCGAAGGGTGTGGTGGTCGAGCATCGGTCGGTGGTGAATCTGCTGGGGTGGGCGGGTCGTCGGTTTGGGTTCGGGCGGTTGTCGCGGGTGGTGGCGTCGACGTCGTTGAACTTCGACGTCTCTGTGTTTGAGATCTTCAGCCCGCTGGTGGCCGGTGGGAGTATCGAGGTGGTCCAGGACTTGTTGTCTCTGGCCGATCTTGATGCTGGGGTGCTGGCGGGGAGCCTGGTCAGTGGGGTGCCGTCGGCGTTCTCGCATCTGTTGTCCGGTTCGCTGGGTGGTGCGCGTCCGGGTGTGGTGGCTCTGGCTGGTGAGGCGCTGGCCGCGCATACGGTTCGTGACATCCAGGCGGCGATGCCGGGGGCGCGGGTCGCGAACATCTACGGTCCGACCGAGGCGACCGTGTATACGACGTACTGGCATGCGGATGCCGGGAGCGTTGTGGAGGGGACTCCGCCGATCGGGCGGCCGATCGACAACGTGTCGGCCTATGTGCTGGATGCGGGTCTGTGCCCGGTGCCGGTGGGTGTCGCGGGTGAGTTGTACATCGCGGGTGATGGTCTGGCGCGCGGGTATCTCAACCGTCCCGGTCTGACCGCGGAACGCTTCGTCGCCGACCCGTACGGGGTGCCGGGCGCGCGGATGTACCGGACCGGGGACCTGGTGCGGTGGAACGCGGCCGGGGAGATCGAGTACCTGGGGCGTATCGATGACCAGGTGAAGGTGCGTGGTTTCCGGATTGAGCTGGGGGAGATCGAGTCCGTTCTGGCTGGGCATCCGGGGGTTGCTCAGGTCGCGGTGATCGTGCGTGAGGACCGGCCCGGTGACAAGCGGCTGGTCGGTTATGTCGTCCCTGCCGCCGACGTGGTGCTTGATCCGCAGGCTCTGCGGGCGTTTGTGGGTGCTGCGGTGCCGGAGTACATGGTGCCGTCTGCGGTTCTCGTTCTCGACGCGTTGCCGTTGACGCCGAACGGGAAGCTGGACCGGCGGGCCCTGCCGGTTCCGGAGTTTGCCGTTGATGGCGTGGGCCGTGCTCCGCGGAATCCGCAGGAGGAGATCCTCTGCCAGATCTTCGCTGAGGTGCTCGGCGTTGAACGGGTGTCGATCGACGACAACTTCTTTGAGTTGGGTGGGCATTCGCTGTTGGCGACTCGGTTGGTGAGTCGTGTGCGGTCGGTGCTGGGTGTGGAGCTGGGTATCCGTGTGTTGTTCGAGGCTCCGTCGGTTGCGGGGTTGGTGGAGCGGCTTGCGGGTGCTGGTGTGGGGCGGGCTGTGTTGCGGGCGGTTGAGCGTCCGGAGCGGGTTCCGGTGTCGTTTGCTCAGCGGCGTTTGTGGTTCTTGGGGCGGTTGGAGGGGCCGAGTGCGACGTACAACATTCCGCTGGTGGTGCGGTTGCGGGGGGCGTTGGATGTCGCCGCGCTGAATGCGGCTCTGGTGGATGTCGTGGGCCGGCATGAGAGCCTGCGGACGGTGTTCGGGGAGGTGGAGGGGCAGCCGTATCAGCGGGTGCTCGGTGTTGAGGAGGCCGGCGCTGCGGTAGAGGTTCGGAAGAGTTCGCCGGAGACGCTGGACGCCGATGTGGAGTCGGTGTCGGGGTATGTGTTTGACCTTGAGTCCGAGATTCCGGTGCGGGCGTGGTTGTTCGATGTGGCGCTGGGTGAGTTCGTGCTGGTCGCGGTGGTGCATCACATCGCGGGTGACGGGTGGTCGCTTGGCCCGTTGGCGCGGGATCTGGCGGTGGCGTATTCGGCGCGGTGTGAGGGTGCGGCTCCGGGGTGGGAGCCGTTGCCGGTGCAGTATGCGGATTACACGCTCTGGCAGCGTGAGCTGCTCGGAGACGAGGAGGCCGCAGAGAGCGTCGGTGCCGCCCAGTTGGAGTTCTGGAAGGGCGAACTCGCCAGCATTCCGGAAGAGTTGGCGCTGCCGTTCGACCGGCCGCGTCCGATGGTGGCTTCGTACGCGGGTGACGTGGTGGAGCTGGCGTTCGGTGAGCGGGTTCATCGTGGTGTGGTGAGTCTTGCGCGGGAGCGTGGGGCGAGTGTGTTCATGGTGATGCAGGCCGCGGTGGCTGCCCTGCTGTCCCGGCTCGGTGCTGGCGACGACATCCCGATCGGTTCACCGGTCGCGGGTCGGTTGGACGAGGCCCTGGACGACTTGGTCGGGTTCTTCGTGAACACGTTGGTGTTGCGGACGGATGTGTCGGGTGATCCGTCGTTTGCGGAGTTGGTGAAGCGGGTTCGGGAGACGGATCTGCGGGCGTTCGGTGCGCAGGACGTGCCGTTCGAGCGTCTCGTGGAGGTGCTGAACCCGGCCAGGTCTATGGGACGTCACCCGTTGTTCCAGGTGGCGTTGGCGTTCCAGAACGCACCCGTGTCCGACCTGGCGATGCCGGGTCTCGAAGTGGAGGCGGGCCCTGGTGGTACGGGTGCGGCGAAGTTCGACCTGTCGTTCAATCTGGCGGAGTCCTTTACCGAGACCGGTGAGCCGGCCGGGATCTCGGGTGGGATTGAGTTCGCCACGGATGTGTTCGACCGGTCGACGGTTGAGCGGATGGCGGGCTGGCTGACGCGTCTGCTGGAGGAGGTCCTGGCGGACCCGCAGCAGCCGGTCAGCCGGACGCGGATCCTTGACGACGCCGAGCTGGGCCAGGTGCTCAGCGAGTGGAACGACACCCGTCACGACGTCCCCGAGAACACGCTGCCCGCACTGTTCGAGGCGCAGGCTGCGAAGGCGCCGGACGGGGTCGCGGTTGTCTTCGAGGGTGTCGAGCTGTCGTACGGCGAGGTGAACGAGCGGGCGAACCGGTTGGCGCGCCTGCTGGTCGAGCGGGGTGCGGGCCCCGAGCGGTTCGTCGCGGTCGCTCTTCCGCGTTCCGCCGAGTTGGTGATCGCGCTGCTCGCGGTGCTGAAGACGGGTGCGGCGTATGTGCCGATCGACCCGGAGTATCCCGCCGACCGCATCGCCTACATCCTGGCCGACGCCAACCCGATGGCCGTCATCACGGTCGAGGACAGTGGCGTCGAGCTGCCGGCCGACACGGCCCGAATCCTCCTGGACGGCCTCGCCACCCAGCGGGCACTTGGCGCGCAGGGAGCCGGGGATCTCACCGACTCCGAGCGGCTTGCGTCTTTGGGGGCGGGGTCTCCGGCGTATGTGATTTATACGTCGGGTTCGACGGGTCGGCCGAAGGGTGTGGTGGTCGAGCACCGGGGGATCGTGAACCGGTTGCTGTGGATGCAGGACCGGTTCGGGCTGGCGGCCGATGACCGGGTGTTGCAGAAGACGCCGTCTGGTTTCGATGTGTCGGTGTGGGAGTTCTTCTGGCCGCTGGTCGTGGGTGCGGGACTGGTGGTGGCGCGGCCCGGTGGTCACCGGGATCCGGCGTACGTGGCCGGTCTGATCGCCGGGCAGCGGGTGACGACGGTGCACTTCGTGCCGTCGATGCTCCAGGTGTTCCTCCAGGAGCCTGCCGCCGTGCGGTGTGGTGGGCTGCGGCGGGTGGTGTGCAGTGGTGAGGCGTTGCCGCCGGAGGTGGTGGACCGGTTCCGGCAGGTGCTGGATGTGCCGCTGTTCAACCTGTACGGGCCCACGGAAGCGTCGGTGGACGTGTCGTGGTGGGAGTGCCAGACCCCGGTGGGGACGACGGTGCCGATCGGACGGCCCGTCTGGAACACGCGGTTGTACGTCCTCGACGCGGGCCTGTCCCCCGTCCCCGTCGGTGTCACGGGCGAGCTGTACATCGCGGGTGTGCAGTTGGCCCGTGGGTACCACGATCGGCCTGGTCTGACGGCGGAGCGTTTCGTCGCGGACCCGTTCGGGGCGCCGGGCGCGCGGATGTACCGGACCGGTGACCTGGTGCGCTGGAACACCCACGGCGAGATCGAATACCTCGGCCGCGCCGACGACCAGGTCAAGATCCGCGGCTTCCGCATCGAGCTGGGGGAGATCGAGTCCGTTCTGGCCGGGCATCCGGGGGTTGCTCAGGTCGCGGTGGTGGTGCGTGAGGACCGGCCGGGTGACAAGCGGCTGGTCGGTTATGTCGTCGCTGACGGTGGGTCTGTCGTTGACCCTGCCGGGTTGCGTGCGTTCGTGGCTGCTGCGGTGCCGGAGTACATGGTCCCGTCGGCGGTTCTCGTCCTCGACGCGTTGCCGTTGACGCCGAACGGGAAGCTGGACCGGCGGGCCCTGCCCGCGCCCGAGTTCACCGCCGGCACGGCCGGCCGTGCTCCGCGGAACCCGCAGGAGGAGGTCCTGTGCCAGGTCTTCGCTGAGGTGCTCGGCGTGGAGCGCGTGTCCATTGATGACAACTTCTTTGAGTTGGGTGGGCATTCGCTGTTGGCGACTCGGTTGGTGAGTCGTGTGCGGTCGGTGCTGGGTGTGGAGCTGGGTATCCGTGTGTTGTTCGAGGCTCCGTCGGTTGCGGGGTTGGTGGAGCGGCTTGCGGGTGCTGGTGTGGGGCGGGCTGTGTTGCGGGCGGTTGAGCGTCCGGAGCGGGTTCCGGTGTCGTTTGCTCAGCGGCGTTTGTGGTTCTTGGGGCGGTTGGAGGGGCCGAGTGCGACGTACAACATTCCGTTGGTGGTGCGGTTGCGGGGGGCGTTGGATGTCGCCGCGCTGAATGCGGCTCTGGTGGATGTTGTGGGCCGGCATGAGAGCTTGCGGACGGTGTTCGGGGAGGTGGAGGGGCAGCCGTATCAGCGGATCTTGTCGGTGGAGGATGCGGCGCCGGCGCTGGTGCTGCGGGAGAGCGACAGCGAGCGGATCTCGGCCGATGTGGAGTCGGCGTCGAGCTACGCGTTCGACCTCGAAACGGAGATCCCGGTCCGGGCGTGGCTGTTCGATGTCGCGCCGGGTGAGTTCGTGCTGGTCGCCGTGGTGCATCACATCGCGGGTGATGGGTGGTCGCTCGGTCCGCTGGCGCGTGACCTGGCGGTGGCCTATGGAGCGCGGTGTGAGGGGGCGGCTCCGGAATGGGACTTGCTGCCGGTGCAGTATGCGGATTACACGCTCTGGCAGCGGGAGCTGCTTGGTGACGAGGATGATCCGGGGAGTGTCGGCGCCGCTCAGGTGGAGTTCTGGAGCAGTGAACTCGCCGCTATTCCCGAGGAGTTGTCGCTGCCGTTCGACCGGTCGCGTCCGGTGGTGGCTTCGTACGCGGGTGACGTCGTGGGGTTGGCGTTCGGTGAGCGGGTTCATCGTGGTGTGGTGAGTCTTGCGCGGGAGCGTGGGGCGAGTGTGTTCATGGTGATGCAGGCCGCGGTGGCTGCCCTGCTGTCCCGGCTCGGTGCTGGCGACGACATCCCGATCGGTTCGCCGGTCGCGGGTCGCTTGGACGAGGCCCTGGACGATCTCGTCGGGTTCTTCGTGAACACGTTGGTGTTGCGGACGGATGTGTCGGGTGATCCGTCCTTTGCTGACCTTGTCGAGCGGGTTCGGGAGACGGATCTGCGGGCGTTCGGTGCGCAGGACGTGCCGTTCGAGCGTCTCGTGGAGGTGCTGAACCCGGCCCGCTCGATGGGGCGTCATCCGTTGTTCCAGGTGGCGTTGGCGTTCCAGAACGCCCCGGTGTCGGATCTGGCGATGCCGGGTCTGGATGTGGAGGCGGGGCCTGGTGGTACGGGTGCGGCGAAGTTCGACCTGTCGTTCAATCTGGCGGAGTCCTTCACCGGGTCGGGTGAGCCGGCCGGGATCTCGGGTGGGATCGAGTTCGCCACGGATGTGTTCGACCGCTCCACGATCGAGCGGATGGCGGGCTGGCTGACGCGTCTGCTGGAGGAGGTCCTGGCGGACCCGCAGCAGCCGGTCAGCCGGGCACGCTTCCTTGGTGACACCGAGCAGCGGCTGGTGCTGGAGGAGTGGAACGACACCTCCGCCGCGGTGGCGGACGGCACGCTGCCGGTGTTGTTCGAGGAGCAGGTGGCTCGGACGCCGGATGCCGTGGCGGTCGTGTTCGAGGGTGTGGAGCTGTCGTATGGCGAGGTGAACGAGCGGGCGAACCGGCTCGCGCGGCTGCTGGTCGAGCGGGGTGCGGGTCCGGAGCGGTTCGTCGCGGTTGCCCTGCCCCGCTCGGCCGATCTGGTCATCGCACTACTGGCGGTGTTGAAGACGGGGGCGGCGTACGTGCCGATCGACCCCACCTATCCCGCCGACCGCATCGCCTACATTCTTGCCGACGCCGATCCGATGTGCGTGGTCACGGGCTTCGGCGCGGAAAGTGTTCTGCCTGAGGGAATTCCTCACGTCCTGCTGGATGATTCGGCCATCGCGCGCGCCCTTGAGACGCGGCCGGGGCACGATCTCTCTGATGTGGATCGTGTGGCGCCGTTGGGTGCGGGTGTTCCGGCGTATGTGATTTATACGTCGGGTTCGACGGGTCGGCCGAAGGGTGTGGTGGTTGAGCATCGGTCGGTTGTGGATTATGTGCTGT
>NZ_JBEZND010000079.1:0-15068 GCF_040706415.1 Streptomyces sp. NPDC048106 | reverse complement strand
CGCTGTTGCTGGGGGGGGGGCGGTGGGGGGACGGGCCGCGGCACGGCCCCGGCGGTTCGGGGCCGACGTGACGAGGATCTCGCCGCGGCGGGGCACCAGAACTGGCCACCCACACGTTCTTGGGGCACGATCTGCGATACGCCGTAAACCTACGGCTGCGTAACTTTTCGCCGGGAGCCCCTTTCCCGAGCAGAGCAGAAAGGGTTCATCCCGCCCATGGCAGAGCTGGTCTACCGTCCCGTCATCGGATTCGCCAAGACGCTGTTCAAGGTCTGGGACCTGAAGATCGACTGCCAGGGGTCGTCGAACATCCCGCGCTCCGGCGGCGCCGTGCTGGTGAGCAATCACATCAGCTACCTGGACTTCATCTTCGACGGCCTGGCCGCGCTGCCGCAGAAGCGCCTGGTGCGGTTCATGGCGAAGGAGTCCGTCTTCCGACACAGGATCTCCGGGCCGCTGATGCGCGGCATGAAGCACATCCCGGTGGACCGGGGGCAGGGCGAGGCCGCCTACGCCCACGCGCTGGACTCGCTGCGTTCCGGTGAGGTCATCGGCGTCTTCCCGGAGGCCACCATCTCGCAGTCGTTCACCCTGAAGGGCTTCAAGTCGGGCGCCGCCCGGCTCGCCCAGGAGGCCGGGGTGCCGCTGATCCCGATGGCGCTGTGGGGCACCCAGCGGCTGTGGACCAAGGGCCACCCCCGCGACTTCAAGCGCAGCCACCTGCCCGTCACCATCCGCGTGGGCGAGGCCGTTCAGGCGCCGCGCGACCAGTACGCCGGGGTGATCACCCGCCGGCTGCGCGAGCGCGTCCAGGAACTGCTGGAAGCCGCCCAGCGCGCCTACCCGGGCCGCCCGAAGGGCCCCGCGGACTCCTGGTGGCTCCCGGCCCACCTCGGCGGTACGGCGCCCACGGCGGAGGCACTGCGCGCCCTCCAGGTCCACTGACACCCGGGCCGGTGCCGCCGGGGCCCGCCCGATAGGGTGCCCGCTCATGACGGGAGAGCCGGCCGGCTCTCGGGTACCGACCGCTGTACGGGGGCTGGGCGATGCGGCGTTGGTGGAAGGTGTGGTGCGCGGCGGTGGCCGTGCTGGCGCTGGCCGGCTGGCTGTGCACGCCGTACGTGAAGGACTGGTGGCTGCTGCGCACCGCCTGCGACGGCGCGCTGCCGTCGGGTGCGGTACGGCAACTCGCCTCCACGGGGGGCCACTTCACCCGCGCGGACACCACGGAGCACGCCGGACTCGGTGATTACGGGTGCAGTCTGCGCTTCGACGGTCCCCACGACGCCACGCTGGTGGTGACGATGTCCGCCTACACCCGGCGCGACGACCAGGACGCCAAGTTCCTGTTCTCCTTCCCCCAGGACGGCTTCGGCACCGTCTATCCGCTGCCGGACGACCTGCCCGGGTTCGTCGACAGCGCCGGGGAGTTGCAGTTCCTGCTGCGCTGCCCGGCCCTCGGCCGGGACTCGGCGGGCCGGCCGCACCGGATGCTGGTGATCGCCGCCCCCGGCCGGGACACCCTCCGTGACCCGCACGCCGTCTACGAGACCGTCGTCCCGCTCGTCGACTCGGCATCCCGGCACCTGGGTTGCGGGGCGAAGCCGCTGACGGTGCCGAAGAAGACGGCAGGCGCGCTGCCGGACTCCTCTCACCAGCCGCGCGGTGTCCCGGTGTCCGAGGCGGCCGGCACCGGCTGCGGCTGGGCGGCCCGCGCCCGGCTCCCGAAGGGCAGGGGCTGGCGGGTACAGCCGCTGCTGACCGACACCTCGCCCGGGGGCCGTTGCGACCTGTCACTGCGGAACGGAAGCGGGGAGCAGACGGAGATGAGCCTCGCCGCCTGGTACGGCGACTGGAGCAACCGTCTGGTCACCGAGCACGGCGTGCGCATGCCGCTGACCGCGACCGCCCGCTGCGACGGCGAGTCGGCCAATTTCGCGGTCAGGGCGTCGAAGTCGGTCGGCGACGCCGAACGTCGGGCGGCGCTGCGCTCCTTCGCCGAGGACCAGGTGGAGCGGCGCGGCTGTTCGGGGCTGCGGTCGTTCGGCTGAACATCGCGCGCGGGTCCGGCGGCCGTCAGAGCGACCCGACGCGGAATGCCTGCACATAGCCGTCGTCGAGGATCTGACGCATGGCAGACAGCCGCGCGGCCGGTACCTTCCGGGTCTTCGCCCAGGCGTCCAGCTCCTGGAACAACTGCTCGCGCCCGTCCAGGAGATCACCGCGCACGGGCCCGCTCACCGGGCGGCCGGCGATGCCGCCCATCGGGGGCCGGGTGGTCACGCGCGCCGGGGCCGCCCGGTAGGCGCCGCGGGTGTGTCGCCGTACCGACCGGTCGTAGGCGGCGAGGTCGGTGTCGCCGTCGCGCACGCCGCTCGTCCGGACGCGCATCAGACCGCCGACCCGGCGGGCGATGTCGTCCAGGTCGGCGTCCGCGCTGGAGGTGTCGGAGGTCCGCTGCCCCTTCGGTCCCTTCCCGGGGTGGTAGCCGGGGACGGTGCCACGGTCGGTGAGACGTTCCAGGTAGTGGGCGAGGTAGGCGCGTTCGGCGTCGTAGAGGATCGCGAACGCCTCCGGGTCTTTGGCGAGGCCGTCGAAGAGCGGGCCCACGTAGACGCTGAGCCCGCCGGACTGGTCGAAGCCGAAGTCCGGGTGCGCGTCGGCGGGTGAGAGGAAGGCGCCGAAGCGGGACCAGCCCGTCTCGTCCGGTACGGCCGAACGGGCCGACGCGGCAGGGGTGTTGGAGCCGTCGCCGGAGAAGGCGGGCCGTGTGGTGTCCACGATGTATCCGGCGAGCATCCGGGCCAGGCCCGGCTCCGCGCCGGAGGGCACTTCGTCCTCACGGTAGAGGACCACGACCGCGTAGAGGGCGCGTGCCTGGGCCATGGTGTGGGCCCTGCCGGCGACGGTGGTCCCCGCGCCGGTCGTGCCCGTGGCGGCGTCGACCACCTCGCCGAGCACCCGCCCGCCGTCCCCGCACAGCCTCCCGGTCGGCAGGAGCGCGCGCACGGCGGTGAAACGGGACATGTCGTCCCGGGGGTCGAGGGCCCGGGTCGCCGCCGCCGGATCACGGGCCAACGCCCGGGTGGACGCGGGCAGTTCCTTGCAGGAAGGGCCGCCCCCGCCGCCGAGCGCCAGCGGCACCGCGACGCCGCCCGCGACGACGGCCAGCGCCACGGCGCCGGCGAGCCACGGGTGCCCGCGCAGCCAGGAGAACCGACCCGTCCCACCCGCCGCTCCGGCGGCCTCCCGGACGCCGCCGGCCTCTTCCTCCGTCACTCCCCCGTCAGTCATGCCCGGGAGATTACAGGGCGCTCGGCAGCGCCCTCCCGAGGGCCTCGCGGTCGGGGGCGGTGCGCAGGGCGTCGAGGACGGCCGGGTGCGCGGCGGCGTACAGCTCCGGGTGATCCAGCTCGCCCGCGGCCGGGTCGGGGATCCAGGCGAGTCGCTCGCCGGTCAGGGAGAACCGCGCGTCGACGCCGGGCTTGTTGCCGCGCGGGTCCTGCCGGTGCCAGGCGCCGTGGAAGCGGACGGCGACCAGGCCGTGCAGGACGTGCCCGTCGCCCTCGTCGTCGCGCAGGCGCTGGTAGCACAGGGCCGTCGGGATGTCCTCGGCGCGCAGCAGGGCCGCCAGCGCGTGCGCCTTGGCGTGGCAGATGCCGGTCCGCCGCGCGAGGACGTCGGAGGCCCGCCAGGTGACACGGAGGTCGCCGGTGTCGGCGGAGTGCGGGACCGCGTCGCGGACGAACTCATAGGCGAGACGCGCATAGGCATACGAGTCCGCCGCCTCGGTGGCCAGCCGGGCGGCCGTCTCCCGCACCACCGGATGGTGATGGTCGATGACCTCGTCGGCGGCCAAGTACGCGGAGAGGTCGGCGGTTTCCTGGATCAGCTGCATGCCCGCAGAGCATAGGAACGCGATCACCCGTCAGTCAATGACTTTTCAGGTGACCGCATACCTATGCAGTGCTGTGTCCAGGTCCGGACGCCTCGCTAGCGGGCCATCTCCTCCTTGAGGGCCGCCACGAAGGTGTCGACGTCCTCCTCCGTGGTGTCGAAGGCGCACATCCAGCGCACGGTCCCGGCGGCCTCGTCCCAGAAGTAGAAGCGGAAGCGCTTCTGCAGCCGCTCGCTCACGTCGTGCGGGAGCCGGGCGAAGACACCGTTGGCCTGCACCGGGTAGAGGATCTCCACGCCGTGCACCGCGCGCACGCCCTCGGCGAGCCGCTGGGCCATCTCGTTTGCGTGCCGGGCGTTGCGCAGCCACAGGTCCTTGGCGAGCAGCGCCTCCAGCTGCACCGAGACGAAGCGCATCTTGGAGGCGAGCTGCATCGACAGCTTGCGCAGGTGCTTCATCCTGCGCACGGCGTCCGGGTTGAGGACCACGACCGCCTCGCCGAACACGGCGCCGTTCTTCGTCCCGCCGAGCGAGAGGATGTCGACGCCGACCGCGTCGGTGAACGTGCGCATCGGCACGTCCAGGGAGGCGGCCGCGTTGGCTATCCGGGAGCCGTCCAGGTGCACCTTCATGCCGTGCGCGTGGGCGTGCTCGCAGATCGCGCGGATCTCGTCCGGCGTGTAGAGCGTGCCCAGCTCCGTGGACTGGGTGATCGAGACGACCTGCGGCATCGCGCGGTGCTCGTCCTCCCAGCCCCAGGCCTGCCGGTCGATCAGCTCGGGGGTGAGCTTGCCGTCCGGCGTGGGCACGGTGAGCAGCTTGAGCCCGCCCATCCGCTCGGGCGCCCCGCCCTCGTCCACGTTGATGTGCGCGCTCTCGGCGCAGATCACCGCGCCCCAGCGGTCGGTGACCGCCTGGAGCGCGACCACGTTCGCGCCGGTGCCGTTGAAGACCGGGAAGGCCTCCGCGGTGGCCCCGAAGTGGCTGCGGATGATCCGCTGGAGGTTCTCGGTGTACTGGTCCTCGCCGTACGCCACCTGGTGGCCGCCGTTGGCCAGGGACAGGGCGGCCAGCACCTCCGGGTGCGCCCCGGCGTAGTTGTCACTGGCGAAACCGCGGACCTCCGGGTCGTGATGGCGACGCGCGTCGGTCCTGGGAGGGTTCACGGCTTCTCGGTCAGCCACAGACGGTTTCCGTTCAACTCGGCTGCGGACTTGCTCCAGACGCCCTCGATGGCCTCGGCCAGGTCCTTGACGTCCGTGAAGCCCGCGAACTTCGCGTTGGGGCGTTCGGCGCGCATCGCGTCGTGCACCAGCGCCTTGACCACCAGGATCGTAGCCGCCGACGTCGGGCCCTCGGCGCCCTCCGCCTTGCCCGCCTTGCGGAAGTAGTCCGCCATGGCCAGCGTCCACGCCTCGGCGGCGGCCTTGGCCGCGGAGTAGGCGGCGTTGCCCGCGGTGGGCTTGGACGCGCCGGCCGCGCTGATCAGCACGTAGCGGCCGCGCTCGCTGCGCTGGAGCGCCTCGTGGAAGGCGAGCGAGGTGTGCTGCACGGTGCGCACCAGCAGCAGCTCCAGGAAGTCCCAGTCGTCCAGGCTGGTCTTGGTGAAGGTCTCGCTGCCGCGCCAGCCGCCGACCAGGTGCACCAGGCCGTCGACGCGGCCGAAGTCCTTCTCGACGTGCTCGGCCCACTCCCGGGTGGACCGCAGGTCGAGCAGGTCCACGGTGTCGCCCGTGACCGTGGCGCCCCCGGAGGCGTAGCGGGCCGCGTCCACGGCCTCCGACAGCCGCTGCGGGTCGTTGTCCGCTCCGACGACGGTCGCCCCGGCCTCGGCCAGGCGCAACAGCGTCGCCCGGCCGGCGGGTCCGCCCGCGCCGGCCACCGCGATCACCGCACCGCTGAGCGCCCCGTTCGACCCGTTCCCCATGATCTTCCCCTCTGCAGCAGTGATGTGTGTGGAGCGTGCGCCGTCCGTCACGCGGCGAGCCGCTCGGCGCTGTCCGCCGTGATGCCCCGGGTGGAGGCGATCACATTCTTCAGCTTCTTGGACAGGGCTTCAAAGAACATGCTCAGCGGAAACTCGTCCGGCAGCACGTCGTCCACCAGCTTGCGCGGCGGCAGGGTCAGGTCCAGGGCGTCCGGACCCTTGGCCCACTTGGAGCCGGGGTGCGGGGCGAGGTAGCCGGACACCAGCTCGTAGCCGGCGAACCAGTGCACGAGCTTGGGGCGGTCGATGCCGTCCCGGTACAGCTTCTCGATCTCGGCGCACAGCTGGTTGGTGACCTGCGGGGCGCGTTCCCAGTCGATGGACAGCTTGTTGTCGATCCAGCGCACGACGTCGTGTTGGTGCAGGTAGGCGAAGAGGAGCTGGCCGCCGAGGCCGTCGTAGTTGCGCACCCGGTCGCCGGTGACGGGGAAGCGGAACATGCGGTCGAAGAGCACCGCGTACTGCACGTCACGGGCCTGCGGGACGCCGTCCGCCTCCAGCTTCACGGCCTCCTTGAAGGCGGTGAGGTCGCAGCGCAGCTCCTCCAGGCCGTACATCCAGAACGGCTGGCGCTGCTTGATCATGAACGGGTCGAACGGCAGGTCGCCGTGGCTGTGCGTGCGGTCGTGGACCATGTCCCAGAGCACGAAGGCCTCTTCGCAGCGCTTCTGGTCGTGGACCATCGCGGCGATGTCCTCGGGCAGCTCCAGGCCCAGGATGCCGACGGCTGCCTCGGTGACGCGGCGGAAGCGGGCGGCCTCGCGGTCGCAGAAGATGCCACCCCAGGAGAAACGTTCCGGCGCCTCACGGACGGCGATGGTCTCCGGGAAGAGGACGGCCGAGTTCGTGTCGTAGCCCGAGGTGAAGTCCTCGAACGTGATGCCGCAGAACAGCGGGTTGTCGTAGCGGGTGCGCTCCAGCTCGGCCAGCCAATCGGGCCAGACCATGCGCAGCACGACCGCCTCCAGGTTGCGGTCGAGGTTGCCGTTCTGCGTGTACATCGGGAAGACGACCAGGTGCTGGAGGCCGTCCGCGCGGTGCGCCGCGGGGTGGAAGGCGAGCAGGGAGTCCAGGAAGTCCGGCACCTCGAAGCCGCCCTCGGCCCAGCGGCGCAGGTCCTTCACCAGGGCCTCGTGGTAGGCGGCGTCGTACGGCAGGAGCGGCGAGAGCCGCTCGACGGCCTCGGCGACACGGCGCACGGCGGCCTCGGCGTCGGCCTTGGCGGGTGCGCCCTCGGCCTCGAAATCGATGGAGCCGTCGGCCGACTGCCATGGCCGAATCTGTTCGACGGCACCCTTGAGCGCGGGCCAGGCGGGGTGGTCAACCACCCTGGCCTGCGAAGAAACCTGCCCCTTCGTACTCGACTGCACAAGAATATCCGTCATTTTCCATCCTCCACGGGAGAACCTCGCGTATGGACACCGTATGCATACCCTGATTCCCCCATCAAGAGGCAGCGCAGGAGATTTTTCTGTCAGGTGACATGGTCACCGACATTTTTCCTGCGGTAAACCGTGACGACGCTCACTTTCGACCGTCCGGCCGGAGGGTTCGGAGGGGCGATATCCGGCCTGTCAAGCGCGGGGGGACTCGCCCACGTGTGAGTGATGCCGCACCGGGGTGGCGGCCAGGCGCGACCCGCGGCGCGCCCAGATCGTCCGCGCGCATGCGGGTTCATCCCGGGTCGGGCCCGTTAGGCTGCGACCTGCCCGCACGGACGACGGCGTCCGCCCGTCGCCGCGCGTGCCGAGCCGCCGTCGACGGAAGCGAGTCGAACCTTGAACTTCCTTACCATCGGTCACCGCGGGGTCATGGGTGTGGAACCCGAGAACACCCTTCGTTCCTTCGTCGCCGCGCAGCGGGCCGGCCTCGACCTGATCGAACTGGATCTGCATCTGAGCAAGGACGGCGCCCTGGTCGTCATGCACGACGCCGAGGTGGACCGCACGACCGACGGCTCCGGGCCGATCGCCGAGAAGACCCTCTCCGAGCTGCGCGCGCTGGACGCCGGGCGCGGGGAGCGGGTGCCCGTGTTCGAGGAGGTCCTGGACGCGGTGGACGCGCCGCTGCAGGCCGAGATCAAGGACGTGGCGGCGGCCCGCGAGCTGGCGCGGGTGATGCTGGAGCGGGATCTGGTCGGGCGGGTGGAGGTGTCCTCGTTCCACGACGAGGCGGTCGCCGAGATCGCCCGGCTGGTGCCCGGCGTGCGCACCGCGCTGATCGCCGGGCGTTACGGCCCCGAGGTGGTCGAGCGCGCGGTCGCCGTGGGCGCGCCGACCCTGTGCCTGGACATCCGCCGGCTCACCCTGGAGACCGTCGAGCACGCGCGCGCGGCCAGGCTGAGGATCATCGGCTGGACGGTCAACACGCAGGACCACCTGCGGCTGGTCCGTGCCCTGGAACTCGACGGGGCGACCACGGACTTCCCGGAGATCAAGCGCACGGGCCGGTTCACGGCGTAGGGCGGAACACGCGCCGGGCGCCGCGGGTCCGGCCGGGGCGCCCCCGGGGGTTCAGCCGAGCTTCTTGACCAGCAGCTCGAACTCCAGGTCGGCGCGCTGCGGGATGCCGAAGCGCTCGTCGCCGTACGGGAACGGGGACATCTGTCCCGTACGGCGGTAGCCGCGCCGCTCGTACCAGGCGATCAGGTCCTCCCGCACGGAGATCACGGTCATGTGCATCTCGCTGATGCCCCATGCCGCGCGGGACAGGCGCTCGGCCTCCGCGATGACGGTCTTGCCGAGCCCCTCGCCCTGCAAGGTGGGGCTGACCGCGAACATGCCGAAGTAGGCGTGATCACCGCGGTGTTCGAGCTGGCAGCAGGCGACGATACGGCCGTCGCGCTCGACGGTGAGCAGCCGGCTGTCCGGCGACTTGATCACGTCGAGCACGCCCTCGGGGTCGGTGCGCCGGCCCTCCAGGATGTCCGCCTCCGTGGTCCACCCGGCCCGGCTGGCGTCTCCGCGGTAGGCCGACTCGATCAGCACGACCAGCGCGTCGACGTCTGCGTCGGTGGCGTCTCGGAAGGTGAGGCCGGGGGCGGCGGCGCTGTGCATGGGGGCGGTTCTCCGATCTCGGGCGTGGCTGAGCCAGGGTCGAGGGTAACTGTGCCACTAGGCTGCGCGGGCATGGTGCATGTGCTCAGCAGCCGGACACTTCTGCGACCCACCGACCCCGAACGCAGCCGCGTCTTCTACGGCGAGCGGCTGGGCCTGCCCGTGTACCGCGAGTTCGGCACGGGTCCTGAGCGGGGGACGGTGTACTTCCTCGGCGGCGGCTTCCTGGAGGTCTCCGGCCGCGCCTCGGCTCCGCCGTCGCCCGCCGTGGCCCTGTGGATGCAGGTCGAGGACGTGACGGCGGCGTACGAGGAACTCCGGGCGAAAGGGGTGGAGATCGTCCGGCCGCCGGTGAAGGAGCCGTGGGGGCTCGTCGAGATGTGGCTCGCGGATCCGGACAGTACGCGGATCGTCCTGGTGGAGGTGCCGTCGGACCATCCGCTGAGGC
Source organism: Streptomyces sp. NPDC048106 (assembly GCF_040706415.1). NCBI lineage: Bacteria > Bacillati > Actinomycetota > Actinomycetes > Kitasatosporales > Streptomycetaceae > Streptomyces > Streptomyces sp. NPDC048106. The sequence goes on along the minus strand of NZ_JBEZND010000079.1, from coordinate 5,679 downwards.
ACCGGCCGGGGATCTGACCGGCCGTTTCGTACCCGGGGAGGTGCGGGAACCGGGCGGTCAGCCCCCGGCCCGCAGCGCGCCCATCCTGCCCTCCAGGCGCGTCAGCAGGTCCGCGAGCAGCGTGGCGAGCTCGTCGCGGCCCGTCGGGGCCAGGACCGAGAGGACCGCGGTCTCGTAGGCGAGCTGTTCGGGGAGGATGCCGTCGACCAGGTCGCGGCCCGCGTCGGTGAGGCGGACATGGGCGACGCGGCGGTCGCGGGTGTCGCCGCGCCGCTCCACGAGGCCCCGCTCGGTCAGCTGCTTGATCCGCTTGGTGACGGCGGCCCCGGAGGAGAACGTCTCCCGGGCCAGCTCCCCCGGCGTCAGCTCGTGCCCGGTGCGGCGCAGCGCGCCGAGGAGGTCGAACTCGGGGCGGCTGAGCCCGGCACGGCGCAGCGGCGCGTCCTCGGCCTGCTGGAGCAGCGCCGCGCACCTGTTGATCCGCCCGATGACCTCCATCGGCCCGGTGTCCAGCTCGGGGTGGACGGCCCGCCACTGGCGTACGACGGCGGCGACCGTGTCGGCCGTGGACGCCTCGTGCCGCGATGGTGTGCCGTTCGTCGCCGTCATGGCCGTATGTCCTCCGTCGTCCCCGGATCGTGCTGCCGCGGCGCGAGCCCCTGGCGTCGCACCGTCGCCGCGAGCGTACGGTGTCCGGACTGTTCGGTGAGCACGACCCGGTCCTCGGGCAGGGCGCGCTGCCACCACTCGCCGGACGCGGCGTCGGCGGTGGCGCGCAGGTCCACCAGCGCGGCGGTGAGGCCCCGGCGCGCTCCGTCCAGGGCGCGGGGTTCCGGGCGCGCCTCGGCGAGCAGCCGGGCGGCGTTCTCGGCGGCGCGTTCCGCCTCGGTCAGCGCGTGCTCCAGGCGGTCGCCGGCGCGCCGGTTGGTGACGGCGATGGCGGCGACGAAGCCGACGAGGGCCCCGACGAGGGTGTCCACGACCCGGTCGGTGATCAGTTCCGCGGAGTCCTGGAGGTGGGCGAACTCGGTGATCAGCAGGGCCATCGGGGTGACGCAGATGCTGCCGAGCCAGTAGTTGCGGCCGATCAGCGCCTCCGCGCCGAAGTTCAGGGCGACGCAGCACAGCACCAGGGCCGCCGCGTTGAGGTGGGCGAGCGGGGCGAGGGCGGCGAAGACGAGGACGCCGACGAGGTTGCCGACGACGCGCTGGACGCCCCGGCGCCAGGTGAGGGTGATGTTGGCCTGGTAGAGGGAGGCCGCGGTGACCAGGGCCCAGTAGGGGCGGCCGACGCCGAGGGCGAGGGAGGCGTAGCCGGCGAGGGCGCAGCCGAGGGCGGTGCGTACGACGAGGGGGGCGAGCGGCGCGAGGCGGTGGCGCAGCGACGGGCGCGGCAGGGCCAGCTCGGTGTCCACGCCGAGGAGTTCGTCGGCGTGCTCGCCGGGGATGTCGAGGGTGACGTCGCGGCGGAAGCCGCGCAGTTCGCGGGCCCAGGCGCGCAGGCGTGCCGGGTCGGTGTCGGCGGGGGCGGCGAGGGCGACCTCGGCGCGGACGAGGAGCCGTTCGAGGGCGCGGCGGGTGGCGTCGGGGCGGTCGCCGACGGCGAGCAGGGACTGCCAGGCGGCGTGGATGGCGGCGGCGCTCGCGGCGCGGGCCCGGGCGTGCCCCTCGCCGGTGCCGCGGGTGTCGGCGTAGGCGGCGGTGGCGTTCAGGGCCCCCGCGGTGGCGCGGCGCTCGGGGCCGTGCGGGCGGACCAGTCCGGGCGCCATGCCGACCAGCCAGGACCAGGCGCCGGCCGCGAGGGCGAGGGCGAGGTGGCCCGGCACCTGGCCGAGGGTCTGCGGGGCGAACAGGGAGGCGGAGCTGATGAAGGTGAAGATCACGTTGCCCGGCGGCCCGATCCGGGTGGCGTCGCACAGGGCCTTCTGGACCGCGGCCAGCACGGCACCGACGGTCACGAGGATGACGGCGTCGGAGGTGAGCGAGGCCGTGACCAGGGCGACGGCGACACCGGCGACCATGCCGAGCACCACCCAGACCAGGGCCCGCGCCCGCGCGGCGTACGGCCGGTTGTGGCCGTAGAGGGCGCACAGGGATCCGGCCATCGTGTACATGGCGAGGTCGAGGCGGCCGAGCGCCAGCAGCAACAGGTTGGGCGGGGCGACCGCGGCGACCACGCTCAGCGCGGGCTTGAACCAGATGTCCGAGGGCCGGCCGAGGCGGAGGATCCCGGCGAGGGGAAGACGGAGGGGGGTCGCACTGCTCATACAACAAATTTAGCACATGTTTTACTGGTAAAACATGTGCGGCGCCCGACGCTCATCTGCCGTGCCCCCGCCAGCGCTCCCCGTGTACACCCTTGCGCGTGCGTGCGCCCCCGCCCGGCCTGGGCATCGCATCCCTCGACCGACCGTCGAGCGGGGGAGGTACCCGTGCACGGACCCGTGTCGGCCGCCTGGTTGCTGGTCGCGCTGTGCGCGGCGACCGGGGCCTACTGCCTGCTGCGGCTGCGCAGCGCCGTCGAGGAACAGCGCCGGGCCGCGGGCGGCGAGGCGCTGATGGGCTTCGGCATGGCCGCGATGGCCGTCCCGGCGGCGGTGTTCACGCCACCGGGGTGGGCCTGGCCGGTGTACGCGAGCGTCTTCGGCCTGGCCGCGCTGCACGCACTGTGGGCCGCGCGCCGCGACCGACACCATCTGCACCACCTGGCGGGCACGGCCGCGATGGTCTACATGGCCGCCGCGATGGCTTCGGCCCCGCCCGCCGCCCATCCCATGGAGGGCATGTCCATGCACGGCGGCACCGGGGTCCCCGTGGTGACCGGCGCCCTGCTCCTGTACTTCACGGGCTACGTGCTGCTGTCCGGCGCCCGCCTCGTCCCGGCCGCGGCAACCGCCGGCGGCCCCCCGCCGCCCGCCCGCTGGGGCGACCGCCCGGAACTGGCCCGCGCGTGCCGGCTGTCGATGGCCATCGGGATGGTGGCGATGCTCCTGACGATGTGAGACCGCGCCCGCGCGGGCGTTGCCTGCGTCACTTCGGCGCGACGGACCGTACCGCCGGGCGGCCCCGCGCTCATAGGGTGCTGTCCATGATGGTCCCGGTGGCCCTTTTACTGCTCGGCGTCCTCACGGCCGTCGTCGGCCCGCGGCTGCTCGCCCGCGCCGACTGGCCGGACCGTGAACCGGTCGTCGCCCTGTGGGCGTGGCAGTGCGTCGTGGCGGCCGTCCTGCTGTGCTGCGCGCTGTCGATGACGCTGAGCGCCGCCGCGGCCTGGGCGCCGGTGCGCGGGCAGGTGTTCGCGCGGGCGCCGCGCGCGGTGGTGGACGCGTACGCCCTCGGCACCGCGAGTCCCTGGGCGGCGGCCACCGCCGTCCTGCTGGCCTGCGCCGGCCTGTGGAGCGCGGCCATGCTGGTGCGGGAGGTCGTACGATCCCGCGCGCGGCGGCGGGTCCAGCGGGCCGAACTCCTCGTGCGGGCACCGCTGTTGCCTGGCGAGGAGCCGGGGGAAGGCCGGCTCGTGGTGCTGGAGGACAGGCGTCCCGACGCCTGGTGGCTGGCCGGTACCACGCCCCGACTGGTCGTCACCACGGCCGCGTTGAGGCGTCTGAAGGGGCGTCAGCTCGATGCGCTGCTGGCCCATGAGCGGGGGCACGCGCAGGCGCGGCACGACTGGCTGCTGCACTGCTCGGCCGCGCTCGCGGGCGGGTTCCCCCAGGTGCCGGTGTTCGCCGCGTTCCGGGACGAGATGCACCGGCTGGTGGAGCTGGCCGCCGACGACATGGCCTCGCGGCGCTTCGGCCGGCTGACGACCGCCCTCGCACTGGTCGAACTCAACGAGGAGCGGGGGGTGTTCGGGCCCTGCCCGACCCCCGAGGCCCATGTGCCACAGCGGGTGAACCGGCTGCTCACCCCGCCCGACCGCCTCCCCGCCTGGCACCGGCTGCGGCTCACGGCGTTCGCCGCGCTGGTCCCGGCGCTTCCGGTGCTGCTGACCCTGGTGCCGGGGCTGCGGGCGCTGGGCTGAGGGCGACCCGCCTCCCCCCGCGAGCGCCCTCGGATAGAGTCCGCCGCATGTCTGCCGTGCTGTTCGACTTCTCCGGGACGCTGTTCCGCGTCGAGTCCACCGAGTCCTGGCTGCGTACGGTGCTCGACGAGACGGGGCGGGACCTTCCCGTGCCCGAACTGAAGGAAGCAGCAAGGGCGTTGGAGGCGGCCGGTGCGCTGCCGGGCGGCGCGGCGCCGGTGCGGGTGCCCGAGGAACTGGCCGGGCTGTGGGCGCGCCGGGACGAGAGCGCGGAGCTGCACCGGGCGGCGTTCACGGGAATGTCCCGGCGGGTGCCGCTGCCCGATCCGGACCTGCACGACGCGTTGTACACCCGGCACATGTCCCCCGCCGCCTGGACCCCTACCCGGACGCCGCGGAGGTGCTGCGCACCCTGCGCGAGCGCGGCGTCGGCGTGGCGGTGGTCAGCAACATCGGCTGGGATCTGCGCCCGGTCTTCCGCGCGCACGGCCTCGACGGGTTCGTGGATGCCTACGCGCTGTCGTACGAGCACGGGGTGCAGAAGCCGGACGCCCGGCTGTTCTCGGTCGCCTGCGCGGCGCTCGGCGCCGATCCCCGGCAGACACTGATGGTCGGCGACAGCGAGGAGGCGGACGGGGGTGCGGCGGCGCTCGGCTGCCGGGTGCACTTCGTGGACCACCTGCCGGTCGGTGACCGCCCCGGCGCGCTGCTCCCGGTCCTCGACCTGGCCCGGGACCTGATCTGACCCGCCCGTCGCACCGGGTGGACGCACACCGTCCGCCGAGGTGATCCCCCGCGTCACCCCGGCAGCCGGCGGCTGGGTCCGGAGCCCGTGGGTTCCGGTGCGTTGAGTATGGTTGGCTGGCAGCCAGTCAACGCAGGAGTCCAGCATGTCCCCGCGCAGCGCCTCGGTCAATGAAGAATTGCGAAGACGTTCCCGGGAGCGGCTGTTGCAGGCCGCCGTGGAACTGGTGGACGAGCGCGGCTTCGAGGCCACGACGCTCGGCGACATCGCGGACCGCGCCGGCTCCGCCCGCGGCCTGGTGTCGTACTACTTCCCCGGCAAGCGCCGGCTCGTGCAGTCCGCCGTGCACCGGCTGATGCACCGCACGTTGGAGGAGGCGCTGGAGCGGGAGCCGCGCACCGAGGACGGCCGGGAGCGGCTGGCGCGCGCCATCGACGCGATCCTCGGGCTGGCCCGCGAGCGGCCGGTGCTGATGCGCCAGCACATGGCGGGGCTGCTCCAGGCCGAGGGCTTCGTGGAGTGCCCGGAACAGCGGCGGCTGTCGGAACTGCTCGGCGACACCGTGGCCCGGTACGGCTCGGCGGACGTGACGGCCGACTATCCGATGCTGCGGGCCGTGCTGATGGGCGCGGTGTACGCGGCCCTGATGCCGGGCGCGCCCATGCCCGTCCCGGCGCTGCGCGCCGAGCTGTTCCAGCGGTACGGGCTCGACTGGGAGCTGGGAGCGCCGCCGGAGCAGGACCCCGGCGCCGACGCTCCCCCGTCCGATCTGTCACGGTTCTTCGCGACCGGGGAGCCCACGGAGCGGGCCTAGGGTCTTTCGTTTGGATCAGGCCGGATCAGGGAGCGGGGTCTGGTGCCGTGCATCGCAAGGCGGAGGAGGGCGACATGGCGGAGCCATGGCAACCGA
>NZ_JBEZND010000078.1:0-15072 GCF_040706415.1 Streptomyces sp. NPDC048106 | reverse complement strand
GGATCCCGCGCCGGCGGCGTCAGCCCCCGCACCCGCTCCACCACCTGCCGCAGATGCTCCGGCGTCGTCCCGCAACAGCCGCCCACCAGCGACAGACCGTACTCCCGCACGAACGTCTCCTGCGCGTCCGCCAGGTCCGTCGGGCCGAGCGGGAAATACGCCCCGTCCCCGGTCAGGATGGGCAGGCCCGCGTTGGGCATGCACAGCAGCGGGACGCGGGCGTTGCGGGCGAGGTAGCGCAGGTGTTCGCCCATTTCGGCGGGCCCGGTCGAGCAGTTGAGGCCGATCATGTCGATGCCGAGCGGTTCCAGCGCGGTCAGGGCCGCGCCGATCTCCGAGCCGAGCAGCATCGTGCCGGTCGTCTCGAAGGCCATCGACACCAGCAACGGCACGTCCACGCCGAGCCGCCGCATGGCGCGCCGGGCGCCGAGCACGGCGGCCTTGGCCTGGAGGAGGTCCTGGGTGGTCTCCACGAGCAGGGCGTCGGCGCCGCCCGTGAGCACGCCCTCGGCGTTCGCCTGGAAGCCGTCCCGGATCGTGCCGTAGCCGATGTGGCCGAGGGTGGGCAGCTTGGTGCCTGGGCCCATGGAACCGAGCACCCAGCGCTGCCGCCCGTCCCCGGCGGTGCACCCGTCGGCCGTCTCCCGGGCGATCCGGGCGCCGGCCTCGGACAGCTCGTACACCCGCCCGGCGATGTCGTACTCCGCCATCGCCGCGTGGTTGGCCCCGAAGGTGTTGGTCGACACGCAGTCCACGCCCACGGCGAAGTACGCCTCGTGCACGGAGCGGACTATGTCCGGGCGGGTGAGGTTGAGGATCTCGTTGCAGCCTTCGAGCTGCTGGAAGTCGTCCAGGGTGGGGTCCTTGGCCTGGAGCATCGTGCCCATCGCGCCGTCGGCCACCACCACCCGCGTGGCGAGCGCCGTGCGCAGGCCCTCGATCCGCGCGGCCGTCATGCCAGCCCTCGCAGACGCGTCGCCAGATGGGCCGCGCAGCCCACGCCGTAGGTCGTGCGCAGCCGGGCGAGCAGGGGGTCGCGGTACAGCCGGTACTCCTGGGTGCCGACGTAGTCCAGCACGGTGGCGGCCACCACACAGCCCAGCTGGGCCGCGCAGCGCTCCGGCACGCCCCACGCCGTGCCCGCGAGGAAGCCCGCGCGGAAGGCGTCGCCGACGCCGGTCGGATCCACCACGCCGGGGACCGGCACGGCGGGGACGGTGAGTTCGGGCCGGCCGTCGCGGCGGATGCGGACCCCCGAGGCGCCCTCGGTGGTGACCCAGCAGCCGACACGGCGCAGTACCTCCGGCGCGCTGAGGCCCGCACGGTCCAGGAGCAGCGCGGACTCGTACTCGTTGGTGAACAACCAGCGGGCGCCGTCGACCAGTTCGCGCACCTCCTCGCGGCTGAGGCGCGCCAGCTGCTGGGAGGGGTCGGCGGCGAAGGGGATGCCGAGGTCGCGGCAGACGCGGGTGTGGCGCAGCATGGCCTCGGGGTCGTCGGGCGAGATCATGACCAGCCCGAGGCGTCCGGTGCGCTCGGCGACCGCCCGCAGGTCGATCCCGCGGGCCTCGGCCATGGCGCCGGCGTAGAAGGTGGCGATCTGGTTCTGCGCGCGGTCCGTCGTGCACACGAAACGCGCGGTGTGGTGTTCCTCGCTGACCAGCACGGAGTCGGTGTCGACCCCGTGCTGCTTCAGCCAGACGCGGTAGGGCTCGAAGTCGGCGCCGACCGCCCCGACCAGCACCGGCCGCAGACCGAGCAGCCCGAGGCCGAACGAGATGTTCGCTGCCACGCCGCCACGCCGGATCTCCAGTCGGTCGGCGAGGAAGGACAGGGAGACGCGGTCCAGTCGGTCGGCCAGGAGCTGGTCGGAGAAGCTCCCCGGGAAGGACATCAGATGGTCGGTGGCGATGGAGCCCGTGACAGCGATGCGCATCTCAGCCCTCCACACTCCGCCGCAGGGCATCGGCCCGGTCGGTGGACTCCCAGGTGAAATCGGGCAGTTCGCGACCGAAGTGGCCGTAGGCGGCGGTCTGCGCGTAGACGGGGCGCAGCAGGTCCAGGTCCCGGACGATCGCTGCCGGACGCAGGTCGAAGACCTCGGTGATCGCGGTCTGGATGCGCTCGACGGGCGCGGACTCGGTGCCGAACGTCTCCACGAACAGCCCGACCGGGTCCGCCTTGCCGATCGCGTAGGCGACCTGTACCTCGCAGCGGCGGGCGAGACCGGCGGCGACCACGTTCTTCGCGACCCAGCGCATCGCGTACGCCGCGCTGCGGTCCACCTTGGAGGGGTCCTTGCCGGAGAACGCGCCGCCGCCGTGCCGGGCCATGCCGCCGTAGGTGTCGATGATGATCTTGCGGCCGGTGAGGCCCGCGTCGCCCATCGGGCCGCCGATCTCGAAGCGGCCCGTGGGGTTCACCAGCAGCCGGTAGCCGTCGCTCTCCAGGCTCACCCCCTGCTCGGCGAGCGCCTTGAGCGTCGGCTCCACCACGAACTCCCGGATGTCCGGGGCGAGCAGGGACTCCAGGTTGATGTCCGCCGCGTGCTGGGAGGAGACGACGACGGTGTCCAGGCGCACCGGGCGGTCGCCGTCGTACTCGATGGTGACCTGCGTCTTGCCGTCCGGCCGCAGGTAGGGACAGGCGCCCTGCTTGCGGACCTCGGTCAGCCGGCCGGCCAGCCGGTGGGCGAGATGGATCGGCAGCGGCATCAGGGCGGGCGTGTCGTCGCAGGCGTAACCGAACATCAGGCCCTGGTCGCCCGCGCCCTGCCGGGACAGTTCGTCGCTGTTGCCCTCCGCGCGCGCCTCGTAGGCGGAGTCCACGCCCTGCGCGATGTCCGGCGACTGGGAGCCGATCGACACCGAGACCCCGCAGGAGGCACCGTCGAACCCCTTGGCGGAGGAGTCGTAGCCGATGTCGAGGATCGTGTCGCGGACCAGTTGTGCGATGGGGGCGTACGCGCGGGTCGTGACCTCGCCGGCGATGTGCACCTGCCCCGTGGTGATCAGGGTCTCGACGGCGACGCGGGAAGCCGGGTCCCTGGCCAGCAACGCGTCCAGGACGGTGTCGCTGATCCGGTCGGCGATCTTGTCGGGATGGCCCTCGGTGACGGACTCGGAGGTGAAGAGCCGCCGGCTCATCTCACTTCACCTCCGCGAGGAAGAACGCGGCCTCGATGGCGTCGAGCGTGCGGATGGAGTCGACCTCCAGGGTCTCCATCTCGATGGCGCGGCCGCTGTGCTGCTCCAGCAGGAAGACGAACTCCACGAAGGACAGCGAGTCGATGAGCCGGTTCTCGATCAGGTCGAGGTCGCCCGGGATGTCGTCACGCTCCGGGTGGCGCTTGAGGATCCAGTCCTTCACCTGGTGCAGGCCGTCGGTCATGGCTGTACTCCTAACGGGAATTGACGAAGAAGTGTGGGGGAGCGGGTGGCGTCTCACGGCTGGTGCCGGGAAGCGCCGAGGATGGGAGCGGCCACGGCCACCGCGTAGTCCACGTCGTGGCTGATGCTCACCGTGACGCCCTGGATGCCGGATTCCGCTGCCATCTCGGCGGCGCTGCGGCGCAGTTCGACCAGCGGCCAGCCGCCGTCCGAGCGGCGCACCACGATGTCGCGCCATGGCAGGAGCCGTCCCTGCACGCGCAGGGTCTTGAACGCCGCTTCCTTGGCCGCGATCCGTCCGCACAGGCTGAGCAGATCGAGGCCGCTGGACGTACGGCAGTCGTCGAGTTCGCCGGGGTTCAGCATCCGCTGGAAGAAGTCCTCGCCGTAGTCGTCGAGGAGTCTGCGGACGCGCTTGACGGACACGATGTCCATGCCGAGGTTCGCCCAGCCCGTACCGCCGCCCTCGGCGGTGGGGTGGGCCGTCACCTCACACCACCGGGCCGACCGGCGTGAGGCGGTCGTCGGCCGTGCGAACGGCTTCGGTGGCGGCGGCCCAGCTGCCGTACCGGCGGGTGAGGGCCGACAGCCAGCGTTCGAGGCCGAAGGCGACGCAGCTGGTGGAGGCGGGTTCGCCGGTGCCGGCGAGGGTGATGGAGCAGCGGTCGCCGAAGAAGTTGCGATGGGTGTTGACGGAGGCGATCGCGAGGTCCTCGAAGAGGAACTCGTGCTTGACGGGCGACAGCCGCTGGAGCAGCGCCTTCGAGCCGCCCTTGTCGAAGAACGGGTCGCAGGCGGCTTCCTTGCGCAGCGGCAGGTCGAGTGCGCGTGCGAAGGCGGTGATGCGCTCGGTGAACTCCCGCAGGTGCGAGTCCGCGTGCTCACGGCTGCCGAGGGCCACGATCTCCCGCATGTGGAAGCCGAGTTGGCGGCGCAGCCCCTCGTAGCGCTCCTCCTTGCGGAAGCACCAGCCGACCACGGTCACCAGGGTGTCGTCCGCGACCTCGCGGCCCTCGTGGTCGAGGTAGACGGCGTAGCAGGAGGCGGAGGGCAGCCCGAGTTCCGCGGGCCGCAGCGAGCTGCACGGGAAGCAGCCCGTCTCGGAGCAGTACTCGCCCCGTCGGTCGACGTCGATCGCGGTGGCGACGACGGCCTGGTGGGGGAAGTTCTCGTAGTAGTCGAGCCGCTTGAGGTCGGCGGCCGGCAGTAGCGGGGGCATGGTCATCGGACGGGCCCCGGCGGCCACGCCCCACCTTTCGAAGGTGTCGTCGAGGAGCCGGAGCAGGGCCGTTCCCTCTGCTCCCAGGGAGGGCAGGCCGCGGCTTTCCCCCGGGGAACACGCGGGTGCGGAGGATATGGAGTCGGGCACGGTGGTGGACCAACCTCTCGGTTCGCTGGACCGGCCGTCAGAGGACCGGCAGGGTGTCGTCGGAGAAGATCCCGGTCTTGCGGAAGAACGCGAGCGGCTTGCGGATCGCCCGGCGCTCCTGCTCGCGCCTGCGCTCGTCGGCGAGCAGGGCGTTGCGCAGACCCAGCGGGTCCGCGATGCCGGCGTCGCGGTAGACGTGCGGGTTGTAGAGGGAGTTGACGCTGAAGACGACGTAGCGCTTCAGGTAGTTCTCCACCTCGCGCAGCCGCTCGGCGCCGACCGCCTCGCGCATCCGCGTGAACAGCAGGGACACCAGCTCGCGGCCGAAGGCGATGTGCCGGGACTCGTCCTGGTGGTGGATGCGGTTGACCTGGCGGATGGTGTCGCAGAGCGTCTCGTCCTGCGCCATCCGGGTGTTGTAGTGGTCGACCAGCTCCTCGAAGAACAGGATGCGGGCGAAGACCAGGAAGTTCTCGACCGCGGGCTCCCAGGCGGAGTCGGCGCTCATGGTCATCGACGAGTAGATCTTGCCGCCGTAGCGCCGGCAGAACTCGGAGAAGAACCACATGTGTTCGTTCTCCTCGCCGATGAAGTGGTGGAAGAAGTCGGAGGGCACCTCGAAGCCGGGCATGTGGATGCGGCCGACGACCTCGATGAGCAGTTCGCGGATTCCGTGCACGTTCAGGCTGTAGAAGTTGATCGACTCCCACTTGGACAGCCGCCGCAGGGTCTCCTGGTCCAACTCGTCGTAGTGCGGGGTCCCGTGGACGGTGAGCAGTTCGGGGCTCATCCACATCCGGTCCTCGTCCAGCGAGTCGGGCCAGGCGAACTGCTGGTACGGGTTGTAGTAGTCCTCGATGGACTTCTCACTGAGCCGTTCGAGGATCTCCAGGAAGCGGTCGCTGATGGGAAGGGCCGTGGCGGCCATGGGTTCTCCTGTCCGATGCGCGTACGGTGCGTGAGCTGGTCAGGGCCGGACCTCGTAGACGGCGTTCACCGCGGTCTCGGTCGCCCGCCGCCAGCGGGTGAAGCCCGCCTCCTCGGCGATGGCGCGGAAGGCCTTCTCGCCGGAGTGGTTGCCGAGCGCGTGCGGGCCGCGCTGCGCGAGGGCAACCGGCAGGCACATCACGGCGGACAGCGCCATGAACATGCGGGCGGGCGGGGTGTGCGTGTGGATGTCGGCGGGGGAGACGTTGGACTCCACCAGCATCCAGGTACCGTCCGGGTCCAGGGACTTGCGGACGTGCTGGGCGGCGGCCACCGGATCGCCCATGTCGTGCAGGCAGTTGAAGAAGGCCACCAGGTCGTAGCCGGAGCCGGGATAGTCGTCGGCGGACGCGGTCTCGAAGACGACCCGGTCGCCGAGGCCCTCGTCGTCGGCGAGCTGCCGGGCGATGGCGATGGCCTCCTCCGAGTAGTCGAAGCCGTACACCCGGGCGTCGGGGAAGGCGCGGGCGATCAGCCGGGTGGTGTGCCCGACGCCGCAGCCGACGTCCGCCGCGGTGCCGCCGGCCGCGAGTTTGCCGCTCACCTCGCGCAGCGCCGGGATCCAGTCGGTCAGCAGCCGGTGCTGGTAGGTGGGCTGGAAGAAGCTGCCCATGCCGGTGTCGAGCGCCGGGTCGTGCTCGGCCCAGCCGACGCCCTCACCGCTGCGGTAGGCGTCCAGGAGCAGGTCCTCGGTGGCGTACAGCGCTTTCAGCGCGGTGAAGAACCCCGCGGCGTAGGTGGGCGCTTCGGGCTGCGCGAGGACCGAGGCGTGCGCGGCGGGCAGGGTGTACTTGTCGGAGGACGGGTGCCGCTCCACATAGCCCGCGCTGAGCTGCGCGTGCAGCCACTCCTCGGCGTACCGCGGCGCGATGTCCGCGCGTTCGGCGAGTTCCGCCGGGGTGAGCGGGCCCTGCGCCGCGAGGACGCGGTAGAGGCCGAGCCGTTCGCCGAGGGAGACGGACAGGCCGCGGACGGCGGCCGCGGCGTCGTCGATGACGCGCTGGTGGAAGTCGGCTGTGGCCTCGGAGTGCCCGGGGCCGGGCGGCTGGGTCATGAGGTGATCTCGTCTCGGGTCGCCGTGAACAGGAAGGACCGGGGCACGCGGGGCGTCTCGCGCGGCGGCACCGGGTAGGGCCAGCGGCCGAAGTCGGCGCCCGGCTCGCCCGGTTGCCGCACCTCCTGGACCGTCCAGCCGCAGGAGACGAGCAGTTGCTCCGGCTCCTCGGTGCCGAACAGCCAGGGGTTGCCGTCCTCTTCGAGTGCCTTCATGAAGGGCCGGGACAGCGGGTTGCGCAGGGCGGCCTCGCTGATGACGTCGCCGAGCAGGACGGAGGACGGCGCGCTGTGCTGCCACAGCGTGGTGATCAGGCTCCGGACGGCGTCCTCCGGCAGGAAGAACAGCAGGCCCTCGACCACCCACAGGGTGGGCGCCTCCGCCTGCCAGCCGGCCTCCTTCAGGGAGCCGACCCAGTCCTCCCTGAGGTCGACGGCGACGGTACGGCGCTCACGCCCCACCGGCTCCGGCTCCCCGGCGAGCAGGGCGGCCTTGGCCGCCAGCAGCGCGGGCCGGTCGAGTTCGTAGAGGGTGATGCCGTCGGGCCAGGTGAGGCGGTAGTAGCGGGTGTCCATGCCGGCCGCGAGGAACACGACCTGGCGCAGGCCCCGTTCGCGCACCGCGCGCTCGATGGCGCGGTCGAGGTAGGTGGTGCGGATGGCGAGGAACGGTACGGTGCCCGCGCCCGCGTAGCGGTCCAGCAGCTCGAAGCCGGTGGTGCCGGCGACGGTACGGGCGTGGGGATCGGCGAACAGCCGGTCCTCGCGGTCGGTCTCCAGGGCCCGCGCGGCGGCGGTCCACTGGGCGGTGCGGGATACGGCCTCCACGGGAGGTCTCCCTTCGGGGCGGCGCTTCGTCAGCGCGTGCGGTGGGTGTGCGGACGGCCGTGTTCAGCGCTGTCGGGCACAGCAGGCGACCGGGTCCTGCGCCGCGGACAGCGACGAGGGGGACGCGGCGGAGGGTGCGGCGGGACGCCGCCGGAAGATGCTGTGCAGGATCATGCTGAACACGACCGTCCCGTCGGCGGCCACCAGTTCGCAGCGGGGCTGGACGATGCCGGTGGCGGGATTGCCCAGCGCGGGACGCGATCCGAGGATCTCGACCCGCGCGGTGAGGACGTCGCCCGGACGGACCGGCCGGCGGTAGCGGACCTCGTCGATGCCGGGCGATCCCTCGCAGGCGCTGTAGGCGAGCAGGCCGTCGACATAGCGCCGCATGAAGAGCGCCGAGGTGTGGAACCCGCTGGCGATCAGCCCCCCGAAGGACGACTGCTTCGCCCGCTCGGGGTCGATGTGGAAGGGCTGCGGGTCGAAGCGGCGCGCGAAGTCCAGCACCTCCTCCTCGGTGACGGTGACCGTGCCGAGTTCATGGATGTCACCGGTGCGGAAGTCCTCGAAATAGCGCATGAAGCCCCCCTTTGGGCGGACGAGCCGGTTCTCTGGGCTTCACTCAATCTACGAATCGGCCGTTTATTTTGTCAACCCAAATCTATGGGTGACTCAAGGATGCTTCGATGTCCGCCCAGAGGTCCTCCGGATGCTCGATGCCGACCGACATCCGCACGGTGCCCGCGCCGATCCCGGCGGCCGTGAGCGCCGCGTCGTCCAGCTCCCGGTGCGAGGTGGACGCCGGGTGCGTCACCAGCGTCTCCACGCCGCCCAGCGACAGGGCCAGGCGTGCGACGCGGACCCGCTCGATGAACGCGCGCCCCGCCTCCCGCCCGCCGGTCAGGTCGAACGAGACCATGCCGCCGCCCCCGTCGAGGAGTTGCCGCGCACGGTCGTACGAGGGGTGGTGCGGGAGCCAGGGCCAGTGCACGGCGGCGACCCGCTCGTGCTCGGCGAGGCGCCGGGCCAGTACCTCCGCGCCGGCGCAGTGCTGCCGCATGCGCAGGGGCAGGGTCGGCAGGCCGCGCAGGGTCAGCCAGGCCGCGAACGGGTCGGCGCACGCCCCGAGTTCGACCGTCCTGGGCCACACCCGGTCCCGCAGGCCCGCGTCGGCGAAGACGGCCACCCCGCCCAGCACGTCGGAGTGCCCGGCCAGGTACTTGGTGGTGGAGTGCACGACCACGTCGGCGCCGTGCTCGATCGGGCGGCACAGCACCGGCGAGGCGAGGGAGTTGTCCACCATGCTGAGCACCCCGTGCCGGGCCGCCTCGGCCAACATGCCCTTCATGTCGGCGACTTGTCCCGTGGGATTGGCGATGGTCTCCAGGTGGAGCAGCCGGGTGCCCGGTCGGACGAGCCGGGCGAAGTCCGCCGGGTCGTCGCCGCTGACGTAGTCCACGTCGACGCCGTACCGCCGGGCGAGATCGGTGAGGACGGAGTACGTGCCGCCGTACAGGCAGCGTCCGGCGATCACATGGTCGCCGGGCCGCAGCAGGGCCAGCAGTACGCCGCTGATCGCGCCCATCCCGGAGGCGAACGCGATCGCCGCGGCCCCGCCCTCCAGGTCGGCCAGCGTCTGTTCCAGCGCCCGCACGGTGGGGTTGCCGCGCCGCGAGTAGACGTACGCCCCGTCCGGTCCGCCCATGGCCTCGGCCAGTTCGGCGGCCGAGTCGAAGGCGAAGGCCGAGGACTGGACGATCGGCACGCTCAGCGGCCGGCCGCCGCTCGACGGGGGATCGTGCCGCACCTGCACGGCGCGGGTCTGTATGTCCATGGATGGCTCCTCCGTACATGGGACAGGGCCGCCCGTTCCGGTTGCCCGGGGCCGGACGGCCCGTCGAGGGGGTCGTTGTCCAGAGGGACGGCGGGCCCGGCAGTGGATGCCGTGCCGGTCCGCCGAAAGGGGCGCCGGTCAGACACCGGCCCGTTCGCCGGATGCCTCCTGCGCGGCCCCCGCCTGTGCCGCCGCGTTCTCGCCCCGCATGGCGAGCAGGGTGACCAGACCGCCCAGGGCGGCGATCGCCGCGGCCCAGATGAAGGCCGCGCTGAAGCCGTCGGTCAGGGCGGGCAGGTTGCCCAGCTTGCCCGCGCCCTGGGAAGTGGCCACGGCGGTCAGTGCCGCGAGACCCAGGGCGGAACCCACCTGGTAGGTGGTGTTGACGATGCCGGACGCCAGACCCGCCTGCTCCTGCGGCGCGCCGGCCATCGCGGCCATCATCGCGGGGATGTAGGCGAGCGACATACCGAGGGCCGCGACCAGCGACGCGGGCAGCACGTCGACCACGAAGGTGCCCGTGGGCTGCACCTGGGCCAGCCACACCAGACCCGCCGCGAGGACCAGCAGACCGCCGCCGATCAACGGCTTGGCGCCGAACTTCGCGAGCAGCCGCGCGGTGATAGCCGTCATGAAGATCATCAGCAGCACGGTCATCGGCAGCAGCGCGGCACCGGAGGCGAACGCCCCGTAACCCAGGACCTGCTGGAGGTACAGGTTGAGGAAGTACCACATCGGGATCCACGCGGCGCCGAGCAGCGCCATCGCCAGGTTCGCCGAACCCAGGCGCGGCACCCGCCAGATGCCGAGCGGCATCAGCGGCTCGCGCACCGTCTTCTGGATGACGAAGAACAGGACGAGCAGCGCCACCGCGCCGACCAGCTCCAGCACGGTGCCGGTCGAGGACCAGCCGGACTCCGGGGCGCGGACGACAGCGAACACCGCGAGCGCGAGACCCGCCGTGACGGAGACGGCGCCGAGCACGTCCACCCCGCCACCGCGGCGGCCGCCGACGGCCGGGAGCAGCTTGGAGGCCGCGAGCGTGCCGAGGCCGATCGGGATGTAGATGATGAACACCCACGGCCAGCTCAGCCACTGGGTGAACACGCCGCCCATGAAGACGCCGGCGGTGCCGCCCGCGGGCGCGGCGGCGCCGTAGAGCGCCATGGCCTTGCCCAGTTCCTTGGGGTCGTGGGCGAAGAGCATCATGAGCAGCGTCATGGCGGAGGGCGCGATGAGCGCGCCGCCCACGCCCTGGACCGCACGGCCGACGACCTCCACGGACGCGCTCTGCGCGGCGGCGGCCACGACCGAGCCCGCGATCAGCACCGTCCAGCCGGTGATGAACACCTTGCGGGCGCCGAGCAGGTCGGACAGCCGGCCGCCGAGCAGCAGCAGGCCGCCGAAGGCGATGACGTACGCGTTGAAGACCCACTGCAACTCGCCCTGCGAGAAGCCGAGGTCCTTCTGCATCTCGGGAAGCGCCACCCCGATGATCGATGTGTCCATGATGACCATGAACTGGGCGGCGGCGAGCACGACCAGTGCCCACCAGCGCCGGGGATTGACCGCTGACATGACTCCACCCTTCTTGCTGTATACCCCTGGGGGGTACCTGTGGGCTGCACCGTAGCATACCCATGGGGGGTATGTAAGGCGTGAAGTAGGGGAGTGTGTAGGGGAGTTGGGCGCCGCCGGGTCCGGGTAGTGGGGCCGGGTGCCGGAAAAGGCGAAGACCCCTCCGTCCCGTTGGGGAACGGAGGGGTCTTCGCCCGGGGTGTACCGCGTCCGAAGTCGCGGAGCCTCAGATCTGGCCGACGAGCTCGTAGCCCGCCTCGTCCACGGCGGCGCGGACGGCTTCCTGGTCGAGCGGGGCGGCGGAGGTCACGGTGACCTCGCCGGTGTCGGCGACGGCCGTGACCGCGGTGACGCCGTCCAGGGCGGAGACCTCCTTGGAGATGGCGGACTCGCAGTGGCCGCAGGTCATGCCGGAGACCTTGTACACGGTGGTGACGCCGCTGCCGTGGACCTGCACGTCGGTCGCCGCGCCGGTGCCGCAGGAGCCGCAGCAGGAGCCGGAGTTCGTCTGTTCGGTCATGGCTACTTCCTCGGGTGTGAGCATGGTTCGGTCCGCGGGAGGACGGTCGCCGCCCTCCCGACGACAGGAACGATATACCCCCCAGGGGTACTTAGTCATCCGCTCGCCTCCTCGGAGGCCCGGTGGGATTTCTACCCCTAGGGGGTATAGTGACGCGCCTGGAGCGCCGTGCGGGCGTGGCGGACGAGTGCGGGACCGGAAAGGGGCGGCGGCAGGTGACGTACCGGCGGACCGGTTCCCGTGGCGGCGCCCCGCGCCGGTCGTGGGCCGCCGTCCTGGCTCTGCTCGCCGCCCTCGTCGTCCTGGTCCACCACGACCTGGGCCCGGCCCCCGCCGCACCCGCGACCGCCATGAGCGCGATGTCCCGGACGGGGCATGCCGTGCACGGCATGGCAGGGCACGGCATGGCAGAGCACGGCATGACCGGGCAGGACATGACCGCGCTCACGCCGGTCATGGACCACGACGGCGGCGGCGCCTGCTCCGGCGCCGACATGCAGCACTGCACCTCGGGCGCCGTCGGCTCACCGCAGTGGCTCGTGCCGCCGGCCGTAGGGCCGCACACCGTCCAGGGCGCTCCGCCGCGAGGTGTCCTCGCGGGACACGGTCTGCCGGGCAACCCGCACCGTGCGCCGCCGGACCTCTCCGTCCTCTCCCGACTGCTGATCTAGGCCGCCGCGGCGCGGCCCGTTCCCCCGTACCCCGTGGGGGCGATGCCGCATGCGCGCAGGTCAACGGCATCTCGAGAAGAGGCATCGCACATGAACAGCATCAACCGCCGCTCCGCCCTGCTGGCCGGTCTCGCCGTCGCGGGAGGAGGAGCGCTCGCCGCGTGCGGCGGCTCCGGGTCCACGCCGGCCCTGGTGAGCCCCGACAGCAAGGTGGTGGCGACCACCGACAAGAAGCGCAAGGGCACCGGCACGGTGCGCAACGTGACCCTGACCGCGGCGCCCGCCATGCTCGACCTCGGCGGCAGGGTGATGGCGAAGAGCTGGGCCTACGGTGGCCGGACCCCGGGCAAGGAGATCCGGCTGACGGCCGGTGACACCCTCGCCGCCGAACTCTCCAACCAGCTCCCGGACCGGACCACGACGTCCGTCCACTGGCACGGCATCGCCTTGCGCGCCGACATGGACGGCGTGCCCCCGGCCACCCAGAACGCCGTCCGCGCCGGCCGCAACTTCACCTACCGCTTCCTCGCCGACACGCCCGGCACCTACTTCTTCCACCCCCACGTCGGCGTCCAGCTCGACCGGGGACTGCACGCCCCGCTGATCGTGGAGGACCCGCGGGAACCGCTGTCGTACGACGACGAGTGGGTCGTCGTCCTGGACGACTGGGTCGACGGTGTCACCGGCACCCCCGACCAGGTCCTCGCCGAACTCCGGCACGGCATGGGCGGTATGGACATGGGCGGCTCGGAAAAGGGCGGCTCGTCCGGCCACGACATGGGGGACATGGGTGGCATGGACATGGGTGACATGGGCGGCATGGACATGAGCGGCGGTGATTCGGGCAAGGGGGGCGAGGCGTCGTCCGGCTCGGCGAAGTTCATGCTCATGGGCGCGCGGAGCGGTCTGCTCGGCGGGGACGCCGGTGACGTCAAGTACCCGTACCACCTGGTCAACGGCCGGGTGCCGGCCGACCCCGACGTCTACACCGGCAAGCCCGGCAAGCGGGTGCGGCTGCGCGTCATCAACGCCGGCGGCGACACGGCGTACCGCGTCGCGCTCGGCGGCCACAAGCTGACCATCACCCACACGGACGGCTTCCCGGTCGCCCACCAGGAGGTGGACGCCCTACTGGTCGGCATGGGGGAGCGGTACGACGTCCTCGTCACCCTCGCCGACGGCGTCTTCCCGCTGGTCGCCCTCGCCGAGGGCAAGGACGCGAGCGGCATGGCGCTCGTGCGCACCGGCTCCGGCACCGCGCCGAAGCCGTCCGTCCGCCCGAAGGAGCTGGACGGCATGATCATGAACGCCGCCGGGCTGAAGGCGGCCGACGACGTCCGCCTGGACACGAGGAAGGCCGACCGCGTCCACCGCATCGAACTGACCGGCGCGATGGCCAAGTACGACTGGGGCATCAACGGCAAGCGGTACGACATGAACCACCCCACCGCCGACCCGATCCTGGTCGAGCAGGGCCAGCGGGTCCGGCTGGACTTCGTCAACAAGACGGACATGTGGCACCCGATGCATCTGCACGGCCACACCTACCAGCTCGGTACGGGCGGTCCGCGCAAGGACACCACCATCGTGCTGCCCGATCGCACGGTGTCCGTGTACTTCGACGCCGACAACCCCGGCCAGTGGATGCTGCACTGCCACAACGCCTACCACGGTGAGGCGGGGATGATGGCGCTGCTCGCGTACCAGGCCTGACAAGCACGCTGGGCGGGCCGCTGTGAACCAGCGGCCCGCCCTTTGCTGCGTCTCGGCGTTACTTGCGCGCCAGGGTGAAGTCGCTGGTGACCGACTGTCCCTTCTTGATCTTGACGGACGCCGTGGCCGGCTTGTAGCCGTCCTTGGCGACGATCACGGTGAGCGGGCTGTCGGCCGCGTCGAGCCAGAGGGAGTAGGTACCGTCGGCGCCCGTGGGGCGGGGTGACGGTCAGGGTGACCGGCACGGCGGGCAGGGCGTAGGGGGTGTCACTGCCCAGGGAGAGCCGGGCGGTGTAGGAACCCGGCTGGTTGACCGCGGCGTCCGAGGCGTCCAGGCTCACGTCGACCGTGGTGCTGGCGCCGGGGGCGAGAGTCACCCGCTGCGTGCTCTCGCTCAGCCAGGAGATGTCGGAGGTCTCCTGGCTGCAGCCCGGCAGCAGCTCGACCGAGGCGAGCGGCGCGCCGCCGGGGGTGTTGATGCCGCCGACCTTGTAGAAGCCGGCCGCCGCGCCGCCAGGGGTGCTGGGCACGTTGACGTTCGGCAGTGCGCTCCAGCCACCGGTCCCCGGGGCGAAGGCGTACGCCTTGTTGTCCAGGGCGTTGCCGCTCACGCCGCTGACCACGAGGAACTGGCCGTTGGCCGCCGCGGATTCCGCGCCCCAGCGGGGTGCGGGCAGGTCGGCCACCTGGGTCCACGTGTCGGTCCCCGGGTCGTAGGCGTAGGTGTCGGCGAGCTCGTCGCCCTGGCTCATGCCGCCGGCGCAGTAGATCTTGTCCTCGATGCCCGCGCAGGAGGCGAAGGAGACCGGCTTCGGGTAAGCCGCGATGGACGTCCACTGGTCGGTGGCCGGGTCGTAGGCGGCGGCCGCCTTGGCGACGCTGCCGCAGGACGTGTCGGTGCAGCCACCGATCATGTACAGCTTGCCGTCGAGCACGGCGGAGGCCGAGGCACCGGCGGCCGTGGGCGCGTCCGCGCCGGTGGACCACTTGTCGGTGGCGGGGTCGTAGACGGAAGCCGGCGCCCGTGAGGCCGGTGCCGACTAGTAGTGCTTTGTTAGGTCGTGTCGTAGGGCTGCCATGGGGTGGGTTGTCGGCAGGTGGGGCAAGTGCCGGTCCAGGTGGCCAGCAGG
>NZ_JBEZND010000077.1:0-16083 GCF_040706415.1 Streptomyces sp. NPDC048106 | reverse complement strand
GCCCCACCCCGGAAGGACGAGGGGTGGGGCCGCGGTGTGTCTACCGGGGCCGGTCAGGACGCCGTGACGGACAGCGCGTGGTGGAAGACGTTCTTCGGGTCCCACTTCTTCTTCACGGCCTGCAGGCGCGGGTAGTTGCCCTTCCAGTACAGGGTCTGCCAGGGCACCCCGGAGGTGTTCCACTGCGGGTCGGTGAGGTCGGGGTCGGGGTAGTTGATGTACGACCCGTCGGCGTCGCCGTCCGGCAGCGGGACGCCCCCGGTGGCGGCGTAGAAGTCCTGGTACAGGGCGCGCAGCCAGGCGACGTGCCGGTCGTCCTCGGCGGGGTCCGTCCAGTAGGTGAGGAAGTTGGCCTTCAGCATCGAGTCGCGCTGGGCGAGGGCCGTCGCGTCGGGGGCGACCGTGGTGACCTGGGCCCCGTAGGAGAAGAGGATCGCGCCGCCGTGTCCGGTGTACGTCCGGTCGCTGAGGTTGCGGTAGAGGACCGCGAGCTGCGCGTCGGACCAGCCCTTGCGCAGATAGGCGCCCTTGAACTTGCCGCGGTTGTAGATCCCCGTGTCGTAGTGGTCCTTGAGGGACTCCTTCAGCCAGGGCGTGCTGTGGGCGGTGGTGGCGTGCGCGGTGCTCACGCCGTCCGCTATCGCGCCTATGTAACTGTCCATGAGCTGCTGGGAGTTGGGCAGCGAGCCGTCGATCTGGGCGGTGAGGCTGACGGCGCCCTGGACGTAGTTGTACAGGAGCAGGGCGCTGTTGAGGGTGTCGTAGTCGGTGCCCGGCACGTTGTTGGCGGCGTGCCAGGCGTTGTGGTTGCGGACGATGCGGGTGAAGTCGGCCTGGGTCAGGTCCGTCCACGCCCAGCTGGTGGAGGTCTTGAGCAGGCTGTGCGGCGGCTTGGGCAGCAGGCCGGCCGGGTCGGTGCCGGTGGCGTCCGGGGAGCGGAACCAGAAGGTGGTCACGATCCCGAACTGGC
The DNA here is from genome assembly GCF_040706415.1 of Streptomyces sp. NPDC048106. Classification (NCBI taxonomy): domain Bacteria; kingdom Bacillati; phylum Actinomycetota; class Actinomycetes; order Kitasatosporales; family Streptomycetaceae; genus Streptomyces; species Streptomyces sp. NPDC048106. The sequence continues at coordinate 15,113 of NZ_JBEZND010000077.1, read as the reverse complement.
CGCCGCCACCGCCGGTGTGGGCCCACCACAGCTCCCGGTTGGGGTCGGCGGCGTCGCGGGTGGCGACCACGGAGCGCGCGGTGCCGGAGGCGTCGACGTACACCACCTCGACCGCGTACAGGTGGTCGACGACGGAGCCGTACTTGCGGTTGAGGGGGCCGTAGCCGCCGCCGGTGACATGTCCGCCGACGCCGACGGTGGGGCAGTCGCCGGCCGGTATGGTCACGCCCCATTCGAGGTAGAGGGTGCGGTAGACCTGGGCGAGGGTGGCGCCGCCCTGGACGGAGAAGGCCCGCCGGGCGGCGTCGTAGCCAACGGCGTTCATCTCGGACATGTCGATCAGGGTCCGCACGCCCGGGTCGTCCACGAGGCCGTCGAGGCAGTGGCCGCCGCCGCGCACCCCTATCCGGGCCCCGGCCGTCACCGCCTCCTGCACCGCGGCGACGACCTGGGCGGTGGAGTGCACGAGCCGTATCTGGTCGGGCCGGGCGACGAACCGGGCGTTGTATCCGCGCTGGGTGAGATCCAGGTAGCGCGGGTCGGACGGGGTCACGGTCACCGTGCCGACGGCGGCACCGGAGTCGGTGGTGTCGGCGGTGGTGCGGGGGGCCGCCAGCGCGCTCGGGGTCCCGAGTGCGACGACACCGCCGACGCCGGTGGCGGTGCCGAGGAATCCCCTGCGGGTCAGTCGGGGCATTTCTGCTCCTTCGCGATACGCGTCAAGTGTGACATTTGATGTGTGAACGGGCGATTTTTGGGTAAAAAGGGCTGCCGCCCCTGGAGCGGACTCCGGGAACGGCAGCGAGGGGGTCGGGAGGGTCAGCCGGTGGCGCGGGCCGGGTCGGTGGCCGCCGGGGAGGCGACCGGGACGGAGACCGGCGCCGCCGAGCGCCGCGCCACGAGCAGCGCCGCGGCCACCGCCGCCACCATGCCGATCAGCGGCACCACGGCCAGCACCCCGATCGCGGTGGACAGGCTCATCGCGCCGACCATGCCGCCGACCGCGGCGGAGCCGAGCGAGCCGCCCGTGATGAACACGAGCTGGAACACGCCGGCCGCCACCCCGTGCACGGAGCTGTCGACCAGGTGCGGCACCGCCGCCATCAGCGCGACCTGGCCCGCGCTGAACCCGGAGACACAGGCGGCCACCGCGATCACCAGGGCGACCGGCTGGCGCCCCGCGAGCGCGGCGAGCAGCAGCCCGGCGGCGCTGAGCACCGTGAGCGCGGTGACCAGGCGCAGCGGGCCCACCTTGTGGGCGAGCCCGCCGGCCGTCCGCGACAGGACCGCGCTGACCACACCGGTGGGCAGCAGGATCAGGCCGATCTGGGTGACGCTGAGGTCGTGGTCCATGAGGATCAGCCGGGGCGCCGCGAACTGGATGACGAGGTACCCGGCGAAGAGCGTGAAGCCGGCCGCCGCGGCGAGCACGAAACGGCTGTTGCTGACCACCAGGCGCGGCAGGAAGCCGTCGGGCACCCGGCGCACATGCCACACGGTGGCCGCGGCCAGCGCGATCGCGAGCACCGCGAGCACGAGGACGAGGTTCTCCTTCAGATGAGTGGTACGGGCCTGGAGGAGGACCGCGAGGGCGGCGGCGAGGGCGAGGCAGAGCACGGCGCCGCGGGCGTCCAGGCGCTCCTTGCGGGGCTGGGTGACGGGCGCGATGCGCAGCACCCGTAGCGCGGCGATCGCCGAGAGGCCGGGCAGCGCGAGGGCCGCCTGCCAGCCGATCAGGTCGGTCAGGGCACCGCCGAGCAGCGCGCCGCCGCCGGAGACGATGCCGACGACGGCACCCATGGTGCCGATGGTGCGGCCGCGTTCGTGCGGGTCGGTGAAGAGCCGGTTGGCGACGCCGAAGGACAGCACGGCGGCGACGCCACCGCCGATGCCCTGGAGCATGCGGCCCGCGACGACGGCCGGGAACCAGGGGACGGCGACGACGAGGACCGTGCCGGCCAGGAGCACCACCATGCCGGTGATGATGGGCATGCGCAGACCGCGGATGTCGGCGAGGCGGCCGGCCAGGGCGGAGGCGACGGAGAGGGTCAGGGTGTAGCCCGCCAGCACCCAGGCCGTCGCCCCGGAGGCCACCGAGAGGCTGTCGCCGAGCGCGGGCAGAGCGATGGGCGTCGCGGACATTCCGAGCGCGCTGGGCGCCAGGAAGGCACCCAGCACGAGTCCGGCGGAGAGCGCGCCGGGTCGGGTTTGGTCGGACATGGCTACCTCAATCGACATTGACGTACACGGTCTTGTACTGCAGGTACTCCTCGATGCCCTCGGGGCCGAGCTCGCGGCCGTAGCCGGAGGACTTGTAGCCGCCGAAGGACGTGGAGTTCTCGAAGGCCGCCCAGGTGTTGACCCAGACGATCCCCGCCTGGAGCCGGGCGGCCACGGTGTGGGCGCGGCGCACGTCACGGGTGTGCAGGCCCGCGGCGAGCCCGTACGGCGTGCCGTTGGCGATCTCGACGGCCTCCTCGTCGGTGTCGAACGGGAGCACCGTGACGACCGGGCCGAAGATCTCCTCCTGCGCGATGCGCATCTGGGGGTTCGCGCCGGTGAAGAGCGTGGGCTGGTGGAAGTAGCCGGGCCCGTCGTGGCCGCGCTCGCCGCCGAAGGCGACGGTGGCGCCCTCCTGCCGCCCGATGCCGACGTACTCGACGACCTTGTCGAGCTGCTGCCGGTGCGCCAGCGGGCCGAGCACGGTGGCCTCGTCCAGCGGGTCGCCGACCGGGATCGCGCCGAGTACGCCGGTCAGCGCGTCCACCACCTGGTCGTGCACGGAGCGATGCACCAGCAGCCGCGAGCCGCTCATGCAGAACTGGCCGGTGTTGAAGAAGCCGGCCTGGAACGCGGCCTGCACGGCCGGTTCGATGTCCGCGTCGCCGAAGACGATGTTGGCGCCCTTGCCGCCGAGTTCGACGGTGACCTTCTTCAGCGTTCCGGCCGCGGCCGCGATCAGGCGCTTGCCGGTGGCCGTGGAGCCGGTGAAGGAGATCTTGTCGATGCCGGGGTGCTCGACCAGGGCCGCGCCCACGGTGGCGCCGCCGCCGGTGACCACGTTGTGCACGCCCTCCGGCAGCCCGGCCTCGGCCATCACGCGGGCGAGCGCGAGGGCGGTCAGCGGGGTCTGCTCGGCGGGCTTGTGGACGATCGTGTTGCCCGCGGCGAGCGCCGGCGCGATCTTGTTGACCGCGAGGTTCAGCGGGAAGTTGAAGGGCGTGATGGCGCCGACCACGCCGAGGGGCTCGCGCCGCGTGTACTGGAGCGAGCGGGCGCCCGCCGGGCGGGCCGCGCCCTCCAGCATCTCGACCATGCCGGCGTAGTAGCGAAAGATCTCGGCGGCGGCCCGCACGTCGAAGCCGCGCGTGAAGGTGATCGGCTTGCCGACGTCGAGGGTCTCCAGGAGGGCCAGCTCCTCCCCCGCGGCCTCGATGCCGTCGGCTATGCGCAGCATCAGCCGGCCGCGCTCCTTGGCCGGCATCGAGGGCCAGGGCCCCATGTCGAAGGCGCGCCGCGCCGCCTGCACCGCGCGGTCGAGGTCGCTCGGACCGGCCCAGGCCACCTCGCATATCGGCTGCTCTGTCGCCGGGTTGATGTCCGGGACGGTCTCTCGGGAGTCTGCGGGCTGGAACTTGCCGTCGATGAACAGATTGCCGTCGCCGACAGCCTGGGTCGTCGGGGTCGTCATCGGAACACTCCTTCGCGAACTGTTGCCGGGGCTGTCACGCGCCGCACGCCGCGGCCGGGCACCCGAGAAAGTTAGGGGCGTGGGGGAGGCGGTCGCCGGGCCGTGGGACGGGGGCGCCGCACTGCGTCAAGTCGGCGGCCGCACCTGGCCACTTGGGGGTGAACCGGGGCCGTCTGCGGTCGCTCGGCTCAGCGCCTGACGAAGATCATCGGGACGTGCCGGCCGCCGGTCAGGAGCCAGTGCTCCAGGCCGTTGACGGCGACGAGTACGAACGCCACGGCGCCGAGCGTGGCCAGGCCCGGCACCAGCGGCGCGACGGCGGCGACGCCGAGCAGGGCGAGCCCGGCGGCGAAGCGGGTCACGGAGGCGGCCCCGAACATCCGGCGGCGGGTGTAGCAGAAGGTCAGGGTGAACAGGGCGGCGCCGACGGGCAGCAGTCCCGCGGCGAGCCGGTGCGGTGTCTCGACCGGCTCGGCGACGATCCGGTCGGCGCCCACGGCGACCAGCAACAGGCCGAAGACCAGGGCGAGATGGCCGTAGCTGAGCACGTCGCGCACGACGACGGCCGGTGTCGGATGGGTGCGCAGGGCGTGCGCGACGGCGGAGGCGGCGAGGTGGAAGTAGAGCCACCAGAGCCCGCATCCGGTGAGGAACGCGAGGGCGACGGCGGCCAGTTCCGTCGTGCCGAGGCGGCGGCCGCCCACCCAGGCGCCGACGGAGACGACGTTCTCGCCGAGGGCGATGATGATGAACAGCCCGAACCGTTCCGGCAGATGGTTGACACCGAACGCCAACTGCCGCAGGTGGCCGCTGAGTACGAGCGGGGCGATGATCTCCGCGACCACGGCGATCGCCCATCCGGCGACGCGCATCCGGTCCGGCAGCGCGGTCACCGCGAACAGGGCCAGCGCGAAGGCGAGCCCCGCCCGGTAGGGGTGGATGGTGTAGTTGGCGCATTCACGCCGGATGGCCTCCCCGATGAGCAGTCTGAGGGCGAGATAGCTGCCCGCGTACAGGAGCGCCTCCGGTCTGCTGTCCAGGGCGTGCTGCGCGGACATGCTCATCCCGTAGGTGGCCAGGCCGGCCAGCAGCAGGAACACCCGCTGCGTGTTGGTCTCGTGCACGGCGTTCATCGCCATCACGACGTCGACCCACGCCCACCACAGCGGCACCAGGACGAGCAGGCAGCTGCCCAGGCGCGACCAGCCGGGGTGCAGGGCGAGCACGTGGGCGACCTGGCTGACCCCGAAGGCGAGCACCAGATCGTAGAAGAGTTCCGTCCATGTGGCCCGGTCGCGTACGTCCACCTGCGTCCGGGCAGTGACTTCGGCCACCGCTGCACCAGCTTCCCTCTCGGTCTACGGACTGCGACAGGAATCGCGGATCGCAGGACCGACTGTGTGCGGCGGCCGCGGGCGGGACGGACCGGCGGGCGGCGCGCACGGGACATTCCGGGAAGTCGGTGGACGGTCTGTCCCAACTCCGGCCCCGCGCGGGCGTTCAGAGCTGCCAGGAGCGGAGCCGGTCGGCGGCCCCGTACACGTCCGTCTTGCCGGAGATCAGGTCGCGGGCGAGGTCCACCAGCGCGCCGTAGGGCGGGTCGATGCCGGCGCCGCTGACGAACATGTAGGCGACGGCGGTGGCACAGGCGAAGCGGGCGTTGGCCGCGGGCAGCGGTTTGAGCAGGGCGAGGGTGTGCAGCAGGGCGGCGGCGCGCCAGGCGGGGTCGGAGTCCACGCCGAGCCGGGGCGGATCGACCCGGTGCCGGGCGACGGCGGCGACCAGCGCGGAGAAGTCGTCGACCGCGGGCTGCTCGGGCAGGACCTCTTCGTGCCGCTGGAGCAGCCACGGGACATCGATGTGGATGACGGGCGGCATCGCTCAGGCGGCCTCGCCCCGCGCGGGGGATTCGTCCTCGGGGAACGCGGCGGCGAACTCCTCGGCGTGGGTGGTGAAGAAGCTGCGGAACGCCTCGGCGCCCTCCTTCAGGGCCCGGTGCCGGGCGATGTCGGCGGCGGCGGCCTCGCGGACGAGGGCCTTCATCGACGTACCGCGCTCCTTGGCGATCTGCCGCAGGTCCTCGAGTTCCCGGTCGCTGAACTCCACGTTGAGAGCTGGCATGAGCCAAACCGTACCCCTCGGGTACTCACCCGTAAATATCCGCAGGTCACGTCATATCCACTGCGGTACCACCCGGGGCCCGGCCACCGTCGGTGCAGGGGAAGCACTAGGCTGGGAGGCGCGAGAGGTGCCACCTGTTCACCGTGAGTGTGCGCTGGGAGCGGCGAGGATGAGCCGGGTCTATCCGTTCGACGAGGCGGCGACGGCCCGGGCTGTCATCGACGACCACGGGACGCTGGTGGAGTGGAACGAGGGCGCGCGGCGGCTGCTCGGCCACCCCGCCGAGGCCGTCGTGGGCCGCCCCGCCACCGACCTGCTCGCCGAAGCCGCCCCCGCCCTGCCCCGGGGCTCCCGCCGGCACGGCACGCTCGCCCTGCGCCACCTCGACGGCCATCGCGTCGACGTGTGGCTGCTCGCCCGGCACCGCCCGGCGCCCGACGGCGGCGGGGGCCGGTGGATCCTGGTCGCCCCGCTGCCCCGCGCGGCGCCGCCCGCCGAGGACGACCCGCTGGGCCAGGCGGGCCTGATCCAGTCGCCGTGCGCGATCGCGGTCTACGACGAGGAGCTGCGGCTGCACCGGATGAACGACGCCATGGCCGCGGTCTCCGGGCTGCCGGAGGAGCGGGCGCGGGGGCTGCGCTTCACGGAACTGGTCGACGGGCCGCAGGGCGAGGAGCTGGCGCGGGGCATGCGGGAGGTGCTGGTCACCGGCCGTCCACGGGACGTGCAGACCTTCATGCGGGCGGGCGGCGAGAGCCGGGCGCACGCGTGGCTCGTCCGGATGGCGCCGGTGACGGACCGCGCGGGCCGGGTGCGGGGCGTGTGCCTGGCCGCGCACGACGTCAGCGACAACCACCGGGCCCGGCAGCGGCTGCAACTGGTGAACGAGGCGAGCGTGCGCATCGGCACCACCCTCGACGTCACCCGTACGGCGCAGGAGCTGGCCGACATGTGCGTGCCGGCGATCGCCGACTTCGTCACCATCGATCTGCTGGACCCCGAGGAGTACGGCGGTGAGCCCCCGGCCCGCGTCGCCACGCCGGTCACCCTGCGCCGGGCCGCCCACCGCTCGGTCCTGGAGGGGGTGCCGGAGGCGGTGATGAAGCCGGGGCAGACCGAGCGCTATCCGGGCGGCTCCCCGCAGGCGGACTCGCTGACCGTGGGCCACACCATCATCGCCTCGAACACCGCGGGCGACATGAACCCCTGGATGAACTGGAACAGCGCGCGCACCCGGCAGGTGCGGGTCTTCGGCATCCACTCCGCGATGTCGGTCCCGGTGCGGGCCCGCGGGCTCACCCTGGGCGTCGCGGTCTTCGTCCGGCACCGGCGCCCGGAGGGGTTCGACTCCGACGACCGGCTGCTCGCCGAGGAGATCACCACCCGGGCCGCCGTCTGCATCGACAACGCCCGGCGCTATTCGCGCGAGCGGGAGACCGCCCTCGTCCTTCAGCGCAGCCTGCTGCCGCGCACGCTGCCGCGCACGGCCGCCCTGGAGGCGTCCTCCCGGTATCTGCCGGCGGCGCGGGCCGGGGTGGGCGGCGACTGGTTCGACGTGATCCCGCTGTCCGGGCTGCGGGTCGCGATGGTCGTCGCGGACGTGGTCGGGCACGGCATCCACGCCTCGGCCGCCATGGGCCGGATGCGCGCCGCCGTGCGCACCCTCGCGGACATCGACCTGGCCCCGGACGAACTGCTCACCCATCTGAACGACCTGGTGATGCGGCTCGCGGAGGACACCGGCGGCCACGGCGGCACCGGGGAGGTCGGCGCGACCTGTCTGTACGCGGTCTACGACCCGGTGTCGCGGCGCTGCACGCTGGCCCGCGCCGGGCATCCGCCGCCCGTGCTGCTGCCGCCGGGCGGCCGCCCGCGCCAGCTCGACCTGCCCGCGGGCCCGCCGCTGGGCCTGGGCGGGCTGCCCTTCGAGTCCACCGAGGTGGAGCTGGCTGAGGGCAGCGTCCTCGCGCTGTACACGGACGGCCTGGTCACCTCCCGGGAGCAGGACGCGGACACCGGGCGCGCGATGCTCTTCGAGGCGCTCGGCGCGGGCGCCGACTCGCTGGACACCGCCTGCGACCGCGTCCTGCACACCCTGCTGCCGGCCGGCGGCGCCGCCGACGACGTGGCGCTGCTGCTCGCCCGCACCCGGGGCCTGCCCGCCTCCCAGGTGGCGAACTGGGACATCCCGGCGGACCCGGCACTGGTCGCGCCGGTCCGCAAGCAGGTGGTGGAGCAACTGGACGCCTGGGCGCTCAGCGAGGCGGCGTTCACGGCGGAGCTGGTGGTCAGCGAGCTGGTCACCAACGCCATCCGCTACGCGTCCAGGCCGATCCGGCTCCGGCTGATCCATGACGCGGCCACGCTGATCTGCGAGGTCTCCGACGCCAGCCACACCGCCCCGCATCCGCGCCGGGCCAGGACCTTCGACGAGGGCGGCCGGGGGCTGATGCTGGTCGCCCAGCTCAGCCGGCGCTGGGGCAGCAGGCACACCGCGGACGGCAAGACGATCTGGGCGGAGCTGCCGCTGTCCGAAGCGGACGGGTAGCCGTCGTCAGGGACCGGCGAGCCAGGGCCGTACCTGTCTGCGGGCCTCGTGCAGGCGGGACTTGAAGGTGCCGAGCGGGATGCCCGCGCGTTCGGCGGCCTCGGCGTAGTCCAGTTGGCAGATGTCCCGGTAGACCAGCGGCGCGACCAGGTGCGGATGCTCCCGTTCCAGTCTCTCCAGCGCCTCCAGCAGGTCCACCCGGGAGCCGGCGATGACGCTGGTGGTGCGCGGGTCGACGGCGTGCGCCGGTTCGATGGCGGCGGGCTGTTCGGCGGCCCGCCGCTTCAGCTCGCGGTACTTCTGCCGGCAGCAGTTGGCGACCACGGTGTACAGCCAGGTGCCGAAGCGGCTGCGGCCCTCGAACGTGCCGATGCGGCGGGCCACTTGGAGCAGCACGTCCTGGGCGGCCTCCTCGGCGTCCTCCCGGCAGGGCAGGAAGCGCCCGCAGCGGCGCACGACATCGGGCCGCAGCTCGGTCAGCAGCCGGTCGAGGGCCGCCGGGTCCCCGGCGGCGGCACGCCGGGCGAGTTCCTCCACCGGCGCCTCGTCCTGCACGTCGCGGCCCCCTTCGAGTCGATCTCAGGGCAGGCATGATAGTCGCATGCACCCCCTGGAGCGGATCGGCCGATACCGTCTCGAACGGCCGCTGGGCACCGGCGCGTTCGCCACGGTGTGGCTCGCCCACGACCCGGAGCTGGAAGCCCCGGTGGCGGTGAAGGTCCTCGCCGAGAACTGGTCGCACCGGCTGGACGTCCGGGACCGCTTCCTGTCCGAGGCGCGGCTGCTGCGCCGGGCCGGGTCCAGCCGGGTGGTGCAGGTCTACGACATCGGCGAACTCCCGGACGGCAGACCGTACTTCGTGATGGAGTACGCCGACGGCGGCACCCTCGCCGACCTGCTGGTGGACGGCCCGCTGCCGGTGCCGGAGGCACTGGCGCTGACGGCGGAGGCGACGCGGGCCGCCGCCGCGCTGCACGAGGCAGGGATCGTGCACCGGGACATCAAGCCGACCAATGTGCTGCTGCACACCGCCCCGGACGGCACCCGGCGGGTGCTGCTGGCCGATCTGGGGCTCGCCAAGAGCCTCGCGCAGGGCTCGGTGCTCACCCTGGCGGCGGGCTCGGCGGGCTACCGGCCGCCGGAGCAGGCGGAGCCCGGCGCGGGCATCGACGAGCGGGCCGACGTCTACAGCCTGGGCGCGGTCGGCTACGAGCTGGTCACCGGGAGCGTGCCGGGACCGCCGGGCCGGGTGGTGCCGCCCGCGCGGCTGCGGCCGGGACTCCGCGAGGACGTGGCACGCGCGTTGCTGCGGGCGCTGGAGCCGGACCGGGCGCGGCGCTGGCCGGGCGCTCGGGAGTTCGCGGCCGAGTTGGACCGGCTGGCGGCGGGACCGGACGGACCCGCGCGGCGGCGGCTGGACCGGCTCCGCGGCCGGCTCAACGCGCTCACGCTGTCCGTGGCCGCCCTGGCCGCGGCCGCGGTGGCGGCGGTCACGGTGACCGTGGTGGCCCCCCCTGGCGGGGCCGCCGACCAGGCACGGGTGGCGGACGCGCGCGGCCGGGTGAGCGTCCGGGTGCCCGCCGCCTGGGACCGCGAGCTGCGCGACTCCGGCTGGGACCCGCGGGCGCTGGGCCTCGGCGCGGGTCACGAACCGGGCCTGGTGGTGGCCGACGACCTCGCCCACTGGCCCGATCCGAAGGCCCCGGTCGACGGTGTGTTCGTCGGGGTCAGCGCGCACGGCGACGTCACCGCACGGGTGAAGGCGCTCGCGCACACCGGCTGTCACTACTCCAGCAGCCGCGGCTTCAGCAGCGCCGAGTGGCACGGCCTGGTGCGGGCCTGGAGCGGCTGTCCGGACGGCGGTTCCATCACCGAGTCCGCGCTGGTCCCGGCGGGCGGCGCCGGCGAGCCGCAGGTGTACGTGCAGCTACGCCAGCGGGGTGACGGTGACGCCACCGATGGCGTACTGCGCTCGCTGAGAGTGGGGTGAGGGGTCGGCCGGGGGCCGGAGCGGGGAAAAGAACCCTCGTGTTCCGAACTTTTCCCACGGTCCGTGCATCGGAGTGGGGTGACGGCGCACTCGGCACCGTAGGCACGCGTTCGCCGCGTGCCCTGACCAACCAGGAGTGTTGAGCGACATGGTGTACACCCCACGGTCCGCGCGGCGCGGGGCCCTTTTCGCGGGCACGGTCGCCGTGCTGGGCCTGCTGACCGCCTGCGGCGACGGCCAGACCGTGCACAGCGACCCGCCCGTGACGTCCTCGGGTACGGCCGCGCCCGCGGCCGGCGACTCGGCACCACCGGCATCCGGCACCCCGGTCACCCCCTCCCCCGTCGCCTCCGCGCCCACCGGCGCCCCCTCGCCGGCGGTCTCCCGGGCGACCGCCACCCCCGGCGGCGGCACGACCAGCATGGCGAGCACCCGCTGCCACACCTCCGAACTGCGCGCCTCCGTGGGCCGCAACGACCCGGGCGCCGGGCAGGAGAACTTCCCCGTGGTGCTCACCAACGCGTCCGGCCGCACCTGCACGGTGCGCGGCTTCCCCGGCGCGGCCTTCGTGAACGGGGCCGGCGGCCAGCTCGGCCCCGACCCCCGGCGCCAGCCGGGCTCTTCGACGACGGTCACCCTCAGGCCGGGCCAGAGCGCCTGGGCCGGGCTGACCTTCTCCAGCCCGGGGGTCACCGGCGCGAAGACCGCCCGACCGGCCGCGCTGCTGATCACCCCACCGGATGAACGCGACCACCTGAAGGTGACGTGGACGGGCGGTGAGGTCCCCGTCTCCGGCAACTCCTCGTCGGTCTCCCTGACCGTCCTCAGCCCCGGCACCGCTCCCTGAGAAGCGCGTCCCCGGTCGACGCCGCGCGGCCGGGGACATCTGTTTTCATGGGCGGGACAGCGTGATCGATCCCGGAAGGACCCGCCCTGAACAGCCCGCTTGCCGAAGCCCTCTCCGCCGTACTGCTCGTCGCGGTGCTCGCTTTCGCCGTCGTACGGCCCTTCGGGTGGCCGGAGGCGGCGATGGCCGTCCCGGCCGCCGGGATCGCGATCGCCACCGGCGCCATCCCCCTCGACCACGCCCGCGCCGAGGCGGAGCGGCTCGGCCCGGTGGTCGGGTTCCTCGCGGCGGTCCTCGTGCTCGCCCACTTCTGTGCCGTGGAGGGCCTGTTCCGGGCCTGCGGGGCGTGGATGGCCCGCTGGGCGGCTGGGCGTCCGGTGCGGCTGCTGACCGCGGTGTTCGTGCTCGCCTCCGCGATCACCGCCGCGCTCAGCCTGGACGCCACGATCGTGCTGCTCACCCCGGTGGTGTTCGCCACCGCCGCGCGCACCGGCGTACGCCCCAAGCCGCATGTGTACGCCTGCACGCATCTGTCGAACACGGCGTCGCTGCTGCTGCCGGTGTCCAATCTGACGAACCTGCTGGCGTTCGCGGCGAGCGGACTGAGCTTCACCCGGTTCGCCGCGCTGATGGCGCTGCCGTGGCTGGCGGCGATCGGCGTCGAGTACCTGGTGTTCCGGCGGTTCTTCGCCGGTGACCTCGCGGCGGCGGCCCCGGCGGGCCGGGACCCCGGCGAGCCGCCCGTCTTCCCCCGGTTCGCGGTCGTGACCGTGGTCTGCACGCTGGCCGGGTTCGTGGTGGCCTCGGCGTTCGGCGTCGAGCCCGCCTGGGTGGCGGCGGCCGGGGCGCTGGTGCTGGCCGGGCGGGCGCTGCTGCGGCGCCAGGCGACCCCGGTGGATGTGGTGAAGGCGGCGGCCCCGGCGTTCCTCGCGTTCGTGCTGGCGCTGGGCGTGGTGGTGCGGGCGGTGGTGGACAACGGGCTCGCCGATGTGCTCGGGCGCATCGTGCCGGGTGGTACCGGTCTGCCCGCGCTGCTGGGGACCGCCGCGCTGGCCGCCGTCCTCGCGAACATCGTCAACAACCTGCCCGCGGTGCTGGTCCTGCTGCCGCTCGCCGCGCCGGCCGGTCCCGGCGCGGTGCTCGCGGTGCTGCTCGGAGTGAACATCGGCCCGAACCTGACCTACGCCGGATCGCTGGCCACGCTGCTGTGGCGGCGGATCGTGCACCAGCACGAGCACGGCGTGAACCTCGGCGAGTTCACCCGGCTGGGTCTGCTCGCCGTGCCGTCCTCCCTCGCGGTCGCGGTGGTGGCACTGTGGGGGTCACTGCAGGTTCTGTGACGGGAGGCCGATCCGATGCGGGTGATCGCCTGGCTGGTCGAGGGCACCTGGCCCGCCTGTGTGGACGCCGTGCGCACCCACGCGCCGGAGTCCGCCGAGGTGGTGCTGCTGCACGTCAGCGGTCCCGATGTGCCCGGGGTCGCGCACGGCGCGTTCGCGGGGCTGCTGGGCCGCGGGCATCCCGAGCGCGATCCCGGGGCCGCGCTGGAGGAGCTGGGCGGGACCTCGGCGGCCGACCTCCTGGCCGCGGCGGCCGAGCGGCTGGGCCGGCCCTGTGTGCGCGAGGAGCGCGCGGGCCGGGTCGAGCGGGAGGTGGTGGCCGCCGCCGAGGGGGCCGGTCTGCTGGTGCTGGCCCGGGACGGCGAACGGTCCCGGCTCGGGCCGCACAGCCTCGGCCCGGCGGCCCGCTTCGCCGTCGACCACGCCCCCTGCCCGGTCCTCCTGGTCTGGCCCGAACCGGCCCCGGGCCTGGCGACCATCCCTCCGCCGCCGCGCCACCCCTGACCTTCCCGTTTCCGGGCGACCCGCGGACGGGCTCAGTGGCCGCTGACCGCCCGCGGGGTGTACGACCGCTCCAACTCCTCGATCTCCTGCTCGCCGAGGGCGAGTTCGACGGCGGCGACCGCGTCCTCGATGTGCCGCGGCTTGCCTGCGCCGACGATCGGCGCGGTCACGGGGCGCTGGTGCAGCAGCCAGGCGAGGGCCACCTGGGCGCGCGGAACGCCGCGTTCACCGGCGATCCGCGTGACGGCCTCCACGATCGCGCGGTCGCCCTCCTGGTACAGCCCGCTGCCGAAGGCGTCGTGCTCGCTGCGCTCGGTGACCGTGCCCCAGTCACGGGTGAGCCGGCCCCGGGCCAGCGGGCTCCACGGCAGCACGCCGACGCCCTGGTCGGCGCAGAGCGGCAGCATCTCCCGCTCCTCCTCGCGGTAGAGCAGGTTGTAGTGGTTCTGCATGGAGACGAACTTCGTCCAGCCGTGCCGCTCCGCCGTGTACTGCGCCTTGGAGAACTCCCACGCGTACATCGAACTCGCCCCGATGTAGCGGGCCTTGCCCGCCTTGACCACGTCGTGCAGGGCCTCCATCGTCTCCTCGACGGGCGTCGCGTGGTCGTAGCGGTGGATCTGGTAGAGGTCGACGTGGTCGGTGCCGAGGCGGCGCAGGCTGTGGTCGATCTCGGTCATGATCGCCTTGCGGGACAGCCCGGCGCCGTTGGGGCCCGGCCGCATCCGGCCGTGGACCTTGGTGGCCAGCACGATTTCGTCGCGCCGCGCGAAGTCCCGCAGGGCCCTGCCCACGATCTCCTCGCTGGTGCCGTCGGAGTAGACGTTGGCGGTGTCGAAGAAGGTGATGCCCGCTTCCAGCGCCTGCCGGATCAGCGGACGGGCGGCTTCCTCGTCCAGGGTCCACTCGTGGTTGCCGCGTTCCGGCACTCCGTAGCTCATGCAGCCCAGACACACGCGCGACACGTCCAGGCCCGTCGAACCGAGCTTCACATACTGCATCGTTGCTGCTCCTGCCTTCGGGACGGATGATCACCGCCGAGCCTACGACGTGGCCCGGCACCGGCTTGACGACCGGAGCGTCCGGACGCTTTGATCCTGGCACGTGCCGCGCCGCCCGGCGTGCGCAGGAGGGAGCGGACGTGTCCCTCAGGGGTGTCCTTCGCGCCACGGGTCCGGCCAGGACGACCGGCGCCGCAGTCGTCGCCCTGACCGTCGCCGTCTCGGCACTGACCGGCTGTTCCCCGGCCCGGGACGACGCCGGAGCGGCCCCGGTGCGGCTGCCGCCCCGGCACGCCGGCTTCGACTACCAGATCGGCGGCGCCTATCCCCCGCCGCCCGGCGTCCGGATCGTCAGCCGCGACCGGTCCGACTCCCCCGCGCCCGGCCGGTACAACATCTGCTACGTCAACGCCTTCCAGGCCCAGCCCGCCGAACGCGCCTCCTGGCCGCGCGACCTGCTGCTGCGGGATTCGCACGGCAAGGTGGTCATGGACCGGGACTGGAACGAGGCGCTGCTCGACATCGGCACCCCGGCCAAGCGCGAGCGGGTGGCCGGTCGGGTGAACCGCTGGATCGACGGCTGCGCGCGCGAGGGCTTCGACGCCGTGGAGCCGGACAACTACGACAGCTACACCCGCTCCCAAGGGCTGCTCACCGCGTCCGACGCGACCGCCTTCATCGCCCTGCTCTCCCGGCACGCGCATGCCCGGCGCCTGGCCATCGCGCAGAAGAACACCCCCGAACTGGCCGGTCAGCGGCGCCGGGCCGGGCTGGACTTCGCGGTGGCGGAGGAGTGCGGGCAGTACGACGAGTGCGGGGTGTACGCGAAGGCGTTCGACGACCGGGTGGTGGACATCGAGTACACGGCGGACGGCCTGCGCAAGGCCCTCGCCGGGTGGGGCGGGCGACTGAGCATCGTCCGCAGGGACCGGGACGTCTCGACTCCCGGCACTTCGGGGTATGTCCGCGCGGTGCGCTAGTAGTGCTTCGTTATGTCTGTTTGCCGGGGTCGTGGTGTGTGAGGCACGGTGGATAGATGGATGTGCGGCAAGTTGCGGAGTTGCGGGCTGA
>NZ_JBEZND010000076.1:0-18203 GCF_040706415.1 Streptomyces sp. NPDC048106 | reverse complement strand
AATCCACACCGAACCGGAAGGGCCCTCACCTGTTCAAGATCCCTCAGCCGAGACCTGGCTCACCCGTCCACAACCTCCCCGGACAGAACACCTAGTACCGACCTCGATGGCTCCGGGTGTCAGCGACGGAGGCGTCCCAGGACCATCCAGCGCGCCGCCCTCTTCGGCGCGTGCGGGGTGTTCCGATGCTCCGCTTTCGCCCGGCCGGACCATCCGGGGAGGGCCGACCCAGTAATTCCGGCGTTTTTTCCGACGTTCTCCGCGCACATGCCCAGCCCTTTCAACAAATGGGGGCTGGGATGTGAGCGGAGACGGAGGGGAAGTCAGCGCCGGGACGGGTTCCGGTTGGGGGCGATTGGCTGACATCGGCGACATCACTACCGCAGGCCAGCGGCCGGCACACCGCATGCACGGCCTTCCCGCTCACCTCCGGTTCTCCCGAACGGTGCACGTCCTGGTGCGCGTCCTGTCGCACGCCTCCGAGATACCGCTCGGCAGGGGGTGCGCTCTGGCTGCGCGTACTGCCGCTTCCCCTCGAACCACTCTGGTGCGGAGTTCGGATAATCGAGCGGTCAGGTCGCTGTGGTATTCCACAGATACGCGAGTTCGTCCGTCCTCTCCTTCCGCCCGGCCAGCCAGCCCGGCCAGCCAGTCCTCCCGCGCCGATTGGGCATCCCGTCGGCGCTGCTCCGCTTCCTCGCGGCGCTCCTTGGCAGCTTCGGCGGCTCGGACCGCCTCCTCGCGCTGCTCCGCAGAAGTGCGTGGCGGGCGCGGGTCCATGACCGCGGCGTAGGCGCGGACGTCTGTTCTCACGCGAAATTGCGCTCCAGGTAAGACGTCAACCCACGGCTGGTCCGGGTGAGTTCCTCTGCCTGCCGGGCAAGCCGGTCTCGCAGTCCGGAGATTCGTTCCTGAAGCGCCGGGCAGACCTCAGGGTCTCGGCCGCCCACACCGTTGCAGGGGAGAACGTCCCTGATGGCCTCCGTCGGCAGGCCGACGTCCAGTAGTGCCTTGATCTGCAGCACGGCCTCGATGGCTTCCGGCTCGTACTCTCGGTAACCGTTGGGGCCGCGCGTCGAGGTGAGGAGCCCCTGCTGCTCGTAATAGCGCAGCGATCGCGCGCTCGCGCCGGTCGCCTCGCTCAGTTCGCCAATCCGCAACGCCGACCCCTCACCTCGCAAGCCCCTATCAGATACTAACGGGCACGACCTCGGTCAGCCGCGCCGACTGTTCCCACAGGGCTGCCGCGAGCTCCTGGTCCAGCCCCAGCCCGGCGATCGGGGTGGCGACCACGTCCGGCGTCTCGCGGTCGCCGACCGGCCCGTACACGACGAAGCCGTCGACCTCGCCAGCCGTCGCGGCGTACAACACGCCGGCCGACGCCGACGACGCTGGCCGTCCGGTCTCCGCGAGAGCTGCCCGTACCGCTTGGGTCGTTCCCTCGTCCGGGTAGCCGTCGTGCATGGACGTGGCCGCCAACCCCGGCTCCGCCAGCAGACTCCGCACGCCCGAGCCCGAGGTCCGCAGCCGGCGTTCCAGTTCCGTTGCGAACAGGACATTCGCGGCCTTGGACCGCACGTACGCCACGCCCGGTGAGTACGACCCTTCGTCGGCGAGGGCCGCCAGGTCGAGCGTGTCCAGCATCGGGTACATCGCGGACGTCACGGTGACGACCCGGGCGCCCTCGCGCATCAGTGGCCGCAGCAGATGCGTCAGCGCGAAGTGCCCCAGATGATTGACGGCGAACTGCGACTCCGTCCCGCCCGGCGTCAAAGAGAAGGGCACGTTGCTGATGGCGGCGTTGTTCACCAGCAGATCCACCTGGCCGACCCGCTCCCGCACCGACCGGGCGAAGGCCCGCACCGTTCCGAGATCCGCGAGATCAAGCACCTCGACCCCGGCCCCGTCGACGGTTCGCGCTCCACCCAGGACGGTGGCCCCGGCCTTCTCCAACGCTTCTCGCACCGCGCGACCGATCCCGCGCGTCGCTCCGGTCACCACAGCCGTCCGCCCGGTGAGGTCGGGAAGTGCGGAAGAACTCCAAGAAAATGTGTCCATGCCGCGAGGCTAGGGATTGACACCAGTGTCAACGTCAAGCAGCCGCCAGCGATCACATTTGTGTCTTCGAAAACCACTTGGCGCTCCTCGCCGGTCCGGCTCGGGGCCGACGACGAGGCGCTTACGGCTGCGGGGGCTCCGTCACGGACAGGGGGCAGGATCTCGTCGCGCTCCTCGACGAGCCGCATCCGCTCTTGACGTCTTGGGTGGCAGCTCTGGACGGCGGGGCGCGGCGAGCACGGGCCACGCTTGACGTCGGCGATATGCGAGTGGTTAATTGCTTACATGGAGACGAGACCACGGCAGCGCTCGACGGCCGAGGAACGCCGGGCCACGGTGATGCGCACGGCGATCAGGACATTCGCCGAGCGCGGGTACTACGGAACCTCGACGATGGACGTGGCCAGGGGCGCCGGCATCTCACAGGGATACCTGTATCGCCTGTTCAAGGACAAGGAAGCGCTGTTCGCAGCCGTGGTCGACTACTGCTCGGACCGGCTGCGGGAAGCCGCCGCCGAGGCGGCGGCATCGGTTCGCGACTCCGATCCGGAAGCGGTCCTGAAGGCGATGACGGCTTCGTATGACGCCGTGATCGCCGACCGGGAGATTCTCATGATCCTCCTGCACGCCCAGTGCAGCGCCGGCGAGCCGGTCATTGGCGAGGCGGTCCGGGCCTGCTACGCCAAGCAGGTCGAATATGTACGTGCCGCCTCTGGAGCCTCGGACGAGCAGCTCCGCCGGCACTTCGCCGACGGCCTGCTCAGCAATGTCATTGTGGCTATCGATGCCGCCTCCGTAGACGCCCCGTGGGTGCGCACGCTGCGCGCCTAGAGGAGACGTCAACCGGGCCGCTCCCGCGGCCCGGTTTCTTTGAGCAAAGAAGTAAGCGGTCAACCGCAAACTTTAAGAGAGGTTGTTCCACCGTGCCGTCCCCCTTCCCGCGCCGCGGAGCCGGGCTCCTGCTGGCCCTGCTGGCGTTCGCCCAGTTCATCAGTGCTATCGACTACAACATCGTCTACGTCGCTCTGCCGGAGATCGGCCGCGAGGTCGGCTTCGATGCCCAAAGCCTGCAGTGGGTCGTCAGCGCCTACGCAGTCGCCTTCGGCGGTTTCCTCTTGCTGGGCGGCCGCGCAGCGGACATCGTCGGCCGGCGCCGCATGTTCACCACCGCTCTGGCCTTGTACGGTCTGTCCTCCCTGGGCGGTGCACTTGCCACGGATCCCGCACTGCTGGTGGCCGCCCGCGCCGTCCAAGGCCTCGGCGGTGCCCTTCTGCTGCCCGCGACCCTGTCGCTGATCGCCACCACTTTCACCGAGGGCACCGCACGTAACCGGGCTCTCGCGATCTGGGGCGGTGCCGGGGCCGCCGGCCTGGCGTTGGGCTCTTTGCTGGGCGGGATACTGACCAACTACTTCGGTTGGGAAGCCGTCTTCTACGTCAACGTCCCTCTCGCCCTGGGCGCGGCGGCGGCAGCCTTCGCGATCATTCCGAAGGACGCAACGCGCGAGCTGGGCCGCAGTTTCGACCTCGCCGGTTCCCTCACCGCCACCGTCGGGTTCACCGCCCTCGTCTTCGCCGTCGTTCAGGGTCCGCAAGCCGGATGGACCTCCGCCCAAACCATCGTCACGCTGCTGGCGGGCGCGCTGTTCATCGCCCTGTTTCTGGTGTTCGAGGCCCGCGGCGCCCATCCGCTGATGCCGTTGCGCCTGTTTCGCAACCGCAGCCTGGTCGCCGCGATGGGGATCACTTTCGTATTCATGGGCACCTTCGGCGCCCAGTACTACTTCTTCACCGTGTACCTGCAGAACGTCCGCGGCTACGGAGCCCTGGCGACTGGGCTGGCCTTCCTCCCCTCGGCGCTGGTCGGCATGATCGGCACCAAGGCGAGTGAGAAGATGCTTGGCAGGTTCGGCACACGCGCCACCCTCATCACCGGCCTGCTCCTGGGTGCCTGCGGCATGACCGCTCTGGCCCTGGGAATGTCTCCCGACGGCGGCTATCCCGCCTTGCTCCCAGGAGTGATCCTGCTCAGCCTCGGCCAGGGGGTCGCCTGGACCGCGATGTTCGTCGCGGCCGGAACCGGAGTCGACGCTCATCACCAGGGTGTCGCCTCGGCCATGGCCTCCACCACCCAGCAGATCGGCTCAGCCGTCGGACTGGCGATCCTTGTCGCCATCGCCAACGCCGGAGTCCACACCGATACCGGCCGGACCCTCATCCCCGGCCTGCGCGCCGCAGGTTTCACCGCAGCCGCCTTGACCCTTCTCGGCGTCGGTATCGCCCTCACCCTGCGGCGTGCCGCCTCTCCTCCTCCGGCCGCCACCTCGGATCACAGCAGGCAGCGGTCCGAATCCGACATCGTCGCCTGAGCTGGCGCGTCGCCGTCCGCCCGCAAGAGGGGTTGGTGCGGCGGCGCAGCGGCGGGCACCGGAGCA
This sequence comes from Streptomyces sp. NPDC048106, assembly GCF_040706415.1. Classification (NCBI taxonomy): domain Bacteria; kingdom Bacillati; phylum Actinomycetota; class Actinomycetes; order Kitasatosporales; family Streptomycetaceae; genus Streptomyces; species Streptomyces sp. NPDC048106. The sequence goes on along the minus strand of NZ_JBEZND010000076.1, from coordinate 13,710 downwards.
CGTGCCCGTGCGAGTTCGGTGATCCCGCCCTACCCCACCACCGGCCAGGCCCTGCAGCCCTGGCACCGACGGGGCCTGGTCCCCCTCTGTGTCGTACCCAGGACAGGCAGGTCAGCGCGGGCCCCTGCCTGCAAAGGTCCTTGCACACAGAAGGCGTGGGCACCGCCCGATCGGCGGTGCCCACGCGGGAAGTGGAGGGGGATGGTCACAGGAGCCAGCGGTGGTCGCGGACGATGGGCAGCCGCGCCCAGATCCTGCCCAGGGCCCCAGGTGTTGCCGGCGTAGGCGAGGGCCAGGAGGACCATCGCGAGGGCATGGCGGACCCGCACCGGTGCTCCCTGGCGGGACGTGCCCGAGCGCTATGGACCGTGGGACCGGGTCTACGACCTTTTCCGACGCTGGCAGCGGGACGGAACCTGGGCCGGCATCCTGACCCGGCTCCAGGCCGAAGCCGACGCCAAGGGCCTGATCACCTGGGATGTGAACGTCGACTCCACCGTCTGCCGGGCCCATCAGCACGCGGCAGAAGCGGTGAAAAGGGGGATCTCCAGAAGGAGCCGCCCGGCGGGGTCGTCGTCGAACCTGCGGACCACGGACTTGGACGCTCCCGCGGCGGGCTGACCAGCAAGATTCACCTCGCGGTCGAGCAGGGGCAAAAGCCGCTGGCGGTGTTGATCACGGCCGGGCAGCGGGGTGATTCGCCGCAGCTCGAGTCTGTCCTGGAAGCGATCCGGGTGCCCCGGCTCGGCCTCGGCAGGCCGCGCAAGCGCCCGGACCGTGTGAGGGCCGACAAGGCGTACGACTCTCGAAGTAACCGCTCCTACCTGCGCAGGCGCGGAATCAAGGCGACGATCCCCATCCCGGCCGACCGGGCCCGCAATCGGCAACAACGCGGCTCACGCGGCGGCCGGCCGCCGAAGTTCAACAAGGACGACTACAAGCAGCGGCACGCGGTCGAGTGCGGGATCAACCGACTCAAGCGCCACCGAGCCGTCGCCACGAGGTACGACAAACTCGCCGTCCGCTACGAAGCGACAGTGCTGGTCGCAACCATCAACGAATGGCTGTGACCAGCACTTTCGCAACAGGCCCTAGACGGAGCCCTGGCGGTGACCGTGACCTAGGCCGTCCTGAGGCCGCAGAACCCCGCGAGGGTGCTCAGAGACAGACTGCTCGCGAAGCCGGAGTCGGGTAGCCGGCGCAGGATCGCCTGCCAGAGTTCCGGCTGCAGGCGGGAGTGGGGACCCTCTGTTGTGGCCCGGAGATCGAGGATGGCCGTCTTGCCCACATCACCCAGAACGAACTGCTGGTCGCCGCTGTAGGTTTCGTCGGTGTCACCGCGGAACCTCGTGAGGTGCAGAGGCAGACCGAACGTCGGATCTGTGAGGGCGGCGACGATGTTGTGTGGCCCGGGCCCCTGTCCGCGCACGTGGGAGGATCGCAGGACGAGCCGTGCCGCGTCGGAAGCGCCGCCGTAGCCGTCAACGAGGAACGTGTTGGACACGGTGTGCAGAAGGGCGGCTCGGCGCAGCAGCCCGCTCCCGAGCCAGGCACCACGCTGCTGCACCTGCGTGAACTCGTCGCTGGGGCCCTCCCATCGAAGCTGATGCCCACGCTCGGCATCCGTCCATGCCTTCGGTGAGGACTTCCAGCACAGGAGCTTGACGTCAGGGTTGATCCATTTGTTGAGCATCCTCGCGATGGCGTTGCGCCAGAGTCTCGCCGGCAGGCCGGTCAGTCGCAGTCGGGTGGGCTCGCCGAGCACGCGCAGTTCAATTGCCGTGCGATCTCGCTGCGTGATGCGAAGCCCTGGCACACCGTGGACCTCGTGGTCCGATACATACGTGGGGAGGAGGTTGAGGAGGATCTCGGCCGCCCGCTCCTCACTCTCTACGCGCAGGGCAACGCCATCCGGTTCAGGGCACACCGTGGTAACCCCGAGGGGATAACGGGTGTAGACGTTCCGGAACTCCAGAAGGCCGAGAAGCACGCGCGCCTCGAAGTGCTGCTGAGCCGGTGAAGTGGCCGCGGGGATCGGGGGTGTATCGGGCTCAAGCGAATCAATCGCCCGACGGGCCTGTTGGACGCTCTCACCTGTGTAGAGGCGTCGGAGCAAGGAAACGTCTTGGTGCATCGCGCTCATGGGTCTCCTGAACGTCTCGGCCCAGGACGTGCGGAATTGAGATCCAAAGGGATGCGCAGGGGGCTACTGGGGACCGGTTCACCCGAGCGTGGAGAGTGAGGAGGGCCGATGCATCTCCGGGGAGCGGTGGTCAGCCGCAGCAGGAATCTACCTGAATTCGTACTCGACGGGTGCCTACATGGCGATTCCGGGAGCGTCGTTCACCCAGAGGGGGGTGAATGCTTGCGTTGTCCGCTACGGTTCGTCTACGGTCCGGTCCGGGTTGAGGGAACCCTCGTCGTGCGCCTGTCCGGATCGATGGCGCAGTGTGTCGAAAGCCCTAGGTGCCCTGAAATGTTCTGCTGTACCACGCATGACCGTCGTTCTCGCTGGCAGCAACTCTTTCCCGCGCTGGGATCCGGCAGCGCACGAAGGAGACTGTCGTGCCCAAGAGTGACGTGATCGACCTGTGCCGTCGCTACACCGGGGAAACCTGGGCTGGCGCCAAGGAACGCATTGATCGGCTTCCACAAGGAAGCCCTCTCATCCCCTCCGCTCAAGGCGCTCAGGCGTTCCTCGAAGGGCAGGTTCTGCGTGCCTTGCTGGAGTACCCCACCACGTACACCACCCGACCGCTTCGTATCGTGCGGGTCATCCCGGACGAGCGGCGTCCCGTCATCCGCTTCGCGGCGGACTCCGACCCCGACGGCTTGGCCGAGCTGATCGCCTGGGGGCTGTTCTCGTCCGGCGGCGAGGACGATCTGCGCGGGATTAGCGGCCTACGCCTGCTCGGCGCCGGCCACGGCAGGCTCGACGTCGGACTCCACGGAACTACGGCAAGCCTCCGGCTCGAAGGTGTTCCTGATCGGGCCTGGAACCGGGCGGAGGAGATCAGGCACCTGACCGCGGCTGAGCACGGAGAGTCGTCCCCCTTCAGGTACCCCGGTCTTACGCCGGGCGAACGGGTCTTCGCGCACAAGCACCGCTGGTTTGAAGAAGCCGGTCGGGAGACAGCAACCCTGGGAAGCGCTCTGCTGCGTCGGCTGCCGATGTTCCGATCCGCAGCCAACTGGCTGGACATGGCCGGCTGCACCAAGCACACCGACACCTATGGATTCCGTCTCACTTTCGCTCGTGCACGCTGGACGGACCACGACGTCATCATCGAGCACCTGACGCACCCGCTCTGTGGAATCGCGGTCAAGGAGGACATGCGCACCTGTACCTGCGCGTATGGGCAGCGAGGGTGCCGAATCTGGTTCGACGGCCCTGAAGGAGCTCCGGGGCGCCTGGACTTGCAGACGACGGATGTCGGCGACGACTGCGAGATCGCCGAGTACAACCAGGCGCTCGCCTTCACAGGCAGCCCGAGCGACGAGATCACACAGGTAACCGGCAATCTGCCGGGCATGACCGCCGAGTGCACCCCGAACTGCCACCGACGTCACGACACAGTCGCACACCTACGCCGGGTGGCCGCGCGCCGCCAGGAAGAGCTCGACCGCCTCCGGCGGAGAACCGTCTGACACCGACGTGCCGCCTCGTTCAGCGGCGAGTTCACCATGGCTCGGCCGTGCCACGCTTGGCTAGCTGTTCACGCCGTAGCGCCGGAAGAGACCAGCCAGCGCCGTGACCTGCGGCGATGGCCGGTGGTGATGCGCTGACCTGCGCGAATGGGCTTTCGGTTGTTTCAGGTTCGTGCCCCTTGATGCAGCCGGAGATCCCAGAAAAGTCCCAGGGGGCTCCCAGTGCTGGCAGATACTGTCAGCCCTTGTGGTGCGCCGTGCGGACGCGCTCCGTTGCGCTGCAGGGCTGTGCTCCGGAGCTTCCTCGCATGGGGAAGTTGGCTTGGCCGTATGGTGAGGCTTGGCATGCGGCGTGGACACTATCGGGCTCGGTGCGGTTCTGCTTCGACGGGGCGTAAGGGGGGAGAAGGTGGCTGTGCGGGGTAACCGGCGCGCGGTGCTGGTCACGACGGTGTTGGTCCTGGTGGTCTTCGCTGGTGTGCTGTCGCTGCTGAGCTGGGACCGGGCGAACCAGGCGGCTGGGATGGTCTCCGCGGTGGTCGGTGTGGCCGCCCTGGGGATTGGTGTCTGCGGGTTGCTGGCCCCGACCGGGAGCACGTCTGTACAGGTGTCCAGGACCGGGCGTGCCACGGCCACCGGCGGCGGGGACGCCAACACGGGTGCCGTCGCCGCCTCGTCCGACGGTGCGGTCTTCGTCGGGGAGACCGGTGACGCGCGGGCGGACGGCGGCAGCGCGAACACCGGTTACCAGCGGCAGGAATAGCGGCGCGTCCGATGTTCTTCCGCAGGCGCGCCGCGGTGCGCAAGTCGGGCGGATCTTCCGCCGAGGGAGTCGGGGCCTTCGCCAATAGCGGCGTGATGATTGACAGCCCGGTGCAGGTGTTCGCGGGGCGCGCCGCTGCTTCCGGCTATCTCCTGCAGGTGGGCCAGGGCCTCGTCACCAGCTTCCAGGGGCGTGAGAGCGAACTTGCCCAGCTGGCAGCCTTCTGCGTGCACGATGTACCTGCGGGCCGTGCTGGCGCTGGCTACTGGCGCTGGGCTGCCCCGGCGTGGGCGGGGAAGTCTGCCCTGCTGGCGCAGTTCGTCCTGCATCCTCCACCTGGCGTCGACGTCGTGTCGTTCTTCATCACCTCCCGCATGGCCGCGCAGAACGACGCTGCGGCGTTCTGCGAGGTCGTTCAGCGGCAGTTGTACGCCTTGCTGGGCGAGGAGGAGCCGCTGAGTACCCCTGCCACGCGATACGAGCAGATGCTGCTCGCGTTGCACCGCGCCGCACAGCGGTGCGCGGAGCGCGGTCGGCGGCTCGTGCTCGTGGTGGACGGCCTGGACGAGGACCGCGGAGTGACCGCCGGTCCCGACGGCCATAGCATCGCGGCGCTGTTGCCCCGCGTTCCCCCGCACGGCATGCGCGTCATCGTCGCAGGCCGTCCGCATCCGCCGGTACCGGGGGACGTGCACGCGGACCACCCGCTGCGCAGCACGCGGATCGACCACCAGTTGGAGCCGTCCTCGCACGCCCGCGCGGCGCGTGAGGACGCGGAGCGGGATCTGATGAGGTTGCGAGTCGGCGGTGGGCTGGGCTGGGACTTGGTCGCTCTGACCGTGGCGGCCGGAGGCGGGCTGAGCGCGCCCGACTTCGCGGAGCTGACTGGGCACCCGACGCGGCTGGTCGAGCGCGAGTTGTCCGCGGTGAACGGCCGCAGTTTCCGCCGGCAATCCGGGCACTGGACGTCCGTCGGTCCGCACGTCTTTCTCCTCGCGCACGAGGAGATCCGGTGCGCCGCGGCGGAACTGGTCACGGAGCAGGAGCTGGCGGCCCACCGCAGCCGTCTGCACCAGTGGGCGGACTCCTACCGGCAGGCCGGGTGGCCGAAGGGGACCCCCGAGTACCTGCTGCGCGGCTACACCCAATCGCTGCGCGAACAGAGGGACACTTCCAGGCTGGTGACGCTGGCCTGCGATGCCCGGTGGCAGGAGCGGCTGTGGGGGGCGTCCGGGACGGACCTGCAGGCACTCAGCGCGGTGGCGGACGCCTTCGCCCTGGTATCGGCGGACGGAAGGCGTCGCGGCGACCAGGACGTGTCCGCAGCACTGAGGCTGGCCGCCGCGCGGGGCAGGCTGCATGACCGGACGGCGCCTCTTTCCCCCGGCCTGATCGCCCTGTGGGCCCGGTGCGGGCACCCGGCACGTGCCGTTCACCTGGCCGAGTCGCAACCCAACGCGCGGCACCAGGTGGCCGCCCTGAGCGCCATCGCCGGCGCCTTGGCTGCCGCGCGTCCGGACCAGGCGGCCGATTTGCTCGGCAGAGCGGCCAACGCCGAAGACCGGGATCACTTCCTCACGGCGATCGCCAAGGGCCTGGCGGACTCAGGTCGTCCCGCCGAGGCCCTGCGGACAGCCCGCCGCATCAGCGACGCGGAGCGCAAGGCGACGTCTCTCGTCGCCGCCGTCGGGACCCTGGCCGGAGTGACGAGGAACGCCGCGGCGGCTCAGGAGGAGGCCGGGGCGGCCCGGGGCACCGATGCGATCTCCTGGGCGCTGGAAGCCGTCGACGCGGTCATGGCTGTGCCCAATACCGTCTCCCGGAGCGCTCTGGCCGCCTCGCTGGCCGCCGCGCTCTCCCGGCTCGGCGAGCACCGCCGGGCCCTGGCACTGGCGGAGCGTGTGATGTCCCGTTCGGACGACTCCGGTAACACGGTCCGGCGTGCGCAGTACCTCGCCCTGTTCGCCCGGGGGATGTCCACGGCGCCCGGCCTGGCCGCGCAAGCCGCCGAGTTCGCCCTGACGTCGGCCCGGCTGGTTGCGGACATCGATGACCTCGACGGCGATGACTGGGTCTACCCCCACGTCGCTGCGGGCCTGGAGGCGACCGGGCACCACCAGCAGGCGATCGAATTGGTCAGCCGCTTCCTGAACGACCCGGAGGACGGGCTAGTTGAAATCGGCATCGCGGCCGCAGAAACCGGTGACGTCGACCGAGCCCTGGAACTGGCCGAACGAATCACGGAACCCATCTACCGAGCGCGCGTCCTCAACACCATCGGCAAAATGACGGCAAGGTCTTGTGACCCGCAGCGGACGGTGTACCTGGCCCAGCAAGCCCGTGCCGCCACCGACAAGGTGCCCTACCTCCACTGGCGGGTAACGCTGTCGACGGAAACCGCCGAGTTCCTGCTGCGGGCAGGCCAGGAGGAACACGCCCACGCAGTACTCAAGCGGACGACCAGCATGGTGCGCAAAGGACGAGAGCCCAGAGTGCACACCCTCATCAACCTGGCCGTCGCGACTCACCGGTCTGGGCAGCGGGGCGACGCAGCCCGCCTCATCCACCGCGCCGAGCAGGCCGCCGAGGCGTCCGACAGTTACGCACGTATCGTCCGCCTCGCGGAGATAGCCGAAGGTCTGCATCACACGGGCAGCCCCGAGGAAGGCGACGCGCTCCTCCACCGTGTACTCCACGATTGCCGAATCCTGGCAGATCGCGCCGAGCACGCCGAGGGCCTGCGACGGGTGGCCGAGGTATTCGGCCGTATCGGAAAACCAGACAGGGCCGCAGAGGTGGCGCAGGAGATCCTGGGTCTGGCGGACAACACCGACAGCCCCTACCAACGGCGCTGGGACACGTACGCCGCCGCCGGTGCGCTCCTCGCGGCGGGCGATATCGACGCGGTGCTCGATCTCGAGGCCGGCCTGCCGGAGGACGCGGTCGACGATATCCTCACCGGTGTCGTGGAAAAGCTTGTGGCCGCCGGCGATCTGGCCGCAGCGGAGCGGATCACCGACTGGCAAGGCGACGAGCACGGCATCGGCTGCCTCGCGGCGGGCGCCGCAGCCACGGGGGACGTCGCCCGTGCCGCCGCGCTGCTGGAGGAGATCAGCCACCCTGTCGTGCGTGAGGCGGCCACCCCGGCCGTCGTCAAGGCGCTCTACCGGGCGGGTGCCCGCTCGGCGGCCGGCGCCCTGGCCGACACCCTCACCGACTCCGAGCACCGCGGCAAGGCGCTCGCAACGATCGCCCAGGCGCTCGGCCCCTGCCCGAAGGGGCGCCTCGTGCTGATCGAGGCGCTGCGCTCGGGCCCGTGGGAGCACTTGTCTGAGGAGATCGCCGGTGTGGCGCCGGAGCACCTGCCCCTCCTAGCGGACCTCGTTCTGACGGAAGGCAAGCCGAGGTGACCAACCTGCCCGGGAGGCGCTCCCGCCGTCGCCTATGTGGGAGCCCACTAACTGATTGACTAACGGGATCGGCACAGGTGCTTAGAACGGCTAACACAATGAGCGGTGTGCATCGTGAAGCCGCAGGTCACGGGGCTGGTGCGGATGTCGAGTTGGGTACTCGTGCTGGTTGGCGGCCGATGACCATGGCGTAGATCATCGGGCAGGTCCGGCTCCGGCGGGATGCCGGGTTCGGCTGCGCCCACGACCGGCCCCCGGCTACGATCCGTCAGCAGGTCGACACGCCGCGAGAACGCGGGAGGGCCAGGGGGATGCAGGAGCGGCAGTGGATCACCGCCCGCCGGAGCGAACTGGACGCCCTCGCCGAGGAGTTGGCCAAGCAGCTCCAGGAGGTCCAGGCCGAGAGGGATGAACTGGCGATCGCGGAGCGGGTGTTGAACCGCCTGGCAGAGCAGGCCCGGGCCGACGCGGGGGCTGTCGCTCCGGTACCGGTCAACGTGGCCGGACGAGCAGTCCTGCTCATCCCGCACCGCAGCGACGCGGCCGACGAGGGCGCGCTGCCCGGTGACTACCGCAAGATCCTGGCGATCGTGCGGGAGGCCGGCGGCTCGGTGCAGGTCAGGGCGGTCGGCGAGCGGCTGGGTCTGGACGCCTCGGTGCGTGGCAAGCTGGAGCCGCTGCGGGCGAAGATGACCAAGCTCGCCGACCGCGGCTGGCTGCACAAGCGGGGCGACGGGCGGTTCACGGCACGTCCGTAGTCGCGCGGGGGCGCCCGTAACTGACGAGCTCCCGACGGCAGTTGAGTTTGTGTGACGAAAAACAACAGTTCCGTCGAGGGCCCTGACGGCCTTGTCTACACCGCCCGCCTGCCGCTGTCGAGTGCCACCCTGAACTGGCTCGCCGACCTGATACGCGGCCACCTCAAGAAGATCGGCTCGCGGTGGCGCGCCCTGCCCGCCGGGAAGATCGCCACCATCGTGCTGGCGGTGCTGCGCTGTGACCAGCGGCCCGGCGACCTGGCCGGCGGCAACGGAGTGCACCGCACCACCGTGACCCGATGGGTCCGGGAGGTCGCCGGCCTGCTCGCCGCCCGCGCCCCACGCCTGAACCGGGCCCTGAAGAAGATCGCCCGAACGGGCGGGGGCATCGTACTGCTGGACGGATCGGTGATCCGCACCCGGCGCAGAACCGGAAAGGAAAACCGGAAGAACTACTCCGGCAAGAACAAATGCCACGGCCTGCTTGTGATCGCCCTCGCCGACGACCGGGGCCGACTGCTGTGGATCTCGGCGGCACGCCCCGGGCGCACCTCGGAGATCACCGCCTGCCGGCACGACAAGCTCACCCAGAGACTGCGGGAAGTCGGACTCGGAGCCATCGCCGATCTGGGATTCGTCGGCCTCGACGACGGCGGCCCCGACGCCGACCCGGCGGTGATCACCGGCTACAAGGCCGCCCGGAGCCGGCCCCTGACGCGAGGCCAGAAACTGTCCAACACGGCACTGGCAGCCGTCCGGGCACCCGTCGAGCACGGCTTCGCCCACCTCAAGAACTGGCGCGTCCTCGGCAAGGTACGCACCGACCCCGCCTGGGCGACCGCCCTGATCCGGGCCTTGCTCGTCCTCACGAACCGCGAAGTCGCCCGATGACCGACGACCTTCACCAAAGTCACCTGCCAGCGACCACCACGAGCATCCCGATGCCCACGCACACCAGCCCTGTGTCCAGCACCTTCAGCTTGCACACCGCTCAATGGGCCGGGTCGGGGCTGCCGGCGACAACGCCGCAATGGAGAGCTTCTTCGCACTGCTGCAAAAGAACGTCCTCGACCGCCGCGTCTGGGTCACTCGCCAGGAGTTGCGGATCGCGATCGTCACCTGGATCGAACGGACCTACCACCGGCGCCGACGGCAACGACGCCTGGGCCGATTGACCCCCGTCGAGTACGAGACCATCATGACCCCACCCGCAGCTCTGGCTGCATAAACCCCGCCGTCACCCGATCATGCAGCAGTCCCGACATCGGCGCAGGTCAAAGGCTCGCGCGCACCGTTAAGTTACTGGCATTGAGGCTAGGGCGCTGAGTCCTTCACGTTAGGGGAGATGGTGTATGCGTGGGTCGGTGACGTGGAGTGGGGCGGGTTTTCGGCTGTCGTGACGCGGCCGTTGGCGTCGACGCCGATCACGTCGTCGAACCTGCTGACCTTCGCACAGGTGTCCTTGTCGCTGCCCAGTTGCGAGTTCGCGCCGCTGAGGGCGGATTTGCGCTCGGCGTCAGTGGCGTCGGTCTTCGCGCCGGGGAAGGTCGTGCCGGTCGTCCAGTCGGAGCCGACGTCTAGGACGATGCCCGTGGCCGAGGCGCTCTGCTTGAGGTCCTTGGCGGGTATGCCCAGCGCCTTCGCGACGGCCTGTGCCTGCGCCTGCTGCCCGGCGGGGTACGTCACGGACGTCGTGGCCATCGGCGTACCAGTGACTGCGGTCGTCTGCTTGCTGAAGCCCCGGTTGATGAGTGCGCCGGCCACCACCGCCGCGCGCTTTTGAACCAGTCGGCCGTCGACGGCGGCGCCGTTGCGCACCTGGACGGCGATCGAGGCGGGCGGCACGGTGGGGGGCGCGGAGGCGGGGGAAGACGGGGATGCGGTGGTTGTCCCACTGGTCGGGGTGGTCAGCGCCTGGTCGTCGGCGATGGTCTGGAGCAGGGCTGATGCCCTGGGCTGCACGAGGTGCGTCTCCCAGGCGCCGTTGACTTTCGTGTCGGCAGTCTGGAGCGTGGCGAACCTGACGCGGCTTGTGGGGACCTTGTTCAGGTCCGTGCCGAGCCCGATCAGCTTGGGGATGGAGTCGAGTGCTTTGTCCACGGTCAGCTTGGTAGCCGCGTTCGCGACCTTCCACATCTTGGTGGGGCTGCTGAGTGTGCCGTCGTCCTTGAGCTTGTTGAGCAGAGCGGTGAGGAACACGTGCTGGCCCTCGGTGCGGCCGCGGCTGTCGCTGGAGTCGCCGAAGCCGTGTCGGGTGCGCAGGAACTCCAGTGCCGCGACGCCCTGCAGGGTGTGCGAGCCCTTCTTGAGCTTGAGGTGGCTGTAGGGGTCGTAGACGTTGGCGTCGACGCACACGTTGACGCCGCCGACCGCGTTGGACATGTCCACCACGTCGGAGAAGTCGGCCACCATGAAGTGGTCGATGGGTATCCCGGTCAGTTCGTGGACGGCGACCACGCTGCATCCAGGGCCGCCGGCGAGCGCGGTGTTGATCATCTCGTTGTGCTGCGGGCCCATGCTGGGGTAGCCGGTGCCGTGGCAGCCGCTCCAGTCCGCGCGCAGGTCGCGCGGCACGCTCATCACCGTCGCGTTGGAGCGGTCCGCGGATATGTGCACGACCATCTCCACGTCGGCGCGCTGCCCGCTCGCCTGCTTGCATGCGCCGCCCAGCTTGCAGTCCTTGGCGCTGGTGCGGCCGTCGGACCCGATGACCAGGATGTTGATCGGGGTGCGCCCGAAGGCGTCCGGCTTCTCGTGGCCGGCGCCGTCCTTGCCGTTCGCGGAGAGGTCGGCGGACTGGATGTTGCTGTTGAGCTTCCAGTAGACGTAGGCCGCCGCGCCGCCCGCCGCCAGCAGCACGAAACCCATGGCCAGGCCGGCGATCTTCAGCGCCCTCCGCCCGCGCCGCGGCCCGCCGCGGCGGGCCGCCCTTCGGGCCGCGGCGCGTCCTTGCGGCGCTGGTTCCGCCTCGCTCCGGGGTCCGGTGTCCGCCTCGTCCGCGGATTCCGCGCGGTCCGAGGCGGCCACCGGCCCGCTGGACCGGCCGCTGTACGCGCCAGAACGGCGCCTCCCGGTGCCGCGGCCCTGGTGATCGTGGGTGGGCACGCTCAAAATTGTCTCCCCTGCGCCGTCGTACCCAGCCCGCGCTGGGATGGCCAAGTCGGCCGCTCGTTCAGACTGTTCAAACCTTCAATTGGTTGCACTTCGCTCACGAATCTGTCACCTTGCGGTCACGTCGGTACGCGCGGGAGTCACCGCCCGCCATGCAGCCCGGCCCGAGGTCATCAACAACCCGTCGTGGCTGACGCACAACGGCTGCCACCAGCTCGCACTCACGCCCCGCGGCTGAGGCGGATCTTGGGCCGGCTTGCTACCGGGTGAACTTCGGGTCCTTCTTCTGGTTGTAGATCTCCCTACCAGCGGCGTCGTAGGCATGGACGTACGGGGCCGACATCGCAGAGAAGGATTTGGTGGCAGACGGCCTGGAGGAGAGAGCCGCCGTGTAGAAGAACGCGCCGCCCGCCATGACCGCCGGGTACTGCTTCCGGTCCTGGCCGTAGCTGACGGTGATCTTGGCCACGCCGGAGGTGTAGTGCCCGGCACCGAGCGAGAGGAACCGCCCTGGGCCGGCCGGTTCACCGGTGGAGTCGAAGTACTCGATGAGGTGGCCGGTGCCCCACAGGCGGTTGTTGATGAAGGTCGGCGGGACGTCCTGACTGGTTCCGTAGTCTGCCTTGGTCTGGCATTGCACGTAGTGGCCGGCGGAGTCGACGGCGATCACTGCACCATCCCAGTCCTTGGAGGCCACCGGGGTACGCACAGCGATCACCGCGTGGTACCTCAGGGCATCAGATCCCAGACAGGAGGACAGGATCTTCGCGACGGCCCCGGCTTCGATCGGGGTCGTGGCCGTGCTGGTGACGGTGGACGCGGCCGGGGCGGAGGACACGGGCGTCGAAGACCGCGCCGATTCGGCCCCGGCCGACGGACGAACCCGGCTCGGACCCGGTGACGTTGCCACGCTCGTCGAACGTCCGCTGCTGCCGGCTTGGACAGGCTCAACGGTCCCCTCCCCGCCGAAGACTGCCACGACCCCGACGCTCAGCGCCGCAACGCCGGCGGAGACGCCCAGCGGCAGCGCCCACCTGCGTGCCGCCGAAGGGCGCGATTCCCCTGGATCGATCTTCATCAGCAGTTCCTCTCGGATCCGCCGGTGGTCCGGCAGATCACGATCGGGGGGAGGCCCGGGAATACCCTGCATGTCGCTCATCGTGCGACCTCCTCCGCGGTGACGAGATTCTTGGAACTGGACGGCGCCAGATCCGGCGGTCCGCCGGTGAGGTCGGCCCCAAGCCGGCGCCGGGCCCGGTGGAGTCTGGACTTCACGGTCCCTACCGCCACCCCCAGCGCCACCGCGGCCGCCTGCTGATCCAGGCCCGACCACATGCACAGCTCCACGACCTCACGTTCATGGCGCGGCAGCCGGGCCAACGCCCGGTGGATCTGCGACATCCCACGCTCGTCGTCGACCTGGCCGGCCACACGGTCCGCATGGTCGCCCACCGGCGCGTCATGCAAGACCAGTCGGCGCACCAATGCCTCGGCCCGCCGCAGCCGCCGCCTGGTGTTCGACACCAGGCGGTCGGCGATACCCAGCAGCCACGGCAGCGCCGAGTCGCGGTCCAGCACGATGTCCGAGCGGCGACGCCACGCGTGAAGGAAGACCGTCGACGTGAGATCCTCGGCCTCCGACCAGTCGGCTGTCCGCCGGAACAAGTGGTTGTACACGGTCTTCGCATGACGGTCGAAGATCCGGCCGAACGCCTCCCCGTCGCCGTGCACCGCCCGCGCCCACAACTCCCGGTCGGATATCCCTCCCACGGGTGTCCCGGGCCCGGCGTCGTTCAGTTCCATGCCCTGTACGTGTCCGGCACCCCGCCGAAGGTTCCCGTTACACACACTCCATTTTTAACCGACGCTCCCGATACGGGGATCAGGCCACCAGGACGCTAGATGCCCGCATTCTGTATGGATAGCCACTGAGACCCGTGCATCGTGAAGTCGCAGGTCACGGATCTGGTGTGCGGGGCGATCGGGGTACTCGCGCTGGTCGTCGGCCGGTGTCCCTCGT
>NZ_JBEZND010000075.1:0-18423 GCF_040706415.1 Streptomyces sp. NPDC048106 | reverse complement strand
AGGGCCCTTCTGGTCCTCACGAACCGCGAAGTAGCCCGGTGACCGACGATCTTCACCGAAGTCATCCGCCCTCAACCAGCACAAGCACCCCGAACTCCACGCACCCCAGACCCGTGACCAGCAACTTCACGATGCACACCGCTCAATGAGGTGCATCGGTCCTGGTGACCGTGCCTGACGGGCGGGTTGGGCGTTGTCTGCTCCGTGGGGACTTCACCGTGGATCGTGCCGGACGACCTCTGGGAGCGGATCGAGCCGCTGCTGCCGAAGAGAGAACGTCGCTTCCGGTACCCCGGTCGCCTGCCGGTCCCCGACCGGCAGGTGCTGTGCGGGATCTTGTACGTGCTGCACACCGACATTCAGTGGGAACACCTCCCCAGGGAGCTCGGCTTCGGCTCGGGCATGACGTGCTGGCGCCGACTGCGGGACTGGAACGAGGCCGGCGTCTGGCAGCGGCTACACGAAGTCCTGCTGGCCGAGCTGAATGCGGCCGCACGACTCGACTGGTCCCGCTGCGTGGTCGACTCGCCCGGCACACACGGGACCATCCGCTCCCGGATCTGGGCTCGCAGGGGGGCCTGGGCCCGGCCGGCTGTCTGGTTGTGGGATTCCATGAGCTGGTAGACGGTCTCCAGCGTGCTCACAAGTTCGGCGGCCTCGGGCAGGCGGCGAGCCTCCACGCGGGCAAGCTCGCGGATGACGTGCCCGAGAGCGTCGATCTCCGTGGCCGGCGGCTGCAGGGAGGAGACCAGCACGCGTTGGGCGATCAGCTCATCGAGCAGTTCCCGGACGGCCGGTTCGGGGTGCTCCGGGAACTCGGCCGCGAGCTTGTGAAGCAGGTCGCCGTAGGGAACAGGGGAAGCGGCGAGGCCGATCAGTACCCGCACCTCGGGCTCCAGACGCAGCGAGACCTCGCGCACCTCGGTTCCCGTGGCATCCAGGTGCCGCTGCTGCCACGGGACGACGAGTCGACCGCCACGGGTCACAGCCGTGTTCGCTGCCCTCAGCCGCAGCCGCTCACGCACGCAAGGCATGGCTTCCAGCTGGCCCACGACGCTGGTGAGCCACCGCGATCCCGCCCGCGCCACGGCCTGGTGCTCCTCGCCCCACTCGACCACCGGCACGGGACCGAAGCTGGTCTCCAGCACTCCTGCGAACAGCCCGAAGGGCATCGGGCGGGTCACAGCGCGCTGGCAGTAGGCGGCAAGCGACAGCACCATGCCGCGGATCCGCCCCGGCTCGGCCTCACCACACTCGGTGAAAGCATCAAGGCTGAGGGCCAGGGCGGGGCTGGCGTGCTGGACCATGTCCCGGACCTCGGGCGCCGCCCACGTCTGCTGGATCCACGCGTACGTCTCATCCGCGGGGCCGTCCAGGGAAGGGACCGGCGGCAGGGCAAGGCGCGCGCTCGGATGGCAGACGGCCCGGAGCAAGGCGGGCTGCGCGCTCACGAAGCGCGGTCTGCTGGTGGCGGTGCTCATGCCCCTCCCCTGGTCGTGAACTCTGACTGCCATATGGCGCGTACCGGACCGCCGACTCTCATGCGGCCACCCGCCGCCCCGTGAGGAAGAACCTGTCGAGCGCGTCGGCCGTGTCGGGAACCACCACTTCACGGACGTCGACCCGCCGCAGGAGCGTCCCCCGCTCGGCCCCTTCGCCGATAGCGTCGCCACCCGTGCGCCCGAGCCCCGGGGCATCCGTCGGCTGGGGCGGAACACGGTTTTTGATCATCTTTCACCTGTCTCTGTGACGCGCTCAGGTCTTCCGTGCGTGACCGCTCCCGCTTAGGCCCGATGACCACCAGAACGCCCATTCCACCCACGGCGACCGCAAGCAGAACCGCCCCGTCCGCCGTCAGTCCCATCGCCTCGCGCCCCTTCGCGCGGGACGCTGCCGGCCAATAGCGCCAGCAATGCCCGGAGAGGACGACGAATGTAGGGGAATTGCAACGACCGGTTGCTCACATCTGTGAGCATCTGTCGAATCCCTGGTCAACAGGGGTGTATCGGCGGGGCGGTAGCAGGCCCGGCCCCGTGCCTCATGCGGCGGGACAGAGCGTCGAGGGTGACCGAGACGCAGTGCTCCAGCGGCTGGCCGGTGTCCACCACGACCTTCGGCTCGGGAATCGGATCCGTGCCCGCGTACTTCGCACCAGGAAGCGGATCCTGAACACCGGCTGCCCCCGGAGTCGCCCGCGCTGACGCCGCCTCTTCGGGGCAGACACACTCGACGATGTGCAGCACGTGCCCAAGGCTCGAGGCGAAACGGCGCAAGGACAGAACGTCCCTGCTGCGGGTGAGCGGGCGTCCGTCGAGCACAATGACCGTCCCGGGCGCCGTGTCGAGGTTCCACGACGCCGCCTTCAGCACCCCCTCGTACAACCAGTCGTTCACCTCCGGCGGAGCCATAACCAGGTTGGGAAAGAGGAGCTCGCGCAGCGCAGCCGTGTCCAGCAGGACTCCCGGCATGGTCTTGGCCAAGGCCCGGGCAAGGGTGGACTTGCCGGTAGAGGGGCGGCCGCGGCCGCCCAAGGCGACGATCATGCACTCTCCTGTGAGCACTCGAATCCACGTCCGCCCCCGGTCACGCCGGCCGGGGCATCAGCTGAGACGGGGCGGCCGGCTGCGCACTGGAAGAAGGCCCGTACCCCTTCCCGCTGTCACCTTCCGGGCTGCACCGCCAAGTGGCGGTCCAGCCATCGGACTCGGCGGCGACGAGAACCAGCCCGCGCCCGCAGTCGGCAAACGGAGACGGGCGGATCTTCGCCTTCGGGATGTCGCTGGAGATGTCCGTCACCATGACCCCGAGTGCGACACCCCCGAGCGCGAGCTGCCGCCGCAGAAAGTGATGAGACTTACCGACGCTGGTGTCACGGCTCTCGATCTCAACGGCGACTCTCTCAATCCCCTCGCCGTGTTCCAGCACCGCCAGCAACTCCCAGCTCGACAAGGATGTCAAAGCGTCCACCTCCCGGTTCTGGTCGGCAGGCGCCACTCCTCATGGGCTACCGAGGGCCACATGGGGTAATGGCGCCCGCCGTGAGCCCGCCTGCCGGGCGTCAGGTTCTCCGGCCGACGGACGGCCTGTCGGGCATCCGAGATCAGCAGGATTCGCCTGGAGCCCACGACGGGCAACCGTGACAGCTGACTGATCAGTGACCCCAGCTACCCGAAGTAACTGATCTGGTCACTGATCAGTGAAGAAGTCACTGTTTTTGACGCAGAGTCGATGGCTCGTCACTACGATCTCGAGAATCGATCCGGGCTGAGGAGGCGCTGATGGACCGCACACCGCACGGCCCGTCCTGTGCCAAGCAGTTACGCCAAGAGGCCACCCAGCGCGGCAAATCGCACGGCGAGATCGCCCGCATCATCCATACACACTGCGCGGTATCCCTCCTGCGTGCCCAGCGCCTCGCCCGCGGACTGACGCTGAAGGAGGCAGCCCAAGGCCTGAACGAGTTCGGCGCCGGGCGCGACGACGCCCCCCGGGTGGACGGCGACCAGCTGGGGCACTGGGAGAAGGGCCGCCAGCCGCGCCCGGCAACGCTCAAGCTCCTGTGCAAATTCTACGGAGGCTGCACTCCCGAGGACCTGGGATTCGCGAGCGTAGGGAGTGCTGTACCACCGCAAGCCTCCACCCTGGTCCTGGCAACGCGACCACTGCCTTCGCTGGCCGCTACGCACCCACCCTTCTCGGCCGACGCGTTAGAGCAACAAGTCGACGCAGCCCGTCGCTCGGTAGACCGCACCTTGGCGGCCGGAACCGTCAGTTCCAACCAGCTCGACATGCTCGACGAGCAGGTGCTGTGGGCGCGGGAACGATACGTCTACGCAGCACCCGCACCCATGATCAAGGTGCTCCTCGACCAACTCACGGAGGTCGAGGAGCTTGCCGCGCAAAGGCAGCCGGCCGCCGTGCAGGTCCGGCTGTCCGAACTGACCGCCATGCTCTCCACCCTGGTCGCCGACGCACTCATGAAGCTCGGCCACCTACCCCGCTCCCGGTCCTGGTACGCCACGGCAAGGAACGCCGCAGACGACAGCGGCAACACGGAACTCCGCGCCCGAGTAAGAGCACAAGCCGCGATGCTCCCGTTCTACTACGGCCCCCTGGAAGCGGCGGTCGCCCTGGCCCGAGAAGCCCGGATCATCAGCCGCGGACGCCCCAGCGCCACGGCGGCCTTCGCCTCAGCGGCCGAAGCACGCGCTCTTGCCAAGCTGGGAGATACCGAGGGAGCCGAGGCCGCACTTCGATACGCCGCCACCGCGTTCGAGCAGAGCGGAACCCGAGGCCCAGCCGACAACGACGCCTTCGGCTTCCCGGAGCGACGGTTCCGGCTCTACGAAAGTGGGACCCTGACAGCGCTCGGCAGAACAAGCCAGGCACGTCGTGTCCAGGAGGCGGCGCTCCGTCTCTACCCGTCGAAGACCGGCATCGATCCGGCCCTGCTCCACCTCGAGTCGGCCCTATGCCTGGCTCACGACCGGAGCCCGACCGAGGCCTGCCAACTCGCCGCCACCACGTTCTTGCGGATCGCCCCAGAACACCGCACGCCGATCGTGGAGGAGCGGGCACGAGAGGTCATCGGGGCACTCCCGCCGGGCGCGCAATCAGGCCGCGCAGCCCGCGAGTTGCGCGAGATCCTCGCACTCCCTCCCGGACAGATGTGACAGCAGCCGCACGCGTCGGCGAGCCTGGACCCCATGACACAAGCTGCGCCGGCCCCCGGCGGGTACGACGAGTCCGAAATGCACCAGATCCTGGAGCGAGGGTGCACAGCCGTCGGCCTCGACTCCTCCGACGCTCGCCTCCTCCGCGGGCACACCAATGCAGTCATACTCCTCAAGAAGGAGCAGGTTGTCGTAAAGATCGCCCGACGCGGATCACGGATCGACGACGTGGCACGCACGGTGCAGTTCGTCAGATGGCTCATGGAGGCCGGCTTCCCCACCGTTCCCTTGCACCCCGTCGACCAGCCCGTCATCATCGACCAGCACGCCATCACCTTCTGGCAGTACCTGCCCCAGCCAGCTGAACCTGTTGCCGCAGCCCAGCTCGCCAAACCGCTGTACGCGCTCCACACGTTGCCGACTCCACCCGTGTCTCTGCCCGTTCACGACAACCTCGGGGCCATCCGCCGGTCGCTCTCCGCGATCACCTGCCTATCCACCGAGGCGCTGGCGTTCCTGGGCGAGCATGCCGAGCAGCTCGAATCCGATCTCGACGCCGTCGAGTTCGAACTCGCGGAGGGGGTGATCCAGGGAGACCCGCAGCACCGCAATGCCCTGCACGTAGGTGACGGCGCGGCCGTGCTGTGCGACTGGGACACGGTGGCGCTCGGACAGCCAGAGTGGGACCTGGTCACGGTGGAGGTCCATTGCAGGCGCTTCGGTCATGGGGAACGGCACTACGCCGCCTTCGCCGACGCATACGGCTGGGACGTCACGCGCTGGCCCGGTTACCAGACCCTGGCGGCG
Organism: Streptomyces sp. NPDC048106; assembly: GCF_040706415.1. Classification (NCBI taxonomy): domain Bacteria; kingdom Bacillati; phylum Actinomycetota; class Actinomycetes; order Kitasatosporales; family Streptomycetaceae; genus Streptomyces; species Streptomyces sp. NPDC048106. Next base: position 12,943 of record NZ_JBEZND010000075.1, on the reverse strand, counting down.
ATCCGTGAGCTGCGCATGATCACGACGAACGCACGGAAGGTCCACCACGCCCCGGGGAGCTTGAGGGAGGTCGAGCGACGGGTTGACGGGCTTCGCCGCCAGGACCGGCTCCTCGCGTGGACCATCCTCTGATGCGCGGGCACTACGTGTGGGCACCACACCGGTGGTGGTGCCCCCGTCCGCAGGGCGACTCCGGGTGAGCCTCCGCGGGTACACCTTCAGATGACCGGCCCCATTCGCACCGCCTGCCGTCGGACGTGCAGCCTGCGTCCGACGGCCACGCTTCACACGTCTGGCCTCGGCTGTCGAGCGCCCGGCCACCTGCGCATGCCAGCCGAAGCCCTCCGGACACGGCAGACCGGCAACGAGCGACCTCACCCGCCTGCTCCACCGTTGGTGTTGAGCTACGTTCAGGGTCGCATTCTGCTGAGGGCAACAGCCCTCCAGCCGCGCTTGGCCTGTCCTGGGGCGCATCACCGTTTACGGGGACCGTCGAACGCGACACCGCGATCTGCGAGACCATGGGCTACCGCTGGCTGAAGCGCCCCGGCGCCGAGGAGGGGTGTAGCTCTTCAGTTTCACTTCGCTCCCCAAAAGTTGCGCCCTCCACTGGTATGTCTGCAGCGTAGCCGGCGACCTCCGCCGCCTTCTTTTCGGAGGTTGTCGGCCGCTCGTCCGGGCTGGTCCCTGGCATCGTGCTCATCGACATGACGGTGCGACCGAGTCAGGTGAAGGAGGAGTACGCCTTGCCCCTCTTCTCCGACGGAACGCCCCCTGCGTCTTTCGGTTGGCCTTCCCGCGGCTCGGCATTCGCCCACGGCAGACGAGAAATAGCCCCGAAGGACTGGAACCTCCTCTGGGAATATGTCAACGTACAACGTCCCGGAAAATACCAGGTCAGTGGCGGGATTCAGGATTCATGGCCGACCTGCACGTCGGCCATGACGGCGTCCGACATCTCGCGCTGCTCGGCCTCATCGCGGAGGCCCCGACCCAAGGAGCACCCCTGCCGAATGCCGCTCTCCGATCCGTCCGATTCAACGCCCCCATCTGCCCGACACTTGGCGCCCTGAACGTATGGACCACATCGGAGCGAGAGGATTGCGCCGCTCCTCCCCGGCGCTGTGCCTCTGTGTTTGTGCGACCGCATTGACAACGGACTCGGGGTGTTCGTGACGGACGGCGCGGCCTCGTTCTCCGATCGCGCCGACTGGCCCCCTGTGTTTCGTCCGTTGCAATCGTCCGTGAGTTGCCCTGCGGGGCGCAACATAGACCACGATCGCCGGTTGGCCAAAGCGGCGATCGTGACGACCATTGAGGTGTTCGCAGCGGCTGTGCTTGGCGGTGGAGCCGTTCGTACACCATGGCCCTTCATGTCGGCGACCAGTAGTCCCCGTAACTGAGGGAGTCTGCCCATCGGCTGCGGCGGAGTGGGTGCAAGTCGAGCACTGCCGCTTGGGCCGCCGACATATCTGGAACATCCGAGGAAACATCAATGGCTCGTCCACCTGCTCTCAAGCTCGCCGAGGTCCTAGCGGAAATCAGGATGAGCCCATCGGCTTTCTATTGCCTGCGCGCTCGCGGTCAGGCACCCCGAATGATCAAGCTGCCCAATGGTGAACTGCGCCGCCGCCGCACCGATCTGGATGCGTGGTGGGATGCGTGTGAAAGGGATACGCCTGGATGGCGATGAGTTATAACATCCGCTTCTGGGAGATACGTGAGCGCCCCGACCGGCGCAAGTCTTTCCAGATTCGGTGGACGGTTAACGGGCGAGAGAAGTCTGAGTCCTTCATCGCGTTCGCGCTTGCTGGCAGCCGGCGTGCGAAGCTGATGACAGCCGCGCGCGAGGGTGAGCCGTTTGACGAGCACACCGGTCTGCCAGCATCCGAGTTGCGGGCCATCAAGCAGCGCACTACGTGGTACGACCTGGTGCACGAATACATCGAGCAAAGATGGGAGCGCACGCCAGGGAACACCCGCCGCACCCTGGCTGATGCCTTCGCTACGGTCACGCCCGCCCTGGTACGCCCCGGCGCAGCGTATTCCGATCCGCGGGTACTGCGGCGTGCCCTGTACTCGTGGGCATTCAACAAGAAAGCCTGGGAGTGCGAGCCCACCGAGGAGTGGCTCCACGCGCTGGACTGGATGAAGCGCAACTCGCTGCCGGTCAGCGCCCTCGCGGAAGCCGACGTTCTGAGGCGGGCCCTCGATGCGATGTGCCGCAAGCTGGACGGCAAGGCGGCTGCGGCTAAAACAGCCCGACGCAAGAGGGCTGCGTTCAACGAAGCTCTCAACACTGCAGTGGAGAAGGGGTACTTCGCAGAGAATCCCCTCAAGGGGCTCCGGTGGCAGGCGCCAGCAGTCAATGAGGAGGTGGATCCGGCCGCCGTTCCCAATCCGGCCCAGGTGCTTCGGCTGCTCGAGGCCGTTGCTCGCCAGCGGGGGCGGGGTCCTCATCTTGAAGCATTCTTCGGTTGCATGTACTTCGCGGCTATGCGGCCAGCTGAGGTCATCCACCTTCGGATCGAGCAATGCCATTTGCCAAAGACGGGATGGGGGATGCTGAACCTCTCGGGCGGGGTCGTCACGTCTGGCAAGGAGTGGACCGACGACGGTGAGGTGCACTCGCTCAAGCGTCGCGCGGCAAGCGCGACGCGGCCTGTTCCCATCCCGCCGCAGTTCGTACGCATGCTGCGTGCCCATGTGAATCGGTTCGACGTGGCACCTGACGGTCGACTTTTCCGGAACCAGGCTGGCAACTACGTGGACGCTGCCGCCTACGGCATCACATGGGCGCGGGCCCGGGAATACGCCCTGACCCGTACTGAGCGCACTTCTCGCCTGGCCAAGCGGCCTTACGATCTCCGTCACGCCGGGATCTCGTTCTGGCTCTACTCCGGAGTGGACCCGGCCGAGTGCGCCCGCCGCGCCGGCCAGAGCATCGAGGTTCTCTTTCGCCACTACGCCAAGTTCCTTGACGGCCTTAGAGAGCAGGCGAACCGTCTCATCGAGCAGTCCATGAACGAGTGGCAGCGCGTCAGCCAAGGTGACGTACCCGAGGGCTGAACCGGGGTTTGGTCCGTGACTGGTCCGGAAGCACTGGTCAGGAGGGGTGCAGTCGTGGGAGGAATTGGGAGTTAGCGCGCAAGTCGGGCCCGGTCGAGAGCGGGTTGCGCGAAGGGCGCCTGACGGGTGTGAAAACCCAGGTCAGGCGCCTTTCCTCGTGCCTCTAGAAGAAGCCCAGCTTCTTCGGCGAGTACGACACCAGCAGATTCTTGGTCTGCTGGTAGTGCTCCAGCATCATCTTGTGCGTCTCGCGGCCGATGCCGGACTGCTTGTAGCCGCCGAACGCCGCGTGCGCCGGGTAGGCGTGGTAGCAGTTGGTCCAGACGCGGCCCGCCTGGATCGCGCGTCCCGCGCGGTAGGCGGTGTTGACGTCCCGTGTCCACACGCCCGCGCCGAGCCCGTACAGCGTGTCGTTGGCGATCTTGATGGCGTCGTCGAAGTCGTCGAAGGAAGCCACCGACACGACCGGGCCGAAGATCTCCTCCTGGAAGACCCGCATCCGGTTGTCGCCCTCGAAGATGGTCGGCTGCACATAGTAGCCGCCCTTCAACTCGCCGTCGAACTCGATGCGTTCACCACCCGTGAGGACCTTCGCGCCCTCCTGCCGGCCGATGTCCAGGTAGGAGAGGATCTTCTCCAGCTGGTCGTTGGAGGCCTGGGCGCCGATCATCGTGTCGGTGTCGAGCGGGTGCCCCGGCTTGATCTGCCGGGTGCGCTCGACCGCGGCCGCCAGGAACTCCGCGTAGTGGCCACGCTGGACGAGCGCCCGGGACGGGCAGGTGCACACCTCGCCCTGGTTGAGCGCGAACATCGTGAAGCCTTCCAGCGCCTTGTCGCGGAAGTCGTCGTCGTGCGCCCACACGTCGTCGAAGAAGATGTTCGGCGACTTGCCGCCCAGTTCGAGCGTGACCGGCTTGATGTTCTCCGAGGCGTACTGCATGATCAGCCGCCCGGTCGTGGTCTCTCCGGTGAACGCCACCTTCGCCACCCGCGGGCTCGACGCCAGCGGCTTGCCCGCCTCGACGCCGAAGCCGTTGACGATGTTCAGCACACCCGGCGGCAGCAGATCCGCGATCAGGCTCACCCAGTAGTGGATGGAGGCCGGGGTCTGCTCGGCGGGCTTGAGCACCACCGCGTTGCCCGCGGCCAGCGCCGGCGCGAGCTTCCACGTGGCCATCAGGATCGGGAAGTTCCAGGGGATGATCTGCGCGACGACCCCGAGCGGCTCGTGGAAGTGGTACGCCACCGTGTCGTCGTCGATCTCGCCCAGCGACCCCTCCTGGGCTCGGATGGCGCCCGCGAAGTACCGGAAGTGGTCGATCGCCAGCGGGATGTCCGCCGCCAGCGTCTCCCGCACGGGCTTGCCGTTCTCCCAGCTCTCCGCCACCGCGAGCGCCTCGAGGTTGGCCTCCATGCGGTCGGCGATCTTCCGCAGGATGTCCGAGCGCTCCGTCACCGACGTACGGCCCCACCCGGGGGCGGCCTCGTGCGCCGCGTCCAGCGCCCGCTCCACGTCCTCCGCCGTGCCGCGCGCGATCTCGGTGAACGGCAGTCCGTTGACCGGCGACGGGTTCTCGAAGTACTGCCCGCGAGCCGGCGGCACGTACTCGCCGCCGATGAAGTGGTCGTAGCGCGCCTGGTAGGAGACGATCGCGCCCTCGGTGCCCGGTGCCGCGTAACGAGTCATCCTGGTGTGCCTCCTGGTGCAGTGCTGCCCGCCCTTGGGCAGCTCCCGGCGCGAGGCTAGGCGGACGGACGTTGCAAGTACGTTGCGCCGCGGGTTCGCGCCCCCGCCCGCTCGGCCGGCACCGCCAACTCGGCCTCAAGCGCCGCCAGCCGTGCTCGCACCGACGCCGTCGGACGCACGGTCGCGAGCGCCCGCCACACCTCGATGTCGTCCTCCCCCCAGGGCGCGTGCGCCCAGTTCGCCAGCAGATCGGGGTCGCGGTGTGCGATCAGCGTCGTCCGCAGCCCCCGCGCGAGACGGTCCCGCAGCCGGGCGATCGCCGGGGCCCCCGAACCCGGCAGCAACGGACCGGCGTACGCCTCGGCCGCCGCGGTGAGTGCCCCGGACGCCAGCCGCCGCTCCACCACGGTCGCGTCCGCGTCGACCACGGCCGTCAGCCGGTACGGCCGCGAGGCCAGCAACCCCGGGCCCAACGATCGCCGCAGCCGCGCCAGCTCCGCCCGCAACGTCACCGGGGTCACCGACTCGTCCGCGTACAGCGCGCACAGCAACGCGTCACCCGTCAGCCCCTCGGGATGCCGTGACAGCAGCAGCACGATCTCGCTGTGCCGACGGCTCAGCCTCATCCGCCGCCCCTGGAAGGCGAGTTCGGCCTCGTCCCGGCCCAGCGCGTGCAGCATCGGCGTGTCTGGGCCGCACCGCGGCGGAGCGAGCAGCGCCAACTGGGCCTCCGCCGCCCGCGCCACGGCCTGCACGAAACCCAGGCTGTGCGGATGCGCCAGCCCGTCCCCGCCGGTGACGTCCACGGCGCCCAGCACCCGCCCGGTGCGCGGATCGTGTACCGGAGCGGCCACGCACGTCCAGGGCTGCACCCGCCGGGTGAAGTGCTCCGCGGCGAACACCTGCACCGGCCGGTCCAGCGCCACGGCGGTTCCCGGTGCGTTGGTGCCCACCGCGGCCTCCGACCAGCGCGCCCCAGGCACGAAGTTCATCGCGTCCGCCCGCCGCCGCGCCGCCGGATGCCCCTCGACCCACAGCAGTCTGCCCTGCGCGTCGCACACCGCGAGCAACTGCTCGTCCTCGGCGGCGAACGTGCCCAACAGCTCCCGGAACAGCGGCATCACACGGGCCAGCGGGTGCTCCGCCCGGTAGGCACCGAGGTCGCCGTCGGACAGCTCCACGCGCGCCGTGCCGTCCGGTATCACACCGGCCCGCGCGCTGCGCCGCCACGAATCCGCCACCACCGACCGCACCGGCCGCGGCACCGCGCCGACCGTGGTGAACGTCTCGTGCGCCCGGCGCAGCACCCGGACCCGCTCGGCGGGATCGGCCCCGGGCTCCAGGGCCACCCACGGATCGGTCAACTCGGCCTCCCCGGACGCTGTTGCGGTGATGATCCGGCTGGGTCCATCGTCACGTGCCGTGTCCGCGCAGACAACCGGTGGGACGCCGGTTCAGGGTCTGGGCTAGGCGAAGTTGACCAGTCTGATGTAGCGGACCCAGTCCCAGTTCGGGCCCGGGTCGGTGTGGTCGGTGCCGGGTACCTCGTAGTGGCCGATGATGTGCTCCCGGTCCTTGCGGATGCCGTATCTGTCGCAGATGGACGCCGTGAGCTTCGCCGACTGCTCGTAGAGGGCGTTGGTGAAGTAGGAGGGCTGGTCCACCCAGCCTTCGTGCTCGATGCCGATGCTGCGGGTGTTGTAGCTCCAGTTGCCCGCGTGCCAGGCGATGTCGCTCTCGTGCACGCACTGGGCGACGTGTCCGTCCGCCGACCGCACCACATAGTGGGCGGACACCTGCTTCTCGGCGTTCTGGAAGATGGCCAGGGCGTCGGTGTACGTCTCCTGGGTCACATGGATGATGACGCGGTCGATGGCGTAGCTGCCGGGCCGGCTGGAGGCCGTGTAGTTGGAGGCGCTGGCGGGCACCCACTCGGCGAGCGGGTAGTCGACGGAACCGCTCGCACCGGCGCTCGGTTCGGGAAGCAGCGCGTACGGAACGGCGGCGAGCGCCGCGCCCTTCAGGATCCATCGTCTGCTCGGGAGGGGCCTTTCCCGGTCCATGTCCATCGTGGACTGCCTTTCTGGAGTGGGGAATCGGGGAGTGACGGGAGTGCGGGAGGTGGTGCTTCCTGCGCGTCGTGAAAGAGGGTTGGGGGCGGGGGAGAGGAGGAGAACGAGGCTGGTGTGCGGAGTGTGCCGGTGTGCTGGGTGTCGTGGGTGTGCGCGGTCTCGGGTTCTGGCCGTCAGCCGCGCAGGGTCCGTGCGGTCTCCCGCAGCCGGGCGTGCACACCGCGGTAGGTCTCCCGCGCGGGCAGCCACTCCTTGCGGAGCTTGGCCACGCACGTGTAGTTCGTGTCGCAGACGTTCGCCAGCGGCGACTCGACCGTCTGGCTGGCGAACTGATAGGCGTCCAGCTCGCTGAACCCGTAGTCGCTCACCAGCCACCGCACCAGGTCCAGCTGCGATATCCGGAACGCGTCCTCCAGCGGGCGTGCCGAGCCGGTCGAGACGATGTGGGTGTCCGACTCCACCCGGGGCCAGGGCGTGGCGACGTCCTTGAGGAGCTCCACGATCACCACGGTGTTCATCGCGCACTCCACGGCCACCCCGCAGGTCTCGCCCTCGCCCTGCCTGGCGTGCCCGTCGCCGAGGCTGAGCAATGCGCCCTCCACGTTGACCCCGAGGTAGCAGGTGACCCCGGCGCGCATCTCGGGTGTGTCCATGTTTCCGCCGTGCGCGTCCGGGACCAGCGCCGAGCGGACCTCCAGATTGGCCGGGGCCACGCCCACCGTGCCGTGCATCGGCTCCAGCGGCAGCTCCCTTTCGAAGTCGCCGTCCCGCGCGCGGAAGAGGGCGGTGCGCCGCGCACGGTCCAGCTGCCAGATCCAGACCCGCTCCGGCAGCGGTGGCTGGAGCGAGGCGGTGGCGTGGGTCGAGGTGAGCGCCCCGAAGAGGGGGACCGTCGTGGACGCCGCCCAGTCGCGGGCCGGCTCGATCGACACGAAGTGCACGGCCACCGTGTCGCCCGGCTCGGCGCCCTCGATGTGGAAGGGGCCCGTCTGGGGATTGAGGAACGGGAACTCGCAGACCTCGGACACGAGGTCCTTCTCGGAGCGGACCCGGCCGGCGAAGCAGTCCTCCGTGAACAGGTCGAGCACCGTGCCGGGCGCGATGCGGGCCACGGGTGCCGCTCCGCCGAACGTCCATGCGAATTCGTCCGGTTCCGGTCGCACGGTGAGGATCCGGGGGTCGGTCATCGTGTCGTGAGTCCCTTCTGGCTGTGCGGTCGGGAGGGGGGCGAGGAGCGGGTGCGGGCCAGGACGCGGGGCGCGGCGCGTCGTCTCGGTGGGCGGGACCGCCGAGTGTGGCCGGTCGTGCGGCGCGGCGCCGCTGTGGCCGCCGTCAGCGGAGAACAGCGCCGTCCTGCTGCGTGCCGGCCGGGTCGTCTTCCTCGATGTGCACCCGCGCGGTATCGGCTATGCGCTCGGGGTGACGCCGGGTCAGGATCAGCAGCACCACCACGCCCGCCGCCATCCAGACGCCGACGATCGGGCCCGCGTAGGACACCGGAGCCGTCAGCTTGGTCACGAAGTCGAACACCGGCAGGCCGGCCGCCGTCAGCAGCGCCGGGACGAAGGCGGCGATGCCCAGTACCGGGAACAGCACATGCCGTACCGGCTTGAGGGCCCGGCCGCCGGCCCGTATGAAGTGGCCGGCGCACGCGAGGTTCACCACGATGTAGACGCCGATCACGACCGTGACGATCACGGTGGCCAGGAGCAGGAACGCGGTCTCGGGACCGTAGCCGAGGCCGAGTCCCAGGACGGCGGCGACGGCCACGACGGTCTGCACCGCGATGCCCGCCACGGGGGAGCGGTGCCGGGGATGGAGCGTGGCGAGCACCCGGGGCAGGACCCGGATGCGGGCCAGGGCGAAGGCCGTACGGGTCGACACGTTCGAGCACGCGTTGGCGTTGGCGATCGTGGAGTTGACCACCGCGAGGAACAGCAGCACCCAGAAGAGCCCGAAGGAGGCCCGGGCGACGCCCTCCCAGGACGCGCTGCCCGACGCGCCGAACCCGGCGAACCGGTCGGGCCCGACATAGACGGTCATCGCATAGGTGGTGATGACGTAGAAGAGGCCGATGCCGAGCGCCGCGCCCAGCACCGCGCGATGCATCGTCCGCCGGGGCTCGCGCGTCTCCTCCGCGAGCGGTGCCGCCGCCTCGAATCCGGCGAATGCCAGGACCGTGTACACGGATCCCGCGAACACACCGCCGATCCCGGCATGGCCTGCGGCGGTATGTGAGGTACTGAAGACGGACAGGGTGTTGGCGCCGCCGGCCTTGCCGATCAGCAGTACGGCGAACGCCAGGAAGACAAGGACCTCGAAGACTCCGAGGACGGTGCCGAAGCGTGCCGAGGCACGCACGCCGAGGTATCCGGCGGCGGCGATCACGGCGGCGCCCGCCAGGGAGTACGGCCACCACAGATCCGCCGGATACGACGGCCACTCGTCGTGCAGAGTCCCCGCCACCGTGAAGCCCAGTTGCAGGAGCAGCAGCGGGGGGATCAGCATCTCCACGAAGACATAGCCCCAGCCCACGAGGAAGCCGACGGCCGGATGCAGCCCCCGCGCCGCGTAGGTGGCGACCGAGCCGGCCGCGGGCAGTTCCCGCGCCAGCTCGGCGACGCAGGAGGCGGTGAACAGGCAGGCCACCAGGGCGACCAGCACGGCCAGGGGCAGGCTGCCGCCCGCGAAGGCCGCGCCGGACGGGATGGACGCGGCCACCGCGGCGGCCGGCGCCATCGCCGTGATGCTCTGGAACAGGACCTCGCGCAACCCGATGGCGTCGCGCCGCAAACTCCCGGTGGTCTCCCCGCGCATGTGTCCCCCGATATCCGTCCGTCCGATGCCGCCCGATCTGGGTGAATGCCGCTCAAATCACGAAGCGAGCACCGGTTCTGACGCACCGGCAGCATGTGCCTCGTGCGATTCACGGTACGGCTCGGGCGGGCTCGGCAGAAGGGTGCGCCACGGTTCCGTGGACAAGCGGGAGCCTGTGGATAACTTCGCCACTCATTCGGGTGTGGAAGTGCGCCGGGGCCCGCGCGGCAGCGCCGGAGCCTTCGGCGGGGGGAGTGTCCGCATGCGCCCGACGAGGCGTCAGGAACGTTTTGCCACCGAGGCCGGATCGTCCAGCACGGCGCGGACGACGGAGTGTGCCGCGCCCAGCAGCGGCCCCTCGGGGCCGAGCGGGGACACGGCTACGGGGCAGGCCGGGCCCGCCGTACGGCCCGTCAGCTCCGCCTCCAGCGGGGGCAGGAGCCAGGGCGAGAGCCCGGCCAGGGCGCCGCCCAGGACCACCGTCTCGGGGTCGAGCAGGTTCACCGCCCCGGTCAGTGCGATGCCGAGCGCCGTCCCCGCGTCCCGCAGCGCCGCCCGCACCCCCTCCTCGCCCTTCTCGGCGCGCTCGGCGAGCAGGCCGACGAGGTCCTCACGCGGCCGGAGCCCCGCCGCGCGCAGTACCGCCTCCTGGCCGGCGTACTGTTCCAGACAGCCGCGCCCGCCGCACGCGCAGGGCGGCCCGTCCGGTCGTACGGGCACATGGCCCAGTTCGCCCGCGAACCCCCGCGTCCCGCGCAGCAGCCGGCCGTCCACGACGACCGCCGCACCGATGCCGATCTCGGCCGACACATGCAGGAATTCGCGTGGCGTGCCGGCGCCGAGCCACAGCTCGGCCAGCGCCCCGAAGTTGGCCTCGTTGTCCACGGTGAGCGGCCAGCCGCCGGGCAGCAGGGCCCCGAGGTCCGTGTCGCGCCACTCCAGGTTGGGGGCGCGTACGACCGTGCGGCCGTCACGGGCCACCAGTCCGGGCACGGCGACCGCGAGGCCCGCGGGCCACAGCTCCTCCCGCTCGGCCTCGGCGATCACCTGGCGGACCAGCGTCGTCAGCTCCGCGATCACCGGCTCGGCCGCCCGGCCGCGGTTGGCGCCCCGGCGCACGGCCCGCGCGCGGACCGCGCCGCGCAGGTCGACCGCGCACACCGCGAGATGATCGACGCCGATCTCCGCCCCGATCCCGGCCGGTCCACGGCCGCTCACCGCCAGCGCCGACCCGGGCCGGCCCACGCGCCCCGGCCGCTCGGGGCCCAGTTCCTCCAGCAGTCCCCAGCGGATCAGCTCGTCCACGAGGGTCGATACCGCGGCCCGCGTCAGACCGATGCGCGAGGACACCGCGGCCCGGGACAGCGAGCCCTCGGCGCTGACCGCGTGCAGCACTCGCGCGAGATTGCGTCGGCGCATGCCCTGCTGGGTGTCCGGCAGGGGCCGGCCGACCCCTGTGGGTCGGGCCTCGTGCAGCGGTGCGGTCATGCCTGCGTCAATCCTCGTTCCAGGGCCGGGCGGCGCGGCTCAGCGGTCTTGCGTGCCCCGTTCCAGCAGCGGGGCCGCGTCGGAGAGTACCCCGCTGATCCGGGCCAGCGTCTCGTCGTCCCGGGACACGGGCTCCAGCACCGGGCCCGCCGCGGTGTTCCAGCGGCGGGCCACCGCGGCCGGGTCCTCGCCGGTCAGCAGCCCGGCCGCCTGGGCGGCCGCACCCAGGGCGACCAACTCCTTGGCCGTGGGGATCTGGACCGGCCGGCCGGACAGCCGCCGTACGGTCTGCTGCCAGGCCCGGCCCCGCGCCCCGCCGCCGATCAGCAGCAGCGGGCTGTCACGGTCCGCGTCCTCATCGAGGACCAGGTCGAGGGCACCGAGCAGCGAGTGCACCGCACCGTCGTACGCCGCCTGGAGCAGCTGGCCCGGGGTCGTGTCGTGACGCAGCCCGTGCAGGAGTCCTGAGGCGTTCGGCAGGTCCGGGGTGCGCTCGCCGTCCAGGAAGGGCAGGAGCGTCACGGTGCCGCCGGGCGCCACGGCCTCGCGGTCCAGTCCCAGCAGGGTCGCGACGCGGTCCACGGCGAGCGTGCAGTTCAGGGTGCAGGCCAGCGGCAGCCAGTCCCCGCGCGCGTCGGCGAAGCCCGCCACCGTGCCGGTGGGATCGGCCGGGCGGTGCCGGGACACGGCGTACACCGTGCCGGATGTCCCCAGGCTCAGCACGGGGGTGCCGGGCAGCAGTCCGAGGCCCAGCGCGGCCGCCGCGTTGTCGCCGGTGCCGGGGGCCACCAGCGTGCCCTTGGAGAACGGCAGGCCGTGGCCGTCGTGCACGGTCCCGGCCACCTCGCCGGGACGCACCACCCGGGGCAGCAGCGCCGGGTCGAGCCCGATGTGCGCCAGGGTCTCCTCGTCGTACTGCTCCGTCCCCGAGGCCCACCAGCCCGTGCCGGATGCGTCACCGCGATCGGTGACGGCCTGCCCGGTCAGGCGCTCGGTGAGGTAGTCGTGGGGGAGCCGTACGGCCCTGGTCGCGCGGACCGCCTCCGGTTCGTGTTCGGCCAGCCACGCCCACTTGGTCGCCGTGAACGAGGCCCCGGGCACGCTGCCGGTGCGCTCGGCCCACGCCTTCGGGCCGCCCAGCTCCTCCACCAGCCGACGGGCCTGCGGCGCGGAGCGGACGTCGTTCCAGAGCAGAGCCGGACGCACCGGCTCACCGCGCTCGTCCAGCGTGACCAGGCCGTGCTGCTGACCGCCGATCGACACCGCGGCCGCCTCGTGTGCCGCGTCACCGCACTGGCGCAACGCCTCGCACAGGGCGTCCCACCACTGGCGCGGGTCGCTTTCCCGGCCCGCGCCGGCGGTGACGGTGTGCGGCGCCTGGCCGCTCGCCACCACCCGCCCGGTGGCCGCGTCGACGACCAGGGCCTTCGTGGACTGCGTGGACGTGTCCACGCCGATGACGAGCGGACCCTCCGCTGCTGACATGGGGCTCTCCCTCTTCCGCGGCTCCGCGGGATGTGCTGTGGGACGCTCCCGAGGACACCCTGGGGCGTCCGTGGAAGACATCTGTCGAAGACACCTTGTGGTCGAAGACACGTTGTCTCTTCCCACCGGCGTGGTCGCATACTAATTTGTAAACGGCCATGACGAAATAGTCGTACGGAACAAGGAGCCGCGCCATGAGCTTCCAGCCCACCCCTGAGGACAGGTTCACTTTCGGTCTGTGGACCGTCGGCTGGCAGGGAAGGGACCCGTTCGGCGATGCCACCCGCCCGGCGCTCGACCCGGTCGAGACGGTGCAGCGCCTGGC